>NZ_CAPJ01000390.1 GCF_000331775.1 Xanthomonas translucens pv. translucens DSM 18974
CGCGTACGGCGCGCCTGCAGGTTTTCGATCACCCCGGCGGAGACCCGCCACAGCGAGGCGCTGGCACGGCGGTGGCCCAGCGCGGGCAGCGCCTGCTCGCCCCAGATCGCGGTCAGCACCGCATCGCCGGGTGCCGCGGCGCCGCCGCCGTTGCCGCGCAGGTCCAGGACCAGCAGTGCGGGCGTGTGTTGCTGCAGCGCGTCCGCCGCCGCGGCGATCGCGCTCATCGTCGAATCGAAGCCGGGATCGCCGGCATAGAAGGTCGGCAGGGTCAGTTTCCACGCCGCTGGCGTGAGGCGTTCGAATGCGCCCTGTGCGGCGGTGTCGGCTGCGGGCTGCGCCGCGCTCGACGTATCGGGCGAAGCCAGGTCGATCGCCACGTGCGGGTCGCCGAACGCGGCGACGTAGGCCCGCATGACCCGGGTGTAGCCGGCACGATCGACGATGCGCCGCGCCTGGGCCTGCGCCGCGCTCGCCGCCTGTTGCGCCTGCGCGGCCAGCGCCGGATCCACGCCGGGGGCCAGGCCCGGATGATCGGCGGCGATGCGCGCGGCGGCGAACTGCAGATCGGCTTGCGCCAGCGCAGCATCGGTCGGCGCCAGGGCCAGTGCCGCTGCCAGCATCGTTGCGATCATGTCCGTCCCCTTGTGCCCGCGGCGAGTGTCGGCCGCCAGCCGCGACGCGCGCAATAGGCCGCAAGACAGGGGGGCTTCGCGCCGCCAGGCTCAATCGTGCGCGGCGGCACGGCTGCGCGCGGCGTGGGTCGGCGCGTCACCGGTCCCCGAGCGCCGCTGCTCAGAAGCGCCCGCCGCCCGGCAGATAGCGCCATTCGCCCGGCGCCAGCTTGCCCAGCGGGATGCGGCCCACGCGCAGGCGCCGCAGGCTGATCGCTTCCAGCCCGACCTCGGCGCACATGTGCTGTAGCTGCCCGGGCTGCACGTGCTTGATCGCGAAGCGCAGGCGGTCCTCGTTCTGCCAGCTGACCTTGCACGGCGGCAGGCTGCGCTGCCGGTAGACCAGGCCGTGCGCCAGCCGCAGCATGCCGTAGGGGCGCAGTTCGCCGCGCACCTCGACCACGAATTCCTGTTCGATCGAGGTCGCGTCCTCAGTCAGGCGGCGCAACACGCGGCCGTCCTGGCTCAGCACCAGCAGGCCGCTGGCCGCATCTTCCAGCGGCAGCGGCGCGTTCAGGCGCAGGAAGTGGCGCTTCAGCACGCGCACATTGGCCATGTCCAACGCGCTGCGCGTGTCCGGCCCGACCAGGGCCAGGGCGGCGTCCAGGTCCAGCCCGGCCGGCTTGTGCAGCAGCAAGGTAGCCGGCTCGACCGCGCCCAGTTGCGCATCGGCGGCCAGGGTCACCTGTTGCGTGGTCACCGCCGCCTGCGGTTCCTCGACCACCACGCCGTCCACGCTGACCCAGCCGCCCTCGATGTACTGCTGCGCTTCGCTGCGCGAGCACGGCAGCATGGCGGCCACGTATTTGTCGAGGCGGGTAGGGGCGGACATCGAATGGCTCGGCGATCAGGGCAGGGCAGTGTACGTGCAGGCGTCGTCGCCCTGCCACGCGCGAGGCCGCTCAGCTGTGCGCGGCGCCGGCGAGATCGAGCTGGGTCAGGTACAGGCGCAGATCGAATTCCAGCTGCTGGTAGTCCGGCGCCATGTGCGTGCACAGCTGGTAGAACGGCTTGTTGTGCGCGCTTTCCTTCAGGTGCGCCAGTTCGTGCGCCACGATCATCTGCAGGAACGCAGCCGGCGCGTCGCGGAACACGCCGGCGATACGGATCTCGCGGCTGGCCTTGAGCCGGCTGCCCTGCACCCGCGAGACGCTGGTGTGGGTGCCGAGCGCGTGCTTCACCGCCTGCAGCCGGTTGTCGTAGATCACTTTGTGCAGCGGCTCGGAACTGCGCATGTGGCGGTCCTTCAACGCCAGCGTGTAGGCGTACAGCTGGCGGTCGTTGCGCACCGGATTGGGCGTGTCGTAGCGCTTGCGCAGCCACTCGCCGAGACGATCGCGCGCGATCAGTTCGCGGACCTGGTCCTGCACATGCGGCGGATAGCCGACGAGGTATTTCAGCGCTTGCATGGCGCTACGATAGCGCGCCCTGGCCGCCGCCGCACGGCCGCGGCCAGGGGGCGGCCGCAGCGGGTAAGATAGCGGCCAACGTCTTGGATCGACTGGATTTTCCCGATGCGCAATCCCCTGCAGGAACAGCTGCTCAAGGCCGGCCTGGTGAAGAAGAACCAGGTGGCGCAGGTCGCGCGCGAGCAGGCCAAGGCGCGTCACGGCAAGGCGCCGCCCCCGCCCAGCGCCGAGCAGCTGGAGAGCGAGCGCTTGCGGCTGGAGCGGGTGGAGCGCGACCGCGCGCTGGCCGCCGAGCGCAACGCACAGGCCCGCGCG
>NZ_CAPJ01000389.1 GCF_000331775.1 Xanthomonas translucens pv. translucens DSM 18974
GCGGGCGAGCTGAGCCTGCGCGCGGCGGGTGCGGAACTGCGCATCGACCGCGGCACCGGGCTGGTCGCGCGCTATGCCTATCGTGACCAGGAATTGCTGCAGGGCGGTGCGCCCAACTTCTGGCGCGCGCCGACCGACAACGACATCGGCACCGGCCTGTATGCGACGCACCTGGTGTGGAAGACCTTGTCGGAAACGCGCCGGGTCCGTTCCGTGGTCGCCAGCAAGCGCGATGACGGCAGCGCCAGGATCGACGTCGGTTTCGATCTGGGCGGCGACGGTGCGACGGCCGACGTGCGCTACGACGTGGCTTACCTGATGGCGCGCGACGGCTCGGTGCAGGTCACCGCGCGCTTCGACCCGCGCTATGTCGGCCTGCCGGATCCGTTGCGCGTCGGCCTGGCGTTCACCATGCCCAGCCGGTTCGTCGACCTGGCCTGGTATGGCCGCGGGCCGCACGAGACCTATGCCGATCGCGACAGCAGCGGCGAGATCGCGCTCTATGCGGGCAAGATCGCCGAGCAGCACCACGACTACATCCGCCCGCAGGAAACCGGCAACAAGGTCGGCGTGCGCTGGCTGCGGCTGGCGCCGGAGCAGGGCGCGGCACTGACGGTGAGCGGGTCCACGCCGTTGTCGGTCAACGCGCTTGCGTTCCCGTATTCCGACCTGGAGCGCAGGCCGGTCGGCAGCGCGCACAGTTCCGATCTGCGTGCCCATGGCCGGGTGTCGTTGCTGATCGACGAGCGCCAGATCGGCCTGGGCGGCGACGACCAGTGGAGCAAATGGGGCCAGCCGCACGCGGCGTATCGGATCGCGCTGCAGCCGGCGAGCTACCAGTTCCGCCTGCAGCCGACCGCGGCGCCGGACGGCCTTGCCGAGCAGGCGGCGCCCGGGCGCGACGAATGAGCGAGGGCCGGGCGAGGCAGCACCGTAAGGCGCGTCTTGCGCAGCCGTCGCCGGGCGTGCCGTGGCCGCTTCCGAACGATCGCCGTGGGGTGCCCGGCGGCCGGCGGCACGCGTGTCCGCGCGCTGTCAAGGACGTGGTCGCGTATCTCCCCCAGGCAGCAGATTTACCGTGAAAAAATCAAGACTTCCGCGCCGAAATCGCCGTGCTACTCTCGATCTTTCCTGGTAAAAACGGCTGCCTGCAATGAAACCGCACGATCTGGGCAAGGGAGGGCGACAGTTCGGAAGCACCACGCTCAGCTCGCAATTGCTCGATGCGCTGGGGCGCGATGTCGTGGCCGGAATCTACGGTTTGCAGAGTTTCCCGACCGAGGCGGAGATCTCCTCGGCATATGCCACCAGCCGTAGCGTCACCCGCGAGGCGATCAAGATGCTGACCGCCAAGGGCCTGCTTTCCGCCCGCCCGCGCAGCGGCATCGTGGTCCGGCCCGAGCAGACCTGGAGCCTGCTCGATCCAGATGTATTGCGCTGGATGCTGGAACGCAAGTTCTCGCACAGCCTGCTGCGTTCGTTCACCGAAATGCGCCAGGGCATCGAGCCGATGGCGGCCAAGCTGGCCGCGCAGCAGGGCAATGCCGAGGCGATCGGCAAGATCGAGCACGCGCTGCAACGCATGATCGCGGCCGAGCGCGGCGAAGACGATCACCTGTCCTCGGACGTGGCCTTCCATGTCGCGATCCTCGACGCGACCGGCAATCCGTTCTACATGCAATTCCACGAACTGGTGAACACCGCGCTGAGTTTTTCGATCCAGTTCACCAACCGCATCCGCGGGCATACGGCGAGCATCCCGGCGCACCGCGGGGTGCTGCAGGCGATCAAGAGCGGCGATGCAGACAAGGCGCAGGCGGCGATGTTCAGCATCATCCACGATGTGCTGTCGTTGATTGCCGGCGAAGAAAGCCGGGAAGCGAAAAAGAAGCCGAGGTAACGCCGCAGCGCAGGCGCTGCCAGGCCGCGTGGTTGCGCGCAGATCGGAAGCGCCACTGCACTCCTGCTGCCGCGACCTGCGGCCTGGCAACAGATGCATTGTCTACAAAAACAGCCCTCCTGCATGCGCAGGAGGAACTGTCGGTGCACGCCTGTCGCCGCCGCGCCGCCGCGCCGCCGCGGCGATCAGCGGCCGCGCGAGGTGGCCGGAACGAACTTGTACAGCTTGTGGATGCCGGTGCCGAAATTGAAGCGGCTATAGCCCGCGCCCCAGTAAAGCGCACCGTCCACCACCGCCGGCGCGCTCGACACCGAACCGCCGGCATCGAAGCTCCATAGGGTCTTGCCGGTCTCGGCGTCGAGCACGGTCATCGCGCCGGACATCGAGCCCGCATAGACCAGGCCGGGCGAGGATGCGAGCGGGCCGCGGCCGCCGGCGCCGAACGCGGTCTGCACCGGATCGACGCCCGGCACCTTCACCTGCCACAGGATCTTGCCGCTGGCCGCGTCCAGCGCCGCCCACGACCCGGCGTTCCAGGTCTCGGTATTGCCGGGGGCGAGGGTGTAGCTGGTGTGGTTGTTGTTGTTGATGGCCACGTACACGCGCGATTTCAGCGGATCCACCGACGAACCCCATTCGATGCCGCCGGCGGTGCCGCCCGGACCGACCTGGGTGGACCACACGGTGCGCCCGCTGTCGGCATCGAACGCCCAGTACACGCCGCTCTTCTGCCCGGCGCCGACCAGGGCCTGCGGCTTGCCGTTGCGGATCGCGGTGAACAGGTTGGCGCCGCCGCCGCTGAAGTCGTAATCCGGCCCCTGCGGTTGCTGGCACACGCCGGTGGTCGGCGCGACCAGGCACGACAGCGACCAGGCATCGGCGCCCTGCAGGCGCCGCGTCCACACCGGCTTGCCGCTGCGCATGTCCAGTGCCAGCACCGAGTCCACGTAGTTGTCCGGCGCCAGGCAGGCCAGCTGTGCGGTCTTGTCGCCATTGGCGTTCTTGACGCAGCGCGCCACGTCCAGCGGCACCGAGTAGTTGTTGCCGGTGGTGGCGTAGACGCGTTGCCGTTGCGGGTCGAGTGCCAGCGTGCCCCACACCGCCGCGCCTGTATAGCCTTCCGGCGCGGTGCGGAAGCTCCACAGCAGCTTGCCGGTCTTCAGGTCGAGCGCAGCCACGCTGCCGCGGAAGGAGAAGGTGTAGCCCGGACTCAGCCCGCCCCAGTCGCCGGACGACACCCCGACATAGACGCGATCGCCGTAGACCACCGGCGAGGCGGTGATGCGCGCCTGCGCATTGGCCTCGACCAGGGTCTTCCACAGCAGCTTGCCGGTGTTCTTGTCGATCGCCACGACCGTGCCGCTGGCCTGGTCGCCGACCAGCACGCTGTCGCGCGCGATCGCCGGGCTGTTGCGCGACAGCGAGGCGGCGTTGCCGGTGTAGTCGGACAGTTTCACCTGCCACACCGCCTTGCCCAGCGTGGTGTCGATGCGATACAGCTGGCCGCCCCAGTCGGGCACGTACAGCGCGCTGCCCTGCACGGTCGGCGTGGCGGACACGTCGCCGGCGGTGGTGAAGGTCCAGGCGGGCTTCAGCCGCGCCGCGTTGAACGGATTGATCTGCCACTCGGCCGGGGCGAAGCGGGTGTTGCGATAGCCGCCACCGGCGTTTTCCCAACTGCTGCCGGTGGCGTATGGCGCGCCGCCGCCGAGCGCCGTGCCATCGCCAGCGGTGGAGCGGAAGCTTGCGTTGTCGCCATCGCTGCCGCCCTGCGGGCCGGCGGACGCTGCGCTGTCGTTCGGAGTTTGCGCCGGGGCAGTGCTTGCGGATTGCGCCGACGCCGCCGTGGCGAGCATCAATCCGGGAGCCAACGCCAGCCACAGCACAGAAAGTGTCCGGTGCGCGTAATGCCTGTTCATGCGGTGTCCTTCGGGGCTTGGAGTGGAGACCCCCCCTTTGCTACCAGCGCAATGGTAGGAAGGAAATGCCGCGCGTGTCATGTACGCACAAAAAAGTTAGGGACTGCGAAAAGGTTGCATGGATAGCGAAAAACAATCGTGCGCGTGGCGTCGCATAGATGTCGCGTAGAAAACCTCTGCATCCCCGATGGCTGGCATGCCGTGGGGTATGCGCTGCGGCATGCGCCGCTTCCCTTGCCGGGCAACGGCTTGTGTGTCAGGCATTTGGCATGCAAGCGTTCGCCCTTGCGCGGCATGCGTGCCGATACGGGATAGTCGTCGGCGCATGAGTGGCGACTGAATGCCGAGCGTGTGGCGCAGCGGCACGTCTGCGCTTGGCCGCAGCGCAGGCTGCCGTGTGGCGTGTTGGTGACAGTCTGCGCGTCGCGTGCCTGGCACATGCCGCGTTCGAGTGTCGGTCCCTGGCGGATGGTCGTTGCGCACATCCCCGATTGCGCATCGGCTACGACGGTGCGCCTTGCTGGTTCGGTGCCGCACAAGAATCGATCCGTTCAGCGGCCGCGCGCCACCGCGAAAACCGGGCAGCGGCGACGACGCATGGCATCGCCTTGCCCGTTCCGCTAGGGTCCAGGTATACGCGTTCAATCTGGAATGTTTAAGCTGGCGCATCGACGCTGTGGGGCTGACGCAATGGGGATGTTTTGCTTGGAAGGCCGCGCGGCCACGGTGGCAAGCGGCGCGGGGGCCATGCTCGCGGCGAATGGACGCGCTCGGCGGCGACGGTGCGGCCGCCCGAGTGCGAGGGTGCCGGCATGAAGTTGGCCGATTTCATCGAGGCCAACATCGGGCCGTTGTGCGACGACTGGATCGCGTTCGCGCGTAGCCGCGGTGCGCAAGGCGAGGCGATGAGCACCGTCCAGTTGCGCGATCACGCCGCGCAGCTGCTGGCGGAAATCGTTGCCGACATGCGCGCGCCGATGAGCGCGACGGAGCTGCGGCTCAGGTCGCTGGACGCCGGCTCGGAGCAGTTCGAGACCGACGGCGCGGCGAGCCTGCATGCCCGGCAACGGGTCAAGCACGGCTTCGGCATGATGCAGCTGGTGTCGGAATTCCGTGCGCTGCGCGCCAGCGTGATGCGTCTGTGGAGTCGTTCCGAACACACGCCGGGCGTGCAGGATGTGCCGGACATGAGCCGCTTCAACGAGGCGTTGGATCAGATCCTGGCCGATTCGGTGCGCGCCTTCATGGAGAGCGTGGAGCAGACCCAACACCTGTTCATGGGCATCCTCGGCCACGACCTGCGCGGGCCGTTGTCGGCGGTGATGAGTTGCGCGGAACTGATGCTGGGGCAAGGCGAGCAACAAGCGCCGCAGGCGCGCGTGCTGCTGCGCAGCGCCATGCAGATGAAGGCGATCCTGGACGACTTGATGGACTTCACCGGCGACAATCTGGGCATGTCGGTGGCGGTACGCCCGCAAGCGGCCAGCCTGGAGGCGTTGGCCCAGGACGTCGTCGACGAAATGGCCACGATCTATCCGAAACGGGCGATGCAGGTGATCACGGTCGGCGATTTGCACGGCAGCTGGGACGCGATGCGGCTGCGCCGGGTGATCGCGAACCTGCTGAGCAACGCATTGAAGTACGGCAGCCGCGATCAGCAGATCACGATCGCATTGAACGGCCTGGTGGCGGACGAGGTGGGCCTGAGCGTGCACAATCTGGGGCCGCCGATTCCCGAGGCGATGCTGGCCTCGGTGTTCGAGCCGTTGACCACGACCGCGCGCGCCGACGGTACGCCACAGGTGGCCGGCGCGAATCTGGGCCTGGGCCTGTACATCGTCGACCGGATCGTGGGCGCGCATGGCGGGCGTATCGAGGTCAGCTCCTCGCGGCAGGAAGGCACCCGTTTCCTGGCGACGCTGCCGCGGCACGCATCCGCCAGCGACTGAGCGAGATCGGACCGGCTCGCAGCAGCACTCCCACCGCAGCCATGAAGCCCCTCTGCGTCCGGCGACCGAAGGAAGTCCTCGGGGGAGAGAGGGGCGAGGGTCCGGCGCGAAGCGTCGCGCGGAGGTGGGGTGCGCGCGGCTGCGCCCGATTTGGATTAGGGTGACGCGTTTCCCTGCGCTGGAGGTGGATCGTGAAACAGTCGTCGCGTGTGGCGCTGTTGTCGCTGTGCCTGAGTGCCGTCGCTCCCGCGTTCGCGCAAACCGCCGCGCCTGCCGCCGATGCGCTGCAGGGCAAGGTGGATGCGCTGTATACGCAAGCGCCGGACACCGTGCAGGCCAAGCAGGTGGCCGAACTGCAGCAGCGCTTGCTGGACTGGGCGCAGTTGGGCCGCTACCGCGCCGACAACGCCGCGTTGGCGGCGCCGGCCGCGGGCGAACAGCGCGTGGTGTTCTACGGCGATTCGATCACCGACGCGTGGGGACGCATGCAAGGCACGACGTTCTTCCCCGGCAAGCCTTACGTCAACCGCGGCATCTCCGGGCAGACCACCGCGCAGATGCTGGTGCGTTTCCGCCAGGACGTGATCGATCTGAAGCCGGCGGCCGTGGTGATCCTGGCCGGCACCAACGATCTGGCCGGCAACACCGGCCTGGCCACGCAGCGCATGATCGAGGACAACCTGCGCTCGATGGCGGAACTGGCGCAGGCCAACCACATCAAGCTGGTGCTGGCCTCGGTGCTGCCGGTCAGCGACTACCCGTGGCGGCCGGGCCTGCAGCCGGCGGAAAAGATCCGCGCGCTCAACGCCTGGATCAAGCAGTACGCGCAAAGCCACGGCGCGGTGTACCTGGACTACCACAGCACGCTGCGCAAGCGGCAGGGCGGCATGGACAAGGCGCTGGCCTACGATGGCGTGCATCCCACCGTCGCCGGCTACGCGATGATGGCGCCGTTGGCGCAGCAAGCGGTGGAGCGCGCGTTGGCGCAGCCCTAGCGCGTTGCGGCACAGGCGCGCTCGACATGCTCGGATGGATCGATCCCGATCCCGATCCCGATCCCGATCGCGCCGCGCCGCCGCGCTACGGCGTGGTGCCGGCGGGCAGCGAAACCGCGGCGACTTCGCGCCGCAGCCAGGCGTTCACCGCAGCGGTGTCGTCCAGGCGCACGCGCGGCGCATACGGCTGCAGCGCGCCGCGCTGGCGCCCCTGCAGGCGCTGCATCGGCAGCAGCAAGGTCGCGCGTCCGCTCGGCAGCTGCACGCTTTCCACTTCGGTGTAGAGCGTGTCGGCGCCGGTCGGTTGGCCGACCTGCTCCACGCCGGGACCTTCCAGCAGCCGGTCCATGAAATCCAGGCAGGCGCTGATGCAGGCGCCGTTGGTGATGGCGACGATGCGCGCCGGGCC
>NZ_CAPJ01000388.1 GCF_000331775.1 Xanthomonas translucens pv. translucens DSM 18974
GATGCCGATGCGCCGGCCGGCGTCACCTTGCACGCGGACCTGCAATCGCCGCAGACGCGCTTCGAGGGCTTCGGCACGGCGCTGGCCTGGTTCGCCAACGTGACCGGCGCCTATCCGGATCCGCTGCGCAACCGCCTGGCCGACCTGCTGTATGGCCGCGACGGCCTGGGCTGGGTGATTGCCCGCTACAACATCGGCGGCGGCAATGCGGCCGACACGCCGCCGTCTCTGCGCCCCGGCGCGGCGATACCGGGGTTCTGGCGGCAGCCGGCGGGCGCAGCGGGTAAGGACTGGTGGCGTGCGGACGATCCGGCGTTGTGGGACTGGTCGGCCGACCAGGGCCAGCGCTGGTGGCTGGACGCGATCCGCGCGCGGGTGCCCGCGGATCTGCGCATCTTCGAGGCGTTCTCCAACTCGCCGCCGTGGTTCATGACCGTGAGCGGGCGCGTCTCAGGCGCCGAGCATGGGCTGGACGACAATCTGCGGCCCGGGCAGGAGGCGGCGTTCGCGGCGTATCTGGCGCAGGTGGTGGATGAGCTGCAGCGTCGCCACGCCATCGCCTTCCGCACGCTGTCGCCGGTCAACGAGCCGGGCACACCCTACTGGTTCGCCGGCAATACCCAGGAAGGCGCGCACTGGAGCGTGCCGGCGCAGGAACGCATCCTCCAGGCCAGCGACCGCGCGCTGCGCGCGCGCGGCTTGCGCACCCGGGTCGCGGCAATGGACGAAACCAGTGCGCTGGGCTTCATCCACAACTGGTCCGGCTATGCGGATGCCACCAAGGCGGTGCTGGGCCAGCTCAACGTGCACAGCTACGACAGCACCGGGCAGACCGGCGTGCGCGATATCGCCGCCGCCAGCGGCATTCGCCTGTGGATGTCGGAAAGCGACCTGGCGCCGCCCAAGGTGGCGGGAGACGCGGACGAGATGCGCCCGGCGTTGGCGCTGGCCGAGCACATGGTCTTGGACCTCAAGCGCCTGCAGCCGTCGGCGTGGGTGTTCTGGCAGGCGATCGAGACCTCCGCGGCCGACAAGCCCGGTGCGGCTGGCCATTGGGGCTTGATCCGGATGGACCTGAGCACCGCCGCGGCGGCGGAGCATCCGTTCCAGGTGACCCGCAAGTACTGGGCCATGGCCAATTTCAGCCGCTATCTGCGGCCGGGCATGCGCCTGCTGCAGGTGGACGATGCGGATACGGTGGCGGCGCTGTCGGCGGATGGGCGCGAACTGGTGTTCGTACACGTCAACGCCGGGCTGGTGGCGCGGCGGCTGGCGATCGCGCCGCAGACGCTGGGCGCCGGCGCGTGGTCGCAACAGGTGGTAGTCACCTCGGCCGCGCTGCGCGCCGAAACCGGTTGCCGCCGCGCAGCCGCGCCCGGTACGCAAGCGGCGCTGGCGCCGCCGCAGTCGGTGGTCACCGTGGTCTTGCGCAAACAATGAGGGCGGCCCGCGCCCAGGCGCGTGGCCGCGAACGTTCACGCGTTGCAGTCCCGGCGGCTGCGTCCCGACACCGGGAATCGCCGCTGCAGTGCAACCCGATCGGCTGTTTTGTATACGAGGGGCTTTCGATGAAACCGACAGTGCGACAACGACTCCTGGCCAACGTAAGCGTCTTGCTGCTGCTCGGCTTGCACATGGCCACGGCCTGGGCGGGCGACACACCGCGACCCGAGTGGGAGCGTCCGCAGATCAACGAGATCGACCGGCTGCCGGCGCGGGCCACGTCCTTCCCGTACGAATCGGTGGCACTGGCCAAGGCCGGTCGGATCGCCGACTCCCGATACCATCTCTCGCTCAACGGCGACTGGCGCTTCATGTTCTCGCCCACGCCGGAGCAGCGCCCGGCGCAGTTCTACCGCGACGATTACGACGTGTCGGCCTGGAAGACCATTCCGGTGCCGTCCGACTGGCAGGCGCAGGGCTACGGGCAGCCGCTGTACAACAACATCCAGTACCCATTCCCGGCCAACCAGCCGTTCATCGCCCACGCCATCAACAGCGTCGGCTCCTACCGGCGGGAGTTCGAGGTGCCGCAAGGCTGGCACGGGCGCCGGGTGCTGCTGCACATCGGTGCGGCCGGCGCGGCCTACTACGTCTGGGTCAACGGACAGCGGGTCGGCTACAGCGAGGATTCCAAGCTGCCGGCCGAATTCGACGTGACTGCGCAGCTGCGTCCGGGCCACAACTCGGTCGCCATCGAGGTCTATCGCTGGTCCGATGGCAGCTATCTGGAAGACCAGGATTTCTGGCGGGTCAGCGGCATCGAGCGCGATGTCTATCTGCTGGCCACGCCGCAGACCTGGCTGCGCGATTTCTTCGCCCGCGCCACGCTGGATGCGCGCTACGTCGGCGGCGCGCTGGATGTCGATGTCGGCCTGCTGCACGCGGCCAAGGGCACGCGGGTCACCGCCACGCTGCTCGACGGCGACACGCCGGTGCTGGTGCGGCAGGCGACGGTGACGGCGGCCAGGCAGGAGGCGGCGCTGACCCTGTCCGGGGCGATCGACAAGGTGCGTGCGTGGAGCGCGGAAACGCCGAATCTGTACACCTTGCTGCTGGAGGTCCACGACGCCGACGCGCACCTGCTCCAGGCCAGCGCCAGCCGCATCGGCTTCCGCACCGTCGAAATCAAGGACGGACTGGTCAAGGTCAACGGCAAGCCGGTCAAGATCCGCGGCGTGAACCGGCACGAGCACGATCCGCAGACCTTCCACGTGATCTCCGAAGCCTCGATGCGGCGCGACATCGCGTTGATGAAGCAGAACAACATCAACGCCGTGCGCACCTCGCACTATCCGAACGCGGAGCTGTGGTACGCCCTGGCCGACGAATACGGCCTGTACGTGATGGACGAGGCGAACATCGAATCGCATGCCTACATGGAGGCCGGCAACGAGGGGATGCGCCCGCGCGAGAAGGTGCAGCTCGGCTACGACCCAAAATGGGAGCTGGCGCATCTGCAGCGGGTGCAGCGGATGTTTGAGCGCGACAAGAACCATCCGTCAATCATCTTCTGGTCGCTGGGCAACGAGGCCGGCATCGGCCCGAATTTCGAGAAGGCCGCCAACTGGCTGCACGCGCGCGACACGACCCGCCTGGTGAGCTACCTGGGCTGGGGCACGCTGTATGCGCAGCACGCGCCCAACGCCTATGCCGACATCTACGCGCCGATGTACGACTCGGTGGCGCGCATCGTCGATTACGCGACGAGCACGGAGTATGCGCAGAAGCCGCTGATCATGTGCGAGTACGCGCATGCGATGGGCAACAGCCTGGGCGACCTGAAAGCCTATTGGGACGCCATCTATGCGCACGACCGCCTGCAGGGCGGCTTCATCTGGGATTGGGTGGACCAGAGCATGCTGCTGAAGACCGCCGACGGCCGGCCGTACTGGGGCTATGGCGCCGACTACGGGCCGAACCCCTCGGGTCAGAGCGCGATCGAGTTCGGCGACGGCCTGCTGCAATCGGACCGCACCCCGAACCCGCATCTGCACGAGCTGGCCAAGGTCTACGGCCCGATCCAGTTAGAAGCCATCGACGCCGATCGCGGGCGCTTCCTGGTGCGCAACCGGCATGCCTTCATCGACCTGTCGGGCTTCGCTTTCGACTGGCAGATCCGCCAGGACGGGCGGGTGGTGCAGGAGGGCCGCGCGCCGGATCTGGCGATCGCCGCCGGCGCCGCCGGCGAGCTGCAGCTGGCCCTGCCCGCATTCCAGAAAAAGGCCGGCGCCGAGTACCTGATCAGCGTGCGTGCGCATGCGCGCGCCGGCACGATCCCGCTGGTGCCTGCCGGCCACGTGGTGGCCTGGGAGCAGTTCGCGCTGGCATCGCCGCCGGC
>NZ_CAPJ01000387.1 GCF_000331775.1 Xanthomonas translucens pv. translucens DSM 18974
CGTGCTCGGCGCAGGCGCCACGCGCATCACCCTGGTCGAGTCCGAGGCGATCGGCACGGTCGGTGTGGGCGAAGCGACGATTCCGCCGATCGCATTGTTCAACGCCTTGCTCGGCATCGACGAAAACGCGTTCCTGCGCGCGACCCAGGGCAGCTTCAAGCTGGGCATCGAATTCGTCGACTGGCTGCAGCCGGGACAGCGCTACTTCCATCCGTTCGGCGCCTATGGCGTCGACTTCGGCACGGTGCCGTTCGACGGCCTGTGGCAGCGCATGCACCGCGCCGGCCGTGCCGCACCGTTGGCGGCGTATTCGCTCAATACCCTGGCGGCGATGCGCGGGCGCTTCCTGCGGCCGCAGCAAGGCGATGCGCTGCTGTCGCGGTTGGGCTACGCCTTCCATTTCGACGCCGCGTTGTATGCGCGGCTGCTGCGCGAGTATGCCGAGGGCCGCGGCGTGATGCGGCTGGAGGGCAAGGTCGAACAGGTGCTGCGACGTTCGCCCGACGGCGATATCGCCTCGATCGTGCTCGCCTGCGGCACGCGCATCGACGCCGATTTCTTCATCGACTGCTCCGGCTTTCGCGGCCTGCTGATCGAGGATGCGCCTGGCGCGGGGTTTGTCGACTGGTCGCATTGGCTGTTCAACGACCGCGCGGTGGCGGTGCCATCGGCGCGTGCGTCGGCGTTCACGCCCTACACCCGATCGACCGCGCGCGAGGCGGGCTGGCAGTGGCGGATTCCGTTGCAGCATCGCACCGGCAACGGCTATGTCTATTCGAGCGCGCATTTGTCCGACGATGCCGCCGCCGCGACGCTGCTGGCCAACCTGGACAAGGAGGCGCTGGCCGAGCCGCGCACGCTGCGCTTCCGTACCGGCCGGCGCGCGGTGTTCTGGTCGGGCAATTGCCTGGCGCTGGGGCTGGCGGCGGGATTCCTGGAACCGCTGGAATCGACCAGCATCCACCTGATCCAGGCCGGCATCGCCCGCTTCCTGGAGATGCTGCCCGATCGCGCCGGCAACCCGGCCGCCATCCGCCGCTACAACCGGCTGATGGCGCAGGAATTCGACAGCATCCGCGACTTCATCATCCTGCACTTCCACGCCACCGCGCGGCCCGGCGCGTACTGGGAACGCGCGCGCACGATGCCGATCCCCGACAGCCTGGCCGAGCGCCTGCAGATCTTCGCGCACTCGGGCCGGGTGTTGCGCGAGGCCGACGAGCTCTTCAGCAAGACCAGCTGGCTGGCGGTGATGCAGGGGCAGGGCCTGAGCGCGCGCGGCTTCGATCCCCTGGCGGCGGCAATGCCGGACGCGGAGGCCGCGGCGCGTCTGCAACGCGTCGCTGCGGCGGCGGCGATGGCGGTGGAGCGGATGCCGGCGCACGCCGACTTCATCCGCGCCCACTGCGCGGCGACCTGAGCGCCGGCAGGCCCCCACCGCATCGACCCGGAGACCGCACGCACGCCATGCAGATGCCATCGGCCACGAACACGACCCGCCTGCGCGTCTGGCGCAGCCCGTGCTGCGCTGCGTTCGCCTTGCTCCTTATCCAGGCGGCGGTCGCCGCGGCGCGCAAGGCCGCCTACGACCTGCCGCTGTACCTGCTGGAGGTCGCGGTGCGCTTCGGCAAAGTCCGCGATGGCTACGGCGGGCCGCGCGGGCAGGGCGACGCGCGGCCGAACGGCCGCGTGCTGGTCGCCGAAGTGCAGCCTGCGCGGTTCCTGGTCACCTGCGGCAATGCCAACCTGGCGTTCGCGGAACAGTTCGGCGCGCGCGGCGCGGCGCAACTGCTGGCGGTGCAAGATCGGCATTCCGACGGCGGGCTCCGGGTGCGCGAGCGCTTGCGCAACGGCGAGGAGACGTGTGTTTGCCCGTACCCGGCGGCAGCCCGATGGTGACGCGGCTGCAGGCGGCGCATGCTTAGCCCCGCACATCATCGCCTGCGCATGCCAGGCGCGTGGCCTGCGCGGCTGCGCCGCCGCTGGCTCGGCGGCATCGCGGTCGCGATGCTGGCGCTGCCCTGCCTGGGCGCGCCGCGGTGCGATGCCGATGCGCCGGCCGGCGTCACCTTGC
>NZ_CAPJ01000386.1 GCF_000331775.1 Xanthomonas translucens pv. translucens DSM 18974
CGCTGGCCGCGCACACCGCCGGCTACGACGGCAGCGGCTATCGCATCGGCGTGGTCGACACCGGCGTGAACCGCAACCACCCGGCGCTGGCCGGCCGTGTGGTGTCCAGCCTGATCTATGTCGATCCGGCCAAGAACAACGTCAACGTCGACGATGTCGACGGCCACGGCACCACGGTCGCGCAGCTGGCCGCGGGCAAGGCGGTGGGCGCGTGGCCTGGCGGCATCGCGCCCGGCGCGCAGATCGTGTCGGCGCGCATCATCAGCGATACCTCGCCCGACGACGACGGCAGCGGCGAAGGCAACCAGGCCAGCGGCGCGCTGGGCCTGGCCTCAGTGCACCAGGACCTGATCAACGCCGGGGTCAAGGTGATGAACAATTCCTGGGGCGGCATCTACTGGACCGATCCGACCGCGACCAATGCGATCGCCGCCGAATACCGTCCGTTCGTGCTGAGCCATGGCGGGCTGGTGGTCTTCGCCGTCGGCAACGAAGCCAAGGCCGATCCGTCGGACATCGCCGCGCTGCCCAGCCAGCCCGGCCCCGGCGGCAGCCATCCGGCGGCTGACCTGGAACGCGGCTGGCTGGTGGTGGCCGCGGTGGATGCGAGCACCGGCAGCAAGCTGGAGTCGTATTCCAACGCCTGCGGCGTGGCCATGCACTACTGCCTGGTCGCGCCGGGCACGGAAGTGTTCGTCGATCCCAAGGCGACCACCGCCACCGCCAACCCGGGCTATTACTACGGCAGCGGCACGTCGTACGCGGCGCCGCTGGTCTCCGGCGCCGCGGCGCTGGTGTGGCAGGCGTTTCCCTACTTCAGCAACGATCTGTTGCGGCAGACCCTGCTCGGCACCGCCACCGACCTGGGCACGCCCGGGGTGGATGCCACCTTCGGCTATGGCCTGCTCAATGTCGGCAAGGCGGTGCTGGGGCCGGCCCGGTTCGACTGGGGCGACGTCAGCGTGTCCTTCAGCGGCAGCTCCACCTGGGCCAACGACATCGCCGGCAGCGGCGGCCTGATCAAGCAGGGCAGCGGCACCTTGATCCTGAGCGGCACTCAGAACAGCTACAGCGGCGATACCCAGGTGCAGGCCGGCACGCTCAGCGCGGCCAGCCTGAGCTCCAATGTGGCGATCAGCAACGGCGCCACCTTCATCGGCACCGGGCCGCTGCGCGGCAACGTCAGCAATGCCGGCACCTTCCAGGTCGGCACCGCGGCATTGAGCCTGAGCGGCAACTACGTGCAGGCCAGCAACGGCCGGCTGGCGCTGCTGGTCGGCGACAAGCTCTCGGTGACCGGCACCGCGACGCTGCAGGGCGGCGCGCTGTACGTGCTCGGCAAGCGCGACTACGTGGTCAACAACACCGCCTACAAGGTGCTCGAAACCAGCGGGGGACTGAGCGGCACGTTCGCCTCGGTGACCACGCCGTCGAACGTGTTCCTGACCTCGTCGCTGTCCTACGACAGCAGCAGCGCGTCGATCACCGTGCAGGCGCTGAGCGTCACCGCCGCGGCGGCGAATTTCGGCAGCGTCACTGCCGCCACGCTGGCCTCGGCCACGCGGGTGGACGCGGCGTTCGCACAGCTTGATGCGCAGCTGCGCCGGGATCCGGCGACGGTGGATGCGTCGCTGCTGAAGGCGGCTGGCGCGGTACAGCAATCGCCGAGCGTGGCCGCGGCGGCGGCGACGCTGCGCAGCCTGTCCGGCCAAGCGCATGCGGCGGCCACCGCGATGACCTTCGACAGCATCGATCTGCAGCGGCGTGCGCTGTCCGGCCGCCTCGACAGCCTGGTCGCGCAACCGCGTGCGATCGGCGCGTGGAGCCAGCGCCTGGGCGACACCGGGCAGGGCAGTTTCGCCGGCAGCCAGTTCCAGCTCGACGGCTGGATGATGGGCCAGGACCTGCGCCTGGGCGAGCATGGCGTGGCCGGCTTCGCCTTCGGCGAGAGCCGTGCCGACGGTGGCGGCGACGGCGGTCTGGATCACAGCCGCGATCGCCAGGTACAGGGCCAGGCCTATCTCGGCGCGGTCGGCGGCAATGCCTACGCGCTGGCGCAGCTGGGTACCGGGCAGTACCGGCGCCAGCTGGACCGCGGCCTGCTGCTTGGCGATCGCGTCGCCGATGCGTCCAGCCGCTACGCCGGACGCTTCCTGTCCGGCAGCATGGAGGTCGGCTACCGCTTCGGGCGCGGCAAGGCGTCGCTGACCCCGTACCTCGGCGCCGACTACAGCCGCATCGACAGCGATGGCTTCCGCGAGCAGGGCGGCGACGGCTTCGGATTGATGGCCGCTGCGGCGTCTTCTTCGCGCAGCCAGACCCTGGCCGGCCTGCGTGCCGGTTACGGCGGCCGCGGCTGGTCGCTGCAGGGCTATGCCGAATGGCAGCAGACCCTGGCCGCGCAAGGGCTGCAGCGCCAGGCCAGCTTCGTCGGCGTGGATGCCTGGGCGCCGCTGGCGGATCTGCAGCCGGCGCGGTCGGGCGGGCTGTTCGGCGCCAGCCTGGACTGGCGCTGGGGCAGCAGTGCGCTGGGCGTCGGCTACGACCGGCGCTTCGGCCTGCGCGGCGACGATCATGCGCTGTCGCTGCGGTATCGGTTGGGGTTCTGATGCGGTGCGCGCGTGCTGCGGCCCGCGCTTTGTTGACAGGGGAGGCTGCGGCCTCGGCGCGCTGAGGCGGCGTTGGGTTTCTCTCTTCGCTTGTCGCGGCTGAAGCCGCCTACAGGGGTAGTCGGGCTCGGTGATGCCGTTCCTGCTTTTGTAGGAGGGACTTCGGCCCCGATGCGTTTGGATTGCGGCAGGATATGAACTTCGTTCGTCGCGGCTGAAGCCGCTGCTACAGAGGGTATTCGGCCTGCTGATGGCGTGCCGGCTTTTGTGGGAGGGACTTCAGTCCCGACGCGCTGTGCTCGGGAGGTGCTGCTCCTCGCTCGCCTACTCGCCGCGCAGATGCCCCATGGAGCGCGGGGCGGTGCGGCCCAGCGGCAGCTTGAGCTTGCCGATGGCGTGCATGCGCGCTTCGGCGATGCGGTCGGCGGCCTGCTGCGGCGGGATGTTGTCGCGTTCGGACAGGTCGAAGATCTTGCCCAGGTTGTGGTACAGGCTGCGGATCAGGCGCATCGCGCGTTCGCGGTTGTAGCCGTCGATCTCCAGCGACACGTTCATCACCCCGCCGGCGTTGACCGCGTAGTCCGGGGCATAGAGGATGCCGCGGCGGTGCAGTTCTTCGCCCACGGCGGCGTTGGCCAGCTGGTTGTTGGCGGTGCCGCAGATGATCTTCGCCTTCAGCCGCGGCAGGGTGGCTTCGTCGATCGCGCTTTCCAGCGCACACGGCGCCAGCACGTCGGCGGCCACGTCGTAGATCTCGTCCGGCTTGACCGCCTCGGCGCCGTATTCGGCGACCGCGCGATCCACCAGCGCCTGGTCCAGATCGGTGACGTACAGCTTGGCGCCGCGTTCCTTCAGCAGCTTCGCCAGCTCCATGCCGATGTGGCCCAGGCCCTGCACGGCGATGCTGGCCTTGCCGATTTCCTCGTGGCCGAGCTTGCGCTGCAGCGAGGCCATCAGCGCCTGCAGCGCGCCATAGGCGGTGAACGGAGCCGGATCGCCGGAGCCGCCGTGCACCTGGTGCACGCCGGTGACGTATTCGGTCTCCAGGTAGATCTGTTCCATGTCGTTGACGTCGGTGCCGACGTCCTCGGCGGTGATGTAGCGCCCGCCCAGCGAATCCACGTAGCGGCCGAAGGCGCGGAACAGCGCCTCGGACTTGTCGGCCTTGGGATCGCCGATGATCACCGCCTTGCCGCCGCCGATGTTCAGCCCGGCCAGCGCGTTCTTGTAGGTCATCGTGCGGCTGAGCCGCAGCGCGTCGTGCAGCGCGGCCTCGGTGTTGGCGTAGGGGCGCATGCGCACACCGCCCAGCGCGGGGCCGAGCACGGTGTTGTGGATGGCGATGATCGCCTGCAGGCCCATGTCGCGGTTGTTGCAGAAGACGACTTGTTCGTGGCCGGTGGTGGCTAGCGTTTCGAAAAGCATGGGGGCTCCGCTGGCGTTGCAGGTGTGGGACACCTTAGTTCCAGGAACGTCCTAGTGAGGGTGCGCAAAACGAAAAACGCGACGGGTTCCGGAACGGGTCCTGATCGTCGCGATGGGCGCATTTTAAAGCAATTGTCGGCGCGTCGCGCAGCGGTGCGGGCCTGGGCGCCGGCCCTGCCTTACAAGCATCTCGGCACCATCTGCGACGCCGGTCAGGCGCCGCGGACGGTTTTGTCGGCCGTGCCGGCTCAACCGGTGGGGGTGATCGCTGGCTTCGCGCCTGGCCCGGCGCCGAGCGCAGCGGCGATGCGCCCGCCGTCGGGGACGCCCAGGCCGGTGCAGGCATCCCAGCCGGGGCTGGCAACGAAGCCACCGTTGCCGCCGTCGACGATGTCGCGACAGACATCGGCAACCGCGTACAGCCGTGGCGGCAGGAACACGCGGCGGCCGCCGTTCAGGCCATAGACCCGCGCCAGCAGCGCCGCCCACACAGGCGCGGCGGCGCTGGTGCCGCCCATGACCGCCGGGCGCCCATCGATGTGCACGTAGTAGCCGGTTTCGGCGTCGGCATTGGCGGCCACGTCCGGCACCCCGCGCATGCTCAACGGCTGCGCCGTCTGCTGTGTGCCGTGCAACGTCAGGGCCTGCTGCCAGCGCGGCCGCGCGAACACCCGGCTCTGGCCGCCGCCGGTGCCTGACCAGGCCTGTTCGTGTTGCGCCTGCACGTCGACCTGCAAGCGAGTGCCGCCACAGGCCAGCACGAACGGGCTGGACGCCGGGAAGCACACGTTCAGGCCGGGCTGGCCGTCGCTGGCGCCGTCGTCGCCAGAGGCGATACAGACGGTGATGCCCATCAGCGCGGCAGCCTGTAGCGCACGGTTGTAGGCTGCGCGCGACTGCGCCGTCCACAGCGTCTCGGTGAAGCCCCAACTGATTGCGATGACGTCGGGCGCATGCGCGCGATCGTGGATGGCGCTGACGATGGCTTCGAGGAAACCGTTGTCGGTGTTGGGTGCGAAGTACACCACTAGCTTTGCGCCCGGAGCGATGGCGCCGGCGATCTGCACGTCCATCTGCACCTCGATGTCGGCCTTGCGCCCCTGTCCGCCTGGCTGGTTGCGCGCACCGGCCAGCAGCACATCGACGATCTGCGGCATCGGCAGCCCGAGTTCGGTGAAATAGGCGGCCAGCTGCGCCCGCTCGTAGCCGCCGCCCAGCGCGATGATGCCGATGCACTGACCGGCGCCGTCGTGCTCGGGAAAACCGTACAGTTCGGCCAGCTGCGGCGGCGTGTAGCGGGCGATGGGCGCAGCGGCGCCTGCGGGTGCCGGTGCGTCCTGCGCCTGCGGCAGGGTGTGAGCCTGCGGGCGATCGTCCAGGCCGAGCACCGCGCTCACCACGCCGTGCAGAGCGGTGGGGATCGACACCGCGCCGGTACGCCCACGGTAGCGCAAGTCGTCCTTGCGGTAGTCGCGCAGGTCCACCTGGAACGCGCGGTCGAACTGCTGCACGCTGCCTTCCAGGATCGCCACGCCGGCATGCGCCAACGTCTGCTCCATGCTCAGGCCATGCTGCGTGGCGAATGCCTCGACCGCGCGCAGGTCATCGGCAGCGGCGGCGAAGCGCGTGGCGAAGGCATCGCGCGACAGCGGCGCGGGCAGCTCGTCGCCGGCGGTATCGAGCAAGCGCGCTGCGGCCGCGTCCAGTTCGGGCTGGCGCAGCGCCAGCAACACACGCAGGCGATGCGCGGCCGGAAACTTGCCTGCATCGGTGCAGCCGGGCAGGGGGCTGCGCTCACTGCCGCGAAGAATCTGATAGTCCATGTGGTGTCCTTGCTGTGGGAAGTGGCGGCGAGTATAGGCAGTGCCGTTCTCGGCGGCTGCGCACGCCCCGCGTGGGGTTTGCTTGGCTTCATGTCGCGACGCGCTTGCAGTTCACATGCGCATGCTGCTGGCGTCGCGCGACAGTTTCGCGATGGCAGGTGGCGGTCGCGGTTGACGGGTAGCGGTCAACGAGCGGGCCGATCGTCGGCGAAGAGCGCTGCGGCTGCTTTCGCTCCGAGCAGGCGTTCGCGCAGCGCACGCGAATTCTGCGCCCGCTGTTGCGTATCGGCGCCATGTGGCGGGCCAGCGGCCTCGGCCTGCAGGTAAGCGGCGTAGCGATCGAACCAGGCAAGCACCTGCTGTGCCTGTGCGGCGGGCATGGCGGCGGCGAGATCGTCATCCAGGTGCCGGCGCTGGGTCGCCAGCGCCGGTGCGTCCAGCGCGCTTAGGTAGCGATCCAGATAGCGCCGCAAGGCCGGGTCCGGCAGCAACTGGCCCTGGCCGTTGAAATGGGGTGCGTCGCCGATGCTGGCGGCCGTGGGTGCGGCCGGCACGCTGGCGCTGATGGGCGCGGCGGGTCTGCGCGCCGCGAGCGCGACTGCGGTGTGGCCGATGGCGTCGCCGAGTCTGCGGGCCGAGGCTGCGTCGGTGGGCCGTTCGCGCCAGGCGGCCACGCTGGCGATCGCCACCGCCACCACGGTGATCGCGATCGCATAGGTTCCCGGCGGCGCACGCCACGGCATCGCTAGCGACCCAGGCGCAGCGGGCGTGGGCTGCGCGCGAGCGGCGCGGTCCCGGCGCTCGCGCGCGCGGCAGGGGCACCCGGCAACGCCGGGAAGGACGCATGCGATCGCGAATGCCTGGACATGCGTGTTCTCGAGAACCGGCCGGGTGCGGCGATACCCACACTATCGCAAAGCGGGGTAGGGCGGTCACGTCGCCGCGCAGCACGTCGGCGGCAGCGCCGGCCGCCGACGCCAGGCCAGGCCAGGCCACGCGCTAGCGGTGCCGCCAATAGCCGTCATGGAAGCGATAGCCCGGGCCACGATGTTCCCAACGCGGGCCGACGTAGACATAGCCAGGGCGTTCGACCACGTAGCGGCCGCCGACCCAGACATGGCGGCGCCCGTTCCAATGCCAGTAGCCCGGTGTCCAGACGTAGCCCGGTCGCACCACCACGCGTTCGAAGCGCGGCGGTGGCGGTGCGCTCTGCACCGACAGTTCCAGCGCCGGGCGCGCCTGCGCGGGCGCAGCCAGCAGGCCGCCGGCGAGCGCGCTGCCGAGCAGCGAGGCCAGCAGCAAAGGACGAATGGACATGCGATTCTCCAGGGACATCGGCGGTATGCCGACACCAACGCAAACGCGGCAGGCGGCGTCGCTGTTGACGCGCCGCGCCGTCGCATTCATCTAGCGGGTAGCTGGCGTCCGTGGCGCGACGTTGCCGCCTAGTTGCCGACGGCGCGATCGCCGCCGCATGTTGCAGCGCAACCTGCCCGTGCTGCACGGGCCACCTAGAATCGCGGCATTCTCTTGCCGATGTCGTCCCGATGAGCATTCCCGCGTCCCGCGTGCCGCTGCCGCAAGCCGACACCAGCCCGCTGCGCTTTGTCACCGCGGCCAGCCTGTTCGACGGCCACGACGCGGCGATCAACATCATGCGCCGGCTGATTCAGGCGCAGGGCGCAGAGGTGATCCATCTCGGCCACAACCGCAGCGTCGAGGACGTGGTGCGCGCGGCGCTGCAGGAGGACGCCGATGCGATCGCGCTGTCGTCCTACCAGGGCGGCCACGTCGAGTACTTCAAGTACATGGTGGACATGCTGCGCGAACGCGGCGCCGGCCATGTGCGGGTGTTCGGCGGTGGCGGCGGCACCATCACCCCGGAGGAGATCGCCGAGCTGCAGGCCTATGGGGTGGAGCGCATCTACCACCCCAACGACGGCATGAAGATGGGCCTGGTGGAGATGATCGAGGATGTGCTGGCGCGCGCTTCGCGCGGGCGGGACCCGGGACTCTGGACCCGGGACCCGGAACAAGCCGGCGCGCTGTTGCCGCACATCGACGACGAGATCGGCATCGGCAGGGTGTTGTCGGCGCTCGAGGATGGCGCGTTCTCCGAAACGGATCTGGTGCTGCTACGCAAGCAGTGGCAGTGCGGCCTGCCAGGCACCGCCGAGTCCCGAGTCCCGGGTCCCGAGTCCCGCACGCGGCGCACAGCGCCGGTGCTCGGCCTGACCGGCACCGGCGGCGCCGGCAAGTCGTCGGTCACCGACGAATTGCTCAACCGCTTCCTGGCCGGCTTCCCGCAGATGCGCATCGCGGTGGTATCGGTGGACCCGAGCCGGCGCCGCACCGGCGGCGCGCTGCTCGGCGACCGCATCCGCATGAACGCCTTGCGCAGCCCGCGCGTGTACATGCGCTCGATGGCCACGCGGCGCCAGCATGCGGCCACCAACCGCGTGCTGAAGGACTGCATCGCGTTGCTGAAAGGCATCGGCTACGACCTGGTGATCGTGGAGACCGCCGGCATCGGCCAGAGCGATTCGGAGATCGTGGATCTGGTGGATTTCCCGGTGTATGTGATGACCAGCGATTACGGCGCGCCGAGCCAGCTGGAAAAGATCGACATGCTCGACTTCGCCGAGCTGGTGGTGCTGAACAAGTACGACCGGCGCGGCGCCGAGGACGCGCTGCGCGACGTGCGCAAGCAGTGGCGGCGCAACCGCGCCGCGTTCCAGCTGGAGGACGACGCGGTGCCGGTGTATCCGACCATCGCCAGCCAGTTCAACGATCCCGGCATCAGCTGGATGTTCGTCAATCTGTGCCGGCTGTTGCGCGCGAAGCTGGGCCTCGCGGCGTCCGACCCCAGGGCCGAAACGACCGACGCCGCCCGCTGCGCCGCACCGTCGCCGCATTGCGATTTCCTGCCGCAGCTGGACACCACGCTGAAGGAGCCGCGCGCCACGGTGCTGATTCCCGGCGCGCGCGTGCGCTACTTGGCCGAGATCGCCGAACAGGGCCGCGCGCTCAACGCCGGCATCGAGCGCCAGGCCGAGGCCGCCGACCGCGCGAAATCGTTCTGGCAGTCGCTGCACGCACTGCAGGACCCGCAGTTGCCCACGCAGCTGGAGCTTTACCCGGTCGAGGATCTGCAGCCGTCCGCCCGCGCCGCTGCGGTCGATGCGAGCCTGCTGCGGTTGCGCCAGCGCTATAACGACGCGCTGCAGACGCTGTCCAGCGAATCGCTGAAGCTGCTGCGCGCGTGGCCGCAACGGCTGAAGTCGATCACCGACGAGGTCACCGAGTACGCAGTGCGCGGCAAGACGATCCGCGTGGAGAACTACCGCCAGTCGCTGAGCCACCAGCCGATCCCGAAGATCGCCGCGCCGCGCTACAAGAGCTGGGGCGAACTGCTGCGCTTCCTCGGCAAGGAGAACCTGCCCGGCAGCTACCCCTATACCGGCGGCGTGTATCCGTACCGCCGCGCCGGCGAGGACCCGATCCGCATGTTCGCCGGCGAAGGCACGCCGGAGCGTACCAACCGCCGCTTCCACTACCTGAGCGTGGGCCAGCCGGCCGCGCGCCTGTCCACCGCCTTCGACAGCGTCACCCTGTACGGCGAGGACCCGGCGCCGCGCCCGGACATCTACGGCAAGATCGGCAATTCCGGGGTCAATATTCCCACCCTGGACGACATGAAGAAGCTGTACTCCGGCTTCGACCTGTGCGCGCCGACCACCAGCGTGTCGATGACCATCAACGGCCCGGCGCCGATGATCCTGGCGATGTTCATGAACACCGCCATCGACCAGCAGGTGGAGAAGTACCTCAAGGCCGATGCGCAGCGCTGGGCGCAGGCCGAGCAAGCCCTGGATGCATTGTTCGAAGGCCGGCAGCGGCCGCGTTATCACGGCGCGCTGCCGCCGAGCAACGACGGCTTGGGCCTGGCCTTGCTCGGGGTCAGCGGCGACCAGCTGGTGGACGCGCCCACTTATGCGCAGATCAAGGCGCAGACCCTGTCCAGCGTGCGCGGCACGGTGCAGGCCGACATCCTCAAGGAGGACCAGGCGCAGAACACCTGCATCTTCAGCACCGAGTTCGCGCTGCGCATGATGGGCGACATCCAGCAGTATTTCGTCGAGCACAAGGTGCGCAATTTCTATTCGGTGTCGATCTCCGGCTACCACATCGCCGAGGCCGGCGCCAACCCGATCAGCCAGCTCGCCTTCACCCTGAGCAACGGTTTCACCATCGTCGAGTACTACCTGGCGCGCGGCATGCGCATCGACGATTTCGCGCCCAACCTGAGCTTCTTCTTCAGCAACGGCATGGATCCGGAGTACACCGCGATCGGCCGCGTGGCGCGGCGCATCTGGGCGCGCGCGATGCGCGAGCGCTACGGCGGCAACGAACGCAGCCAGATGATGAAATACCACATCCAGACCTCGGGCCGCTCGCTGCATGCGCAGGAGATCCAGTTCAACGACATCCGCACCACGCTGCAGGCGCTGTACGCGTTGTTCGATAACTGCAACAGTCTGCACACCAACGCCTACGACGAAGCGATCACCACTCCGACCGAAGAAAGCGTGCGCCGCGCGGTGGCGATCCAGATGATCATCAACAAGGAGCTGGGGCTGAACTTCTGCGAGAACCCGTGGCAGGGCAGCTTCATCGTCGAGCAGCTCACCGACCTGGTGGAGGAGGCGGTGTACAAGGAATTCGAGGCGATCAGCGAGCGCGGCGGCGTGCTCGGCGCGATGGACAGCATGTACCAGCGCGGCAAGATCCAGGAAGAGAGCCTGTACTACGAACACAAGAAGCACGATGGCAGCCTGCCGCTGGTCGGGGTCAATACCTTCCTGCCCAAGCAGCACGTTGGCGAGACCGCGACCCAGATCGAACTGATCCGCTCCACCGAGGAAGAGAAGGGCCAGCAGATCGCCAACGTGGACGATTGGCAGCAGCGCCGCAACGGCATTGTGCCATCGCCGCCGGAGCAGGCCGAAGCGTCGGGCCTGCCGGCTCCTGGCGATGCGGTGGGCCTCGGCTATCTGCAGCGTGCCGCGCGCGAGCGCCGCAACGTTTTCGCCGCGCTGATGCAGGCGGTGAAGACCCATAGCCTGGGGCAGATCAGCCACGCCCTGTACGCGGTGGGCGGCGAATACCGGCGCAATATGTAGGCCGCCGACGATTGCAGGCGCCGGCGGTGGTGCGGTTGCTGGCCGTGTTGCATTCCATGGCCTGTCTGCCATTCGCCGCTGTCTCGCTCACGGCTTCGCCTGCGTCTGGGCGCCATTGCGGCCGCTGCCTGGGATGGCCGATAGTGAGGCATCGACGAACGGGGAGACGGCATATGCAGGCATGGGGATGGGTGTTGTTGATGGCCTGTGCGGCGACGGCGCGCGCCGCGGAGCCGAGTGAGGACGGAACTGCCGGACCGCTGTTCGACACGGTCGCGGCGCTGGATCAGCGCCTGTTCGGCTCCTACAACACCTGCGAGCTGGCGACGTTCGAGCAACTGTTCGTGCCCGACGTGGAGTTCTATCACGACCAGGGCGGTGTCACCTGGGACCGCAAGAGTGTCGTGGACAACACGCGCAAGTGGATCTGCGGCAAGGTGCGCCGCGAATTGGTGGACGGCACGCTGCGGGTCTATCCGGTCAAGGACTTCGGCGCGATAGAGGAAGGCGAGCATCGCTTCTGCGAGCTGGCCACCGGCCGTTGCGAGGGTATCGCCAAATTCGTGATGGTGTGGCGCCAGGACCAGGACGGCTGGAAGCTGACGCGGGTGCTCAGCTACGGCCATCGCGCGGCCACTTCGCCGGTGCCTTGAGCGTGCGCGGCGGCGTGGCGCGGTCGCCGGGCGTTCGCCTGCAGGCAGTCGCCGACGTTCAAGCAAGAAATGGCGCGCCATGTTTGAATGCCCTGGCGCGCCTGGACAGGGATGCGCCTCCGGCCGGGTGGGGGACTTGGCGACTTCGCGGATGAAGATGATCGTGCCGTCGATGTGGATTGCAGGCGTTGCCGTCGCACTGCTGCTTGGCATCGGTGGCTGGATGTGGCGGCGTGGACGCCAGCGCGGAACGGCGGCACCGACCGTCGTCGCACTGTCTGCGCACAGTGCCATCGCCGAAGATGCCGGCGCGGATGCAGCGATTGCGGTGGAGTCCGGGCATGGCGTGGCTGCAGCTGTCGCCGAACTCTCTGGCGAACAGGAAGCGGCGCTGCTACTGCGCCTGTACGCGCTGGCGTTCGCCGACGCGCCTGCACCCGAACCGGGCGCGGCATCACGCGCCGCGCAGGCCGAGGTCGCCGCCGCTGCGGTGGCGGTGCTGGCGCGTCTCGACGCGCATCCGCGCTATACGCCGCGCCGCCCGCAGCTGTTGCCGCAGCTCACCCGCGTGATCAACGATCCCGATGCCGGCGCGCAGGCCATCGCCGCGATTCTCGGCCAGGATCCGGCACTGGCCGGCAATCTGCTGCGCATCGCCAACAGCAGCGCCTACCGCCGCCAGGCTGAGCCGATCGAGAATCTGGAGCGCGCGGTGGCCTTGCTCGGCACCAAGGGCCTGCGCCAGATTGTGCTGGCCGCACTGCTGCAACCGGTCATCGCCGACGACGGCAGCGTGTTCGGCCGCTGCGCCGCGCTGCTATGGGAGCACACCTTGCTGTCGGCCAAGGCCACGGCTCGCCAAGCCGAGGATGCAAAGCGCGAGGATCCCGCGGCGGCGCAGCTGCTGGCGCTGTTGTATGGATTGGGCGCGGTCGCGGTGGTGCAGGTGCTGCGCGATGCGTATGCCAGGCATGCCGCAGTACCTTCGGATCCGGACCTGGTCGCGGGCATGCTCGCAATGTGGTCGGCGCCGTGCGCGAAGGCCATCTCGGCGGACTGGGGGCTTTCCTCGCGGATGCAGCGGGCGCTCGAGGAGCAGGGCGCTGCGGCGGCGCTGCAGCCTGGCGATGCACTGGCGCGCGCGCTGCGCCGCCAGCGCGCGCTGGCCGCTGCCGACATGTTGGCGCTGTACGAGCGCCAGCGCGAAGCCGAGGCGCAATGAAACAGGACGGCAAGGCGATGCAGGCGCGCAACGGCGTACGCCAACCAGACAACCAGCAGTGCAAAGCGTGGCAGCGCCAACCGCGTTGCGCAGCAAGGTCAAGCTGCAGCTCAGCGTAGCGGCACGTCCGCGACCTTGTCCTGATAGTCCCGCTTGGGATCGATGCCGAACAGCACTTTAATCCCGGCCACCAGGCTGGAGCCGTTGAGCCAGATCTGCGCGTGGTCCGGATCCAGGCGCAGCAGCGCCAGTTTGGGATCGTCCTTGCCTTGCTCGTACCAGGCGTCGATGAAGCCGTTCCACAGGCGTTCGATCACCGCCTGGTCGTTGTCCACGCTGAGCGTGCCGCTGATGCTGGCGAACAGGTCGTGGTCCTTGGCGCTGAACGCGGCGATCACCCGCTGGCTCTGTGACAGTTTCTGCACCAGGGCGTTGTCCTTGGAGGTGAAGAACCAGATCGGGCCGCCACGCTCGCCTTCGAATTGCGCGGTCATCGGCCGCGCGTGGCCGTCTTCGACGCCGTTCAGGCCGAGCATGACCGTGCGGTCGGACTTGAGCGCCTTCCAGAATTTCTCTTCCAGTTCCTGCGGGCTGGCCATGCGGATCTCCGATAGGGCTTGAATGTCTGTCGCTACTGTGCCGCGCCGCGCGCGCGCGCGCCGTGACGGACACGTTGACGAAGCGTGTAGGGCACGGCGGATGACGCCGCCCGATGGCGGCGGCGAGCATGCGCGCCGTTGTTCGCCGCGGTAGACAAGCGTTGCCGCGTGGCGGCGATGGGATCGGGATCGAACACATGTCACGCCCGCCAATGGTGACTACATGTCTGGCGCGCGCGGTGTGCGCACGCCTTCCATCTCAACGCTGGTACCGTTTGCCGCGAATGCCCGCATCGCGGTCGCCGCTGCCGCCTGCTTCCGGTAAAGAATGCTCGACGATGCGTGCGATTCCGCAAACCCAAGCCCCGCTGGATCCGTCGTTGACGCTGGCGATGGCCCAGGCCAGCATCGCCGCATATGCGGCCTTCGAGGGCAAGCCGGTGCTGGCGCCGTGCAACTATCGGCTGGTCGCCCGCTGGTCCGGCTGGGACGGCGATCCGTTCGGCGGCAGCGAAGAACTGTTCGGCCTGCTGTTCCAGTCCACCGAGGACGCCGCTACCTGCCTGTTCGCGTTCCGTGGCACCGATTCGGATCTGGACGTGTACGAGGACCTAGACTTCAGTACCGCCGATTTCGTCCCCAGCGCCGGCACGGTCACGCCGACGCCGCGGGTGTCGGCGGGCTTCTACCGCATCTACGACGGCAAGAGCGGCAGCATGCGCGCTTCGATGCGCGAGCAGGTGTTCGCACTGCTGGCGCACTTCGCGCCGAGTCAGGTGTATGTCACCGGCCACAGCCTGGGCGGCGCGCTAAGCCAGTTGTTCTCGCTGGATCTTGCGCTCAGCCAGCCGGCCGTGCGTGCCTGCAACATCAATTTCTGCAGCCCGATGGTCGGCCAGGCGAGCTGGGGCCAGGCCTATGCGCAGTCCATCGCTGCGGCGGACAGCACGCGCTGCTTCAACTACTGGGACTATGTTCCGTCACTGCCGCCATCGACATTCGACTACGTGCCGGTGGGGCAGGAGTTGCGTGCCGCCCACGACGTGCGCGGCGCCCTGTTCGTGCATCCGCTGTCGCGACACGCCATCGCCAACATGCAGACGGTGCTGCAACACGCGCTGCCGCTTACGCCGCAGCTCTGGTCCGGCACCTTCCCGGACTGCGCGGATCCGCGGCGGCTGATGCTCAGCCAGGTGCCGCCGATGCAAGCGCAGCCGGCATGGGCTGATGTCGAGCTGGGCGCGCGCGGCTCAGAACGGCTGCCGGGGTTGGCGCCGTGCCAGCCGGTACCGGCGAGCGCGGCCGGATGAGCGCGGCCGCGGCGCGTCCCCCTGCCGTGGCGAGGCTGTTGCCTGCGGCACAGCAAGGCGCCGGACCGGTGTCACACACTGCGCTGTCAGTCCCAGCGTGTTCCAGGAGTAAGCCGATGGCATCGTTCGATCTGTCCTCCATTCCGCCGGCCACCCGCGTCGCTTGAGTGGCGCAGGCAAGCCGACAGTACCCGCCGCGTTGCACATGCGGCGCCTCAGCGCTGGCTGGCAGCGCCGACGATACGATCGACGATCCGCGCAGATCGCGCGCTACGGCGAGTGGGTGACAGGGTGCATCGACACTGCCTCGCGCAGCCGCCAGAGGCATGCGCTGTCGCGCATCGACAGGCCGGCATGGGGCGGCCTTCGGCTTGTAAAACCGTACGCCTTGGTGGCGGGAGCCGGCGCGTGACCGGTTCCGCCGGCGCTGCTCAGTTGCCGCTGTCGGGCGTCTTCGCTTCGGCGTCCGCTGCGGCCTTGGCCGCCTCGCGGGCTTCGCGCTTGCGCGCGTCCTTCTCGTCCTGCTGTTTCTTCTTGGCGATTTCGCGCTGACGTTTTTCGAAGGAATAGTTGGGCTTTGCCAAGTGGATACCTGCCGTGTGTGAGATGGGGCCCACAGTGTAACCCCTGTGTGCCGGGGTGGTGGCGGGCGCCATGGACAGGACACGCGCATCGCGTGGCCTGTCCAGGTCCAGGAGTACGGCCCTCACGGGCCTTGGCTTACGGGCTCAGGTAGGGCTGGATGGTGGAGTACACGTCGGAGAAGCGCGAGTAGTAGTCCGGGGCACTGGGTGCGCCGCAGGACGAGTCGCCGCCGAGCAGGCCGCCGCGCAGCTGGTAGGCGCCGCTGCTGTTGACGGTGAACAGGCCCGAGCCGGACGAGCCGCCTTCGGTGACGCCGCTGTTCCAGACCACCTCGTACAGCGGCGACCTGTCACCGGACGAGGACGACAATGTGCTGACGCTACCCAGCGAGTACTTCTTCACGTCGCCGGCGGGGTGGTGGATGCCTTCGATCGCGGTGCCGGTGGAGCCGATCGCCGAACTGTTCCAGCCGGCGTAGAACGCGCCGCTGGGCGGGGCGGTCTTCAGCTCCAGCAGCGCGGTGTCGCGGGTGGTGTTGGCGTAGCGCAGGGAGGCGCCGCCGCTGAGCGTGGCGGCGGACGCGCTGACCGTGGAGCCGTTGCAGGTGGCGGCGTCGTAGAACCAGTAGGTCTGCACGGTGTCGGCCACGGCTTGTGTGCTGATGCAGTGCGCGGCGGTCCAGAACAGGTACTTCTTCGGTGAGTTGCTGTTGTTGAGCAGCGTGCCGGTGCACACGTAGGTGGAGCCGCCTTTGCTGAACAGCATCCGCGCGACCGATTTGGCGGCCGAGGTGAAGCCGCTGCTGGGGTTGGCGCGGCAGACGATGTCGTGCTCGCACGAACCGCTCTCGCCGATCATCGGCCGCATCATGGCCTCGCTGGCGACGGGATTGATGTCCATGTGCGAGAGCTGCGGGATCTTCAGCGCGAAGCCCTGCGGGTATTGGCCGGCCGGCAGTTCGATCTCCACCACCAGGCGCGCGCCGGACACCGCCGCGGACCAGCCCGGTTCGCGGCCAGCGAAGTCGGCGCCGCTCTGTTCGAACACGCGGCCGTCGTTGCCGGCGAAGCGCAGCGTGGCCTTGCCCGGGTCGCCCGGCTGGGCGCCGCTGCCGCTGAGCTGCAATGCCGCGCGCAGCGCTGCCGCGCCGGTGGAGACGATCTCGAAGCTGGTGACCTGGGCGCCATCGGGCAGGCTGTGCCAACTGAGCCGACGCAGGTCGATCGCCGGCTCGGCGATGGTGCGCGAGAAGCCGATCTGCAGCGGCTGGCCGTGTTTGACCTGCTGCCCGCGCAACTGCCTCATCGTCGCGGCCTGGGCACTATCGGGTGCGCCCAGTTCGATCAGCCGCGGCGCATGCGTGCTGCCGCTGGCGAGGCTGCGCAGTTCGGCGCCGCCGAGTGCGGCGGCATTGGCGCTGGCTTCGACGGGAACGGAGTCCATCTGCGCCGCGGGGGGATTGGCGGCCATGGCGATGGGGGAAAGGCCGGAGATGCCGGCGAGCAAGGCCAGAGACAGCGCGTTCTTGCAATTCATGGATATTCCTTCTGCTAGAAGAAGACTGGACCATCCGGCAGGGGACCGGATGTCGTTGCACCCACTTCCACGGTGCATGCCGAGGCTACGATCGCCGGCACGGCGATTGCGTGCTCGACGTCACGCGTCATGCCCCGATTTTGTAGACGCCTGTCGCTGGCTTGCCGCGTTCACGGGTATGGCCCAATGCTGCATACACGCATGGCCGTCGGCGTGCGCAAGTGGCGCGATGCAGAAGATCGTCGCCGCGACGTGCAGGCGCAGCGCTGGCGGCTGCGCAAAAAAAGCCTCTCCCGCAGGCGCGGGAGAGGCGGTGGCGTCCTGCCCGTCTATTGCGTGCTGCCGCGCGATCAGCGACTGCGCGAGGTGGTCGGAACGAACTGATGTTTTTCGAAGGGGTAGTTGGGCTTTGCCAAGTGGATCCCTGCCGTGTGTGCAATGGGGGTGCCCTGTGTAACCGCTGCGCAACGTGGCAGCGGCAGGGCCTTGTGGACAGGTCGCGCGCGGCGCGGCCTGGTCCGGGGAGCATGGCGCTGCGGCCTTCGGCTTACGGGTTCAGGTAGGGCCGGATGGCCGCATACACGTCGGAGAAACGCGAGTAGTAGTCCAGGCCGTTGGGATTGCTGCACGACGAGACGCCGTCGTACAAGCCGCCGCGCAATTGGTAGGCGCCTTTGCTGTTGACGGTGAACAGGCCCGAGCCGGACGAGCCGTCTTCCGTGACCCCGGTAGTCCATACCACCTCGTACAGCGGCGATTTGCCGCCGTATGCTGCCGACACCGCAGTGAGGTTGCCCAGCGAGTACTTCTTCACGTCGCTTTTGGGATGGTGGATGCCGATGACCGGGGTGCCTGTGGCGGTCATCGCCAAACTGCTCCAGCCGGCGTAGAACGCGCCGCTGGGCGGGGAGTTCTTCAGTTCCAGCAGGGTGGTGTCGCGGGCGCTGTCGGTATAGCGCAGATAGGCGCCGCCGCTGAGCGTGGCGTAGTTGGGGTTGAGCGTCGAGCCGTGGCAGGTGGTGGCATCGTAGAACCAGTAGGTCTGAAGGTTGTTGGCCACGGCCTGGCTATCCAGGCAATGCTCGGCAGTCAAGAACAGGTATCGCTTCGGCGCGTTGCTGTTGTTGATCAGGGTGCCGGTGCACATGAAGGTATCGCCTTTGTAGCTGTACACCATCCGCGCCACCGACTTGGCGGCATCGAGGAAGCCGGCAGTGGGATGTGCGCGGCAGACGATGTCGTGCTCGCACGCACCGCTCTCGCCGATCATCGCTCGCATCGTGTCCTCGCTGGCGACGGGATCGACGTCGATATGCGAGAGCTGCGGGATCTTCAGCGTGAAGCCTTGCGGAGACTGGCCGGCCGGCAGTTCGATCTCCACCAGCAGGCGCGCGCCGGACACCGCCGCGGACCAGCCCGGTTCGCTGCCGGCGAAGTCGGCGCCACTTTGTTCGAACACGCGGCCGTCGCCGCCGGCGAAGCGCAGCGTGGCCTTGCTCGGGTCGCCCGGCTGGGCGCCGCTGCCGCTGAGCTGCAATGCAGCGCGCATGGCCGCGGCGCCGGTGGAGACGATCTCGAAGCTGGTGACCTGGGCGCCATCGGGCAGGCTGTGCCAGCTGAGCCGGCGCAGGTCGATCGCCGGTTTGGCGATGTCGCGCGGGAAGCCGATCTGCAGCGGCTGACCATGCTTGACCTGCTGCCCGCGCAACTGCTTCATCGTCGCGGCCTGGGCGCTGTCGGGAGCGGCCAGTTCGATCAGCCGCGGCGCCTGCGCGCTGACGCTGGCGAGGCTGCGCAGTGCGGCGCCGCCGAGCGCGGCCGCGCTGGGGCGGGCTTCGACGGGAGCGGAGTCCATCTCGGCCGCGGGGGGATTGGCGGCCATGGCAACGGGTGAAAGGCCGACGATGCCGGCGACCAGGGCCAGAGACAGCGCGTTCTTGCGACTCATCGATTTTCCTTCTACTAGACGACGACTGAACCATCCGGCAGGGGACCGGATGCTGTTGCACCCACTTCCACGGTGCAAGCCGAGGCTACGATCGCCGGTACGGCGATTGCGTGCGTGGTGTCACGCTGAAGCACTCGATTTTGTAGACAGGTGCGGTGCCGCGCCGCTGTGTCGCCTTCGTTTACATCCGGTGTCATTTTTTTCGGCACGCAGGCGTCGAAAGCCGCTCTGCACGGTGTACGTCGCCGCGGACGCATGCGCAGCCGACATGGTGCGGCGCAACGTGCGTCCCGTCTAATTGTCATATAAATATGAACATAAGTTGAAGCGTCCTCGCTTGCTTTCGCTGTAGTTGTCGCCAACGCCGGCATGAACGTCGCTGTCCATCGCGCGCAGTTCCAAGGCCGCTGTCGGTTTCGATACGAGGGTCAATTTGGTCAGTACCGGAGAGAATTCGAATGACACGTCGTGCGCCCTGCAAAGGTAAATATCCGAAGCACAGGAATCCCCTCGCCAGCGCCCTGGGCCTGGCGATGCTGACCCCGGTTCTGGCGTGGGGACAAGCCAAGCCCGCCACCGCGGCCGAGCAGAGCGCGCAGGACGGCGCCGCGCAGCCGGCCAGCGGCGACGTCAAGACGCTGGATAGCGTCGTGGTCACCGGCGTGCGCGAAAGCCTGCGCTCGGCGCAGGCGATTAAGCAGGACGCGACGCAGATCGTGGATTCGGTGCAGGCCCAGGACATCGGCAAGCTGCCGGATGCGAACACGGTGGAAGCGCTGCAGCGCATCACCGGCGTGCAGATCCAGCGCCGTTACGGCGAGGGCGCCACCGATTTCGATCACCGCACGCAGCCGGCCGTGACCGTGCGCGGCTTGACCCAGGTGCGCAACTTCCTGGACGGCCGCGATACGTTCTCCGCGTCCGGCGGCCGCACGCTGGACCTGGAAGGCATTCCGCCGGAACTGCTGTCCGGGATCGACGTCTACAAGAATCCGCCGGCGAACCTTATCGAGGGCGGCGTCGGCGGCGTGGTGAACCTGCGCACCCGGCTGCCGTTCGATGCGCCCGGCCGGGTCATCAGCGGCACCGCCAAAGGCAACTACTACGACCGCGCCGACAAGACCGGTGGCTCGGCATCGGGCCTGTACAGCGACCGCTTCAATACAGACCTGGGCGAGGTCGGCGTGCTGTTCAACGTGGGCTATGGCCGCTCCAGCTATCGCCAGGACGGCATCCTGACCGGCCCGTTCGTCGCGGTGCCGGACGGCATCATCGCCGGCGCGCCGAGCAATGCGCAGATTCCCTCCGGCTTCCAGATCTATGACGACGGCGGCGACCGCAAGCGTCTGGGCACGGCGGCGGCGCTGCAGTGGAAGCCGTCCGATACGGTGCTGGTCACCGGCCAGTTCCTGCGTACGACCTACGACTTCTTCCGGCAGGGCAAGTACTTCTACCAGGCCAACCGGCGCGAGGCGGCCTCGCCGTTGGCGGGCGCGGACTTCACCTTCGACAAGAACGGCTACGCCACCTCCGGCGCGCTGGACAACCAGATGTTCGAGTCGGCGCGCTACGACCAGGACCTCACCTCGACCAATACCAACTACAGCGTCAACCTGCGCTGGAATCCCAGCGAAAAGCTGGCGGTGACCTTCGACGCGCAATACCTCACCTCGTCTTACGATGCCGACCGCAACGGCTTCGTGGTCTCGCTCTACGACCGCGCCTCGGAGGACAGCAGCACGGCGCTCAACCGCTCGATCGCCGACTTCGACCTGCGCGGCGGCAACCCGCGCTTCAACGTGCGCGATCCGGCGCTGCTGTCCAATCCCAACAACTACGGCTTCAGCTACATCGCCGATGCGCTGACCCGCAACGACGCCGACCAGCTGGCGCTGCAATCGGACGTGGAATACTTCACCGAGGGCGGCCTGTTCACCAAGCTCAGCGCCGGTGTGCGCTACGCCGACAGCAGCATCGACCTGCGCGGCACCTGGAACGCCGCCTGCCTGGGCGTGGACGGGCCCGATCCCAATTGCGGCACGAGCCTGGTCTACCCGTCGGTTTCGGCGCATCCGGAAATGGTGCGCAGCGGGCCGTCGCCCGACTTCTTCGACGGCAAGACCCTGACCGGCGGCGTGTTGTATCCGGAGTTCGCCCGCGGCAGCGGCCTGTTCGACCGCACCACGCGCACCGAGGCGCTGTTCGGCTTCGCGCCGCAGACCGCGTTCAAGCCGAGCGATCTCAACCACCAGACCGAAAAGACCTGGGCCGGCTATTTCACCGCCGACTACGACACCGAGCTGGCCGGGCTGCGCCTGGACGGCAACATCGGCGTGCGCCTGCTCAAGACCACCACCGGCTCGGACGGCGCGGTGTTCATGGATGGCGGCGGCATCACCCCGCTGTCGGTCGAACGCACCTACAACGATGTGCTGCCGAGCTTCAACCTGCGCGCGCACCTGAGCGACACCCTGCAGGCGCGTCTGGCCTATTCGCAGTTGATCGCGCGGCCCAATTTCGACCAGATGTCGACCAATGTCTCGCTGGGCGCGTCGAACCAGTTGAATCCGGTCACCGGGCGGCCCGGCGGCTCCTCGGGCAATCCGTTCCTGCGTCCGGTGCAGTCGGACAACTACGATGCGACGCTGGAATGGTACTTCGCGCCTGCCGGCTCGCTCACCGCCGGCGTGTTCTACAAGAAGGTGGACGGGTTCCTGGCCAGCGGCACCGTGGTGCGCAACTACAATGGCCTGGATTACGACATCAGCACCTCGCTCAACACCGGCAACGGCACCATTCGCGGCGCCGAATTCGCCTACCAGCAGTTCTACGATTTCCTGCCCGGTTGGCTGAGCGGGCTGGGGTTCCAGTTCAACTACACCTACGTGGACAGCAGCGTGTCCAATCCCTTCGCCACCGCCGGGTCCGACATTCCCGCCATGGTGCCGCTGGAGAAGTTGTCCAAGCACAGCTACAACGCCGTGGCCCTGTACGAGAAGGGCCGCTACACCGCACGCCTGGCCTGGAGCTGGCGTGGCGAGTACCTGGACACCACCCAGGGCAGCGGCGCCAACGGCATTCCGCAGTACCAGAAGCCCTACGCGTCGCTGGATGCCTCGGTCAGCTACAACGTGAACGACCACGTGGCGCTGTCGTTCGATGCGGTGAACTTGAACAATCGCATGAACGAGGTCTACATCGGCACGGCGAGCGCGCCGTTGCGGTACGAACTCAACGACCGCCGCTATGGGTTCTCGGCACGGATCACGTATTGATGCGCTGGGCGCCCGCTTCGGCGGTTGAAGCGGGCTGCGTCCGGCCCATGCCTGCATGGGCCGGGCCGCTGCGACCGCTGCGCGGGAATGCCGCGACGCACATGCCAGCACGCTCGGCCGCGCGGCGCCGCCGGTGGCCACGCACGT
>NZ_CAPJ01000385.1 GCF_000331775.1 Xanthomonas translucens pv. translucens DSM 18974
GGCTGCAGCCGCGCATCGCGCATCGCCCGCTCCAGCGGCGCGCGCATGCGCTGCAGCAGCGGCTCGGCCAGCTGGTTGAAGCGGTCCTCGTGCAGCGTCCAGTGCAGCGTCTGGCCGGCCACGCCGATCTCCACCGTCGCCTCCCTGGCGCTGGACAGCGCGCGCTTGGCCGCTTCCAGGCGCCGCCGCAGCTGGCCGTTTTCCTGCACGCTCAGCGCCTGCGGCGCGAGCGCGTGGTCGGCCAGGAAGGCCTGCAGCAGCAGTTCCAGGAAATCCTCGCCGCCGAGGAAGTTGTCGCCGGCGCTGGCGTGGACCTCGATCACGCCTTCGAACATCTCCAGGATCGACACGTCGAAGGTGCCGCCGCCCAGGTCCAGCACCAGGAAGCGGCCATGGCCCTGGCGTTCCTGCAGTCCATAGGCGAGGGCGGCCGCAGTGGGCTCGTTGATCAGCCGTTCGACGCGGATCCCGGCCAGCTCGCCGGCGGCGCGGGTGGCCTTGCGCTGCGCGTCGGAGAAATACGCCGGCACGCTGATCACCGCTTCGCGCACTGTTTCGCCGAGTGCGGCTTCGGCATCGTCCAGCAACGAACGCAGCACCATTGCCGACAGTTCTTCCGGGCGGAAGCGATGCTCGCCGAGGACGCTCTCGCGGTCGCTGCCCATCCAGCGCTTGAACGCCGCCACGCTGCGCTGCGGGTGGCTGACCAGGCGTTCGCGCGCGGCCTGGCCGACCAGGATGCCGCTGTCGTCGGCGCTGACCACCGATGGGGTCAGCAGTTCGCCGAGCGCATTGGGAAACAGGCGGCTGCCGTGCGCGGAATAGGCGCCGATCAGGGAATGCGTGGTGCCGAGGTCGATACCGACGATCATGGGCAAGTCCGTTGCGAAAGGAAGGCGGCCGGGAAGTGGCGGCGACGCTGGCGCCGGCCAGGCGCTAGCGCTGGCCAATGATAGCGTCGGCCCAATGCCCGGCGCAGCGTGCGGCGCCGGTGTCGCGGATGCGCTTGGGCCAATCGCAGGCAAAGAAATCGCAGGCAAAGAAAAAGCCGCTGGCGAACCAGCGGCTTCTTCAGACGTGCCTGAAGCCAGAAGTGATTACTTCTTCTTGGCTTCTTCGGCAGCGTCCTTGGCCTTACCGGCGGTGTCGTCAGCAGCCTTGGCGGTGTCGGCAGCCTTGTCGGCAGCGGCATCGGTCGGGGCAGCAGCGGCAGCGGCCGAAGCGTCGGCAGCGGTGTTGGCGGCGGTAGCGGCCGTGTCGGCAGCAGCCTGGGCGGAATCGGCGGTGGCGGCACCGGCGGCCGAAGCCTGGTCGGCAGCAGCCTGCGCGTCGGTGGCAGCTTCGTTAGCCGAAGCAGCGGCGTCCTGCGCCTGCTCCTGCTTCGAGCACGCGGCCAGGGCCAGGCCCAGGGCCATTGCGATCAGCAGCTTGTTGATGCTCATGTGTGTCTATCCTCGTCGTTTAGTTAGGCAACGCGCTATTGCGCGCCCTCAACATGATGACAAGCCAAAGTCGGCTGTCAAGCGCACGCGCATTCATTTTTGTGTTTTAAGGGTTAATCCCAATCAAATCAATTCGATGGCAACCGCTGTCGCCTCGCCGCCACCGATGCACAGGGTGGCGATTCCGCGGCGTCCGCCGCGCATGCGCAACGCGTTTAGCAATGTCACCACCAGCCGCGCGCCGGATGCGCCGATCGGATGGCCGAGCGCGCAGGCGCCGCCGTTGACGTTGACCTTGGCCGGGTCCAGCCCCAGTTCCTTGATCGGCACCATCGGCACCACCGCGAACGCTTCGTTGATCTCGAACAGGTCGACCTGGTCCAGGCTCCAGCCGACCTGCTTGAGCAGCTTCCTGATCGCGCCGACCGGGGCCGTGGTGAACCATTCCGGCGCCTGCGAGAAGGTCGCGTGGCCGGCGATCCGCGCCAGCGGCACCACGCCGCGGCGGGCGGCGTCGGCGGCGCTGAGCAGCACCGTGGCGGCGGCGCCGTCTGAGATGCTGGAGGAACTGGCGGCAGTGACCGTGCCGTCCTTCTTGAACGCCGGTTTCAGCGTGGGGATCTTGGCGATGTCGGACTTGCCCGGCTGCTCGTCGCTGGCGAACACCGCCTCGCCCTTGCGGGTGACCACGCGCACCGGCACGATCTCGGCATCGAAGGCGCCATCGCGTTGCGCGGCCTGCGCGCGCGTCACCGATTCGATCGCGTAGGCGTCCTGGTCCTGGCGGCTGAAGCCGAACTTCTCCGCGGTGGCCTCGCCGAACACGCCCATGGCCTGGCCGTCGTCGGGGTTGGTCAGGCCGTCCCAGGCCATGTGATCGACCGCCTGGAAGTTGCCGTAGCGGTTGCCGGTGCGCGAATGCGGCAGCAGGTGCGGGGCGTTGCTCATCGATTCCATGCCGCCGGCGACGACGATGCTGGCCGAGCCGGCCTTGATCAGATCGTGGCCGAGCATGATCGCTTTCATGCCCGAGCCGCAGACCTTGTTGATCGTGGTGGCGCCGGTGGCGTCGGGCACGCCGGCCGCGCGCGCGGCCTGGCGCGCCGGGGCCTGGCCGAGGTTGGCCGGCAGCACGCAGCCCATGATCACCTCCGACACGTCGGCGGCGGGGATGCCGGACTGCTCCAGCGCGGCGCGGATGGCCGCAGCGCCGAGTTCCGGCGTGGGCACGCCGTTGAACTGGCCCAGGAAGGCGCCGATGGCGGTGCGCTTGGCCGCGGCGATCACGATCTCGGTCATGGCAAACCCTTGCGAAAGATAAGTCCCGATTATCTGCCTCGGCGCCGCTGCTGCCAATCGCGGGGAGGGTGGCGGGGACGGAATTCCGGTGTAGATTCGTGGCGATTCAGGCCGCCCGTTTGCGGCTGCCAACCAATCGTTGCCGGCTGCCATGGCCGCCGTGCACATGTGGAGAGAGATGATGCGCAAGTTGATGGCCCGGTCGCTGCTGGCGGCCGCACTGGCGATGGCCTTGACCTCGTGCGGCGGTGGCGGCGGCGGTGGCGGGCTGACCCGTAGCGATCCGCCG
>NZ_CAPJ01000384.1 GCF_000331775.1 Xanthomonas translucens pv. translucens DSM 18974
CGCCGTGCAGCACGTCGCCGAGGATCCACAGTTCCTGCGCCGCATGCGCCTGCACCAGCGCGGCGATGCGTTGCAGGTCGAGCGCGGTGCCGCCGCTGGGCAGGCCGATGCCGGCGCGGCGGAACACGTCGGCCTTGCCCAGGTGCAGGTCGGCGATCAGCAGCCGCCGCCGCGCAGGCCAGTACAGCGCGCGCTCGCCGAGCAGGGTCATCGGTTCGCCGGCCAGGGTCCAGTCAAGCTCAGCGCGCATGGCGGTGTTCCAGCTGCGCGGCCGCACGCATCACCCGCGCTTTCCAGTCCTCGGTGCTGAGCTGGCCGCGGATGCTTTCCGCCCACAGCGGGAACGACAGCGGCGTCAGGCTGCGCGGCGTGTGAACGGCCAGTTCGCGCGCGGCGCAGTCGTGCAGCGTGGCGGCGAGCCGGTTCAGTTCCATCTCGCCCTGCAGCACTTCGCGCTCGGCCTGCGCCAGCAGCAGATGCTCGGGATCGAAGCGGCTCAGCACGTCGTACAGCAGGCCGCTGGAGGCCTGCAGCTGGCGCAGGCTGCGCGGCGTGCCGCCGGGCAGGCTCGGCGGCAGCAGGCCGGACACGCGCGCGATCTCGCGGAACTGGCGCCGCGCCAGTTCGCCCAGATTGAGGCTTTCGCGCAGGTCCTCGAACAGGTGCGCGGGGCTGAGCAGTGCGCGCAGCAGGGCCGGGTCGATGGCGACCTCCTGCGCCGGCGACAGCACAAGCCCGTAGTCGTTGGCGGCGAAGCTGAAAGTGTTGCGCTGGTGCCGGCCCCAGCGCAGCGCTAGCAGCGCGGCCAGGCCTTCGTGCACCTGGCGCCCGGCGAACGGGTACACGAACACGTGGCGGCCGTCGCGGGCGCGCACGCTTTCCACCAGCAGCCGCTGCGGCGACGGCAGCGCCGACAACGCGCGCTGCAGGCCGAGCAACGGCGCCAAGGCGCGCAACTCCTCTTCGCCGCGCGGCTCGGCGAACACGCCTTCCACTTCATGCGCCAGCGCCGAGGACAGCGGCATACGCCCGCCCATCCATTTCGGCACGCTGCCGTCGCCGCCCTTGGCCAGGCGCACGTAGGCGGTCATGTCCTCCAGCCGCACCAGTTCCAACAGGCGCCCGGCGAACTGGAAGCGGTCGCCGCGGCGCAGGCGGCCGACGAACTGTTCCTCCACCGCGCCGAGCCGGCCGCCGCGCAGGAAGCGCACCGCGACGCTGCCGTCGCTGGTGATGGTGCCGATCGACAGACGGTGACGCAGCGCGATGCGGCGGTCGTGCACGCGGTACACGCCGTCCTCGTCGAGCACCACCTTGCGGTAGTCCGGGTATTGCGCCAGCGCGCGGCCGCCCTGCACGATGAACTCCAGCACCGCGGCCCAGGTCGGCGCATCGAGCGCGGCGAACGCCGCGCTGCCGCGGACTTCATCGAACAGCGCGTCGGCGCGGAAGCCGCCGCCCAGCGCGCAGCTCACGCAGTGCTGCGCCAGCACGTCCAGCGACAGCCGCGGCGATGGCCGCGATTCGATACGGCCGTGGGCGATGGCGCGGCGCGCGGCGGCGTATTCGACCAGCTCCAGCGCGTGCGAGGGCACGCACAGCACGTGACCGGCCTCGCCGGGACGGTGCTTGGCGCGGCCAGCGCGCTGCAGCAGTCGCGCTACGCCCTTGGGGCTGCCGATCTGCAGCACCTGATCGACCGCGGGAAAATCCACGCCCAGGTCCAGGCTCGAAGTCGCGACCACGCAGCGCAGGCTGCCGTCGCGCAGGCCGTGTTCGGCGGCGCGGCGCAGCGCCGGATCCAGCGAGCCGTGGTGCAGGGCGAGCGTTTGCGTGTCCTCGGGCCACACCGAGTCCAGCGCCTGGTACCACAGTTCGGCTTGCGCGCGGGTGTTGGTGAACAGCAGGCTGGTGCGTACCGCGAACAGTTTTTCCAGCACGCGCGGCAGTTGCGCCAAGCCGAGGTGGCCGGCCCAGGGGAAGCGCTCGCCGCTGGCCGGGGTCAGCGTCTCCAATGTCAGCGTGCGCGGCTTGACCCCGGCCACGATCGGCGCGTCCGGCACATGCGGCAGCAGCACGTCGCGCGCTTCGTCCAGATTGCCGAGCGTGGCCGACAGGCCCCAGGTACGAAGCGCCGGCGCCCAGGCGCGCAGCCGCGCCAGGCACAGCTGCAGCAGCACGCCGCGCTTGTTGCCGAGCAGCTCGTGCCATTCGTCGACGATCACGCAGCGCAGCGTCGCCAGCTGCGGCGCGGTGTCCGGATAGGACAGCAGCAGCGCCAGCGATTCGGGCGTGGTCACCAGCACGTCGAGCTTGCCGCTGCGCGCCAGGCGCTTGTCGCGCGCGCTGGCATCGCCGGTGCGCAGGCCGATCTGCCAGTCCAGGCCCAGCGCTTGTGCCGGTTCGCGCAACGCGCGCAAGGTGTCGGCGGCTAGCGCGCGCAGCGGGGTGATCCACAGCACTTTCAGCGCGCGCTGCGCCTGCCGGCGCGCGCGCGTGCTCGGTGCCGCTGTGCTTGCGCTGGCGGCGGCCTTGCCGCGGCGCGGCGCCTTGCGCGCGCTGGCCTGCAGTGCTGCCTGTTCGCGCAGGCCTTCCAGCAGCGGGCCGCCGAACGCGGCCAGGGTCTTGCCGCTGCCGGTGGGCGTGTGCAGCAGGCCCGAGCCGCCGTCCAGGTAGTGCCGCCAGAGTGCGCGCTGGAACGGCAGCGGTTGCCAGCCTTGCGCGGCGAACCATGCGTACAGCGGCGCATCGGCCGGGCGCCTGCGCGCCTGCGCCGCGGTCATCGCGCCAGCGCCTGCAGGGTGGCTAGCCGGTCGGCCTCGGCGAACGGCTTGTCGTGGCGCCAGCGCAGGATGCGCGGGAAACGCACCGCGATGCCGGACTTGTGCCGACTGCTCTTGTTCACCGCCTCGAAGCCGAGTTCGAACACGTGGTACGGCGTCACCGCGCGCACCGGGCCGAAGCGTTCGGTGGTGTGCGCGCGGATCCAGCGGTCCAGCGCCAGGATTTCGCTGTCGTCCAGGCCCGAATAGGCCTTGGCTACCGGCACCAGGTGTTCGCCGTCCCACAGTCCGAAGGTGTAATCGGTGTACAGCGTGCTGCGGCGGCCGTGGCCGGCTTGTGCGTACAGCAGCACCGCGTCGATGGTCAGCGGTTCGATCTTCCACTTCCACCAGTCTCCGCGGCGGCGCCCGGATTGGTAGGGCGAGGACGCGCGCTTGAGCATCAGCCCTTCCACGCCGCGCGCGCGCGCATCCTCGCGCAGCGCCGCGGCTGCGTCCCATGACGCGGCCCGCACCAGCGGCGACAGCACGATGCGCGGATCGGCATGCGCGTCGAGCAAGGCCTGCAATTGCGCGCGGCGCTGCGCCAGCGGCTGTTCGCGCAGGTCGATGCCGTCCAGTTCCAACAGGTCGTAGGCGAGCACCCGCGCCGGCGTATCGGCCAGGGTCTTGGCGCCGGGTTTGCGGCGCTGGATGCGGGTCTGCAGCGCGGTGAACGGCAGCGGCGCGGCGTCGCCGTTGCGCCAGCCCAGCAGTTCGCCGTCGATCACCGCATCGCGCGGCAGCGTGGCCGCGGCGGTTTCGATCTCGGGGAAGCGGCCGTCCAGGCGTTCCTCGCCGCGCGACCACAGCGCCGTTTCGCCGGCGCGGCGGATCAGCTGCAGGCGGATGCCGTCCCACTTCCATTCCAGTTGCCAGTCGTCGATCGCGCCCAGCGTGGCCACGGCGTTTTCCAGCGGCGAGGCCAGAAAGAACGGGTAGGGTTGCTGGCGGTCGCTGGCCAGCACCTCGTGCGACAACAGGTCTTCCAGCGCGGCCGGGGTCGGCGACCATGCGCCGAGCATGCGCTGGGCGATGCGCGCGATGTCGATGCCGGACATCGCCGCCAGCGCCTGCTGTACCAGCCGCTGCGACACGCCCACGCGCAGCGCGCCGGTGAGCAGCTTGTTGAATAGCAGGCGCTCGTCGAACGCCAGGCTGCGCCAGCCGGCGAGCACCGCGGCGTGGCGCGCGGCTTCGTCCTGCGCGGCGACCGGCAGCAGGCGCTCCTCGATCCAGTCGCGCAGCGGCGCCGGATCGGAGGCTGCGGCCGGATCGTCGAGCAACAGGGTCAGGGTTTCGGCGAGGTCGCCGACGTGGTCGTAGCTGTCGTCCACCAGCCAGCCGGGCAGGCCGCTTTCCTGCGCGATCCATTCGCGCAGTTCGCGGGTGTTGGCGATGCGCCGCAGCTTGCCGCCGCTCAGCAGCCAGATCGCCCACGCCGCGTCGGCCGGCGGCGCCTGCTCGAAATAGGCGACCAGCGCGGCGCGCTTGTCCAGCGTCGCGGTGCTCTGGTCCAGTTGCCGATACAGCGCGGCGAAGCGCTTCATTCCTCGGCACCGTAGTCGGTGCGGAACGCCTCGGCGGCGACGCCGCGTTCGTTCAGGGCGCGGATGATCGCGTCGGTGTTGCCATGCGTGGCAATGACCCGTCGCGCGCCGGTTTCCTCGATGGTGCGCAGCAGGTCCGGCCAATCGGCATGGTCGGAGACCACGAAGCCGCGGTCGTAGTTGCGCCGGCGGCGGTTGCCGCGCAGCCGCATCCAGCCGGAGGCGAAGCCGAGCTGCGCATGGCGGAAGCGACGCAGCCACGGGCTGCCTGCGGCCGACGGCGGCGCCAGCACCAGCTGCCCGGCGTAGTCGGCGCGCTTGTCCATCTCGGCGACCGGGTGCGTGTCCAGCATCGCGATGCCGGCGTCGCGGTACACCGCCACACCGGCGGCGACCGCGCCATGCAGCAGCGCCGGTTGATCGTCCCACGGCTGCAATTCGGCCAGCACTCGCTGCGCCTTGCCCAGCGCGTAGCAGAACAACACCGCGGCCTCGCCGCGCGCGGCGCATTCGTGGCGCCAGGCGACGATCTCGCGCGCCACCGCCGCGGTATCCGGCCAGCGGTACACCGGCAGGCCGAAGGTGGCCTCGGTGATGAAGGTGTCGCAGCGCACCACTTCGAACGCCGCGCAGGTCGGGTCGGGCTGGCGCTTGTAGTCGCCCGAGGCCACCCACACCTCGCCGTCCACTTCGATGCGCACCTGCGCCGAGCCGAGCACGTGGCCGGCCGGATGCAGCGACACCATTGCTGCGCCCAGCGCGAAGCGTTCGCCATAGTCGTAGGCGTGGTAGGCCTGCTCGCCGAGGCGCCAGCGCAGGATCGGCAGGCCGGCGGCAGCACAGTGGTATTCGCCCATGCCGGCGCGGGCATGGTCGCCGTGGCCATGGGTGATGACCGCGCGCGGCACCGGCCGCCAGGGGTCGATATGGAAGTCGCCGGCGGGGCAGTACAGCCCTTCCGGGCGCAGCACCACCAGGTCCTGGTAAGCGGGTTTCGGCATGCCCGCCACTGTGTCCAAGGCGTTGTGCAGGAGATGAGAATCCACGCTGAGCGGTTCACACGCAGGTGCGGATCGGCTCCAATGCGCTACGCGCCTGCGCGTTCGTGCGCAACCGCCTGACCGCTGCGCACGGGCTGGCGTTCGCTACGTTGCAGGCGGATGTGCAGGTGATGTAGTGCTTGCGCGTACGTTGCAGTGAACGTATACGCCGTCCCCTCACCGCAACCCCTCTCCTGGGGGAGAGGGGCTACGCTGTATTCCGAATCCCGAATCCCGAATCCCGAATCCCGAATCCCGAATCCCGAGTCCCGGCCTCAATGCCGCGTCCCGCGCTTGCCGCCGCCCTTGGCCTGGGTCGCTTCCACCGACAGGGTGAAGCTGCGCTCCTCGCCGTCCAGCATCGCACCGACGCCGACCAGTTGGCGCTTGATCTCCTCGCCGCGGCCGTTGCGGATCGTCACCACCACCGTGTACTCCCACGCAGTGCCGTCGGCAGGATGCTGGATGGTGCCCTGCACGCGCAACGGCACCGTCGCGGTCGGGGCCGACTGCTGCAGCACCGCCGAGTCGAAGCGCAGGTGGTGCTTGCAGGCCGGGCAGACGCTGGCGCTCTCCAGGATCGTGGCCTTGCAGTGCGGGCAGGTCCGGGTCGCCCCCGGGGTGCCGGGACGCGGTGTGCTCATGCGCCCGCGTCAGGCTCCGTGGTCGGCTTGCCGCCTTTGCGGCCCTTGTCGTCTTCCCAGCCGAAATCGGCCTGGCCGCGCATCCGCGCGCCGGCGGCCACGGTCAGCGACCCGGCCTTGACGTCGCCGATCAGCGCGCCGGAAGCCAGCAGTTCCACCTGCGAGGCCGATTCGATGTTGCCTTCCAGTTCACCGGCGATGATCACCTTGTTGGCGCGCACGCCGCCGCTGAGCTTGGCCCCGGTCTCGATGGTCAGGTCGCCCTGCACGTTGACGTCGCCCTTGAACTTGCCGGCGATGCGGATATGGCCGGTGCCTTCGATCTTGCCTTCGATGGTGATGTCGGCAGCGATCAGCGACTCCTTCGCCGCCGGCGTTGCGGCGCGGACGGGGAGCGGAGCGGCCGCGGCGACGCCAACCGCGGACTCGCCGGGCGCCGATTCGGTGACCGGCCGCGGTTCCGGCACTGCGCTGTTGCCGGGCGTGCCGGGAGGCGGCAGGCCGTCCTTGCGCGGGGTACCCTGATCTTTCCAGATGGACATGCGAAGACGTCTCCAGTCGGGGGAACGCCGACTATCGCCGCTCTACCGCTCAGGTTTTGTGACAACCATCGCTAAAGCGCGCTTCGTATGCCGCGATCGGGTCCACGGCCTGCAGCGCGATCCAATGGCCACCTTGCCGTCCCCGGCGGCCTGGGTGGCAGGCAGCAAGGCGCAGCGCGCCTTCCCATCGCGACGCGATGGGCCTCAGCCCATTGCGTCCAGCGCCGGATCGAACTGCTGCACCTGATTGCGGCCGCTGCGCTTGGCCCGGTACAGCGCCGCATCGGCCTTGCGCAGCAGGGTGGTGGCGACCACGCCGTCGCGCGAATAGCAGGCCAGTCCGATCGAGAGCGTCACCCCCGGCAGTGCCTTGCCGTCCAGCGTGGTGCTCATGTGCTGCGCGGCCTCGCGGATTTGCTCGGCGATCGCCAGCGCTGCCTCCGCGTCGGTTTCCGGCAGGATCACGGTGAATTCCTCGCCACCGTAGCGGCAGGCGATGTCCTCGCCGCGCAGCCGCGACGCCAGCATCTGCCCAACCGCAGCGAGCAGGCTGTCGCCGCCGCCGTGGCCGTGGAGGTCGTTGAAGTGCTTGAAGTGGTCCACGTCCAGCATCAGCAGCGACAGCGGCACCGAGCGGCGTGCGCAGCGCGCCAGTTCGTGGTTCAGCGACTCCTCCAGGTAGCGGCGGTTGAACAGGCCGGTGAGCGGGTCGCGGATCGACTGCCGGCGCAGCGATTCGCGCAGGCGCAGGTTGCTCAGCGCCAGCGACAGCTGCTCGGCTGCGGCCTCGGCGATGGCGATGCGCGGCAGCGGCCCGGGGCCGGGACCGGCCAGGAACACGAAGCCCAATTGCGTGCCCTGTGCGGACAACGGAATGCAGGCACTGCTGGCGCCGACCGCCTGCGGATCCTCGCGCAGGTGCGCGCACGCCGCGTCGTGGCGCAGCGCGTGCACGAAATGGGTCTTGTCGCGGCGCAGCGCCCAGCACTCTGCCGGCGCCACGGCCGCTGCGCTGCGTACCGGCGGCTCGCCCCAGGCGACGATGGATTCGGCGCGATCCCTGGAGGCGCGCAACAGATACACGCCGCCGCCGGCGTCGGGCATCAATGCGGCGAGCATGCGCGCGGTCACCGCCAGCGCTTCCTTGGGGTCCACGCAGCTCTGCAGCAGGCCGGTGTAGCGGCTGAGCGCATTGAGGTCGGCGCTGGTGCGCTCCAGGTCGTGGATGCTGGCGGCCAGCTTTTTATTGGCGACCGAAGCGGCCTGCTCGGCGTTGCTGCGGTTGCGCAATTCGCGGAACAGCAGCGCATAGACCACGCCCACGCTGCCCAGGCCGAACGGAATGCCGGCCAGGGCCAGGGCCAGCAGCAGATCGGAACTGCGCTGGTTGGAACGGTCGCGGCGTTGCAGCAGCTGTTGCTCCAGCTCGGTCATATGCTGCACGTGATCGTGGATCGCGCTAGAGTCCTTGAACATGCTCGGCGCCATCGCGCGCTGCAGCGCGGCCAGGCCATCGCGCTGGTAGATGTCGAGCATCTGCTGCGGTTGCGTCAGCCGTGTCCGCATCAGGCGCTGCAGGATGTCCAGGTTGGCGATCTGTACCGGGTTGTCGACCACCAGTGCGCGCAGCTGCGCCAGGTGCCGCGGTACGCGTTCGGTGCTCTCGCGGTAGTTGCTCAGGTAGGCTTGGTTGCCGGTGAGTTCGTAGCCGCGCGCCGCGGTCTCGGCCTGCAGCAGGGTCGCTTGCACTTCGTCGATGCTGCGCAGCACCTGATGGGTGTGGGCCACGCGTGCCGCATCGCAGATCGAACGCCGCGCACCGGAGAACACGCCGAACCCGATCGAGATGAAGACTAGTGCGGAAAACAGCAGTGCCAGGCGGGTTCTGATCCGCACGCTGTGGAAAGTCGGCATGTGCAGAGTGTAACCAGGCAGCGGATCGACCGAGGCTGGGTATTGGAATCGACCGAGCCTGGGTACTGGAAAAAATCTTGGGGCACGCCGCGTTGCTAACTGGCCGCGTTGCTAAGTGCTTGCGACATCGCGCGGGATCCGGCGGGTGCGGGGCACGCCCGCCGCATCCCGCGCCGAGCGCGGGTGCAGCGGGCATTGCGTCAATGCTTTTCGCTGTCGCTGTTGTGCGGATCTTCGTTGGCCTTCTCGCGCGCTTTGTCGGCGAGCTTTTGCGCCGCGCTGGCGGTGGCCTCGCTGGCATCGGCGGCGGCTTCCTTGGCAGCGGCAGAGGCATCCTGCACGGCGTCGGAGTTGGCGGCGCGGTGCGCGGCGTCGCGGGCGTCGGCGGCGACCTTGCGACCGGTCTGCGCGGCCTGGTCGGCGGCTTCCTTCGCCGCTTCGCCGGTCTGCTCGGCGGCGACCTTGGCGTCGCGCTGTGCCTGCTGCGCTTCCGGGCCTTGGCAGGCGGTCAGGGCCAGGGCGCCCAGCAGTACCATTGCCGCGATCGGGGTCTTGTTCATGCGCGTTCTCCGTTGCTGGTTAATGCGGCGCAGCCTAGGCGGGCGCGCATGCAGTTGGTGTCAATGCGGGCGATCGCCCGCGGCTCGCGTTCAGGAACGCCGCCAGTGCAGCCGGTGGTGGCGCAGCAGGTCCCACGTCCACAGGCCCAGCGCCAGCGCCGCGCTGAGCGCGACCGGGAGCGACTGCGCCATGCTGGGGGCCAGGAAGGCCAGCCAGAGCATGGTGCTGTTCGGACGGTAGGGGCGCCCGCTTCGCCGCCATAGCCGCACCACCGACAACAGCAATGCGATGGTGGCGATAACGCCGCCGGCCAGCTGCGGCCCGGGAATCTCGCTCACGCCCAGGCCGATGCCGGCCAGCAGGGGAACGAACGACCAGCGTAGCCAGTGCGGCGCCGGCGAGCGATTGTCCGACTCCGCTTCGCCCTGCCAGCGCAGCAACGTGCCGGCGAGCAGCCACCCCATCCACAGCGCGACGATCGCCAGCGCGGCCAGGCCGCTGCGCGTCAGCGCCAAGGACATCGGCACCGGATCCGGCGACCAGGCGCTGGCGGCGCTCGCCAGCAGCACGACGCTGGCCACCAGCAGCGCGGTGGCGGCGCACCGCAGCAGGCCGACCGAGAGCCGCGCCCGGGTCAAGTAGCCGGCCTCGCTGGCGCGCATCCAGAAGTCGATCTGCTGCCGGTCCAGCGGCGCGGGCAGGTCGTCGACACGGCCCTGGTCCAGGCGCATGAGCAAGCGGCGCAAGGCGCTCGGCCGTCCCGGCAGCAGACTCGCCCACAGCGCCTGCGGCAGCGCGAACGGACGCGTCAGCTGGCGCATCAGCGCGGGCACCCGATCGCCGTGGTGGCTGGCGGGATAGACCCGGCGGGCGAGGGCTTCGGCGTTTTCCGGCTGCATTTCCCAGGCCAGGTGCAGGCGTTCCTGCAGCATCGGCAAGGCGTGCGCCGCGGGACCGGCGGCGATGTCGTCCAGGCCGAAGCAGTCGAGCAGGATCGCGATATTCTCGCGCTGGATCGGTGGCAGTCGCTGCTGCAATCGATGGCTCAACCGCCAGCCGATCTGCGCCTTGTCGCGCAGCGACCATAGCGCAGGCTGCCGCTGCAACCAGTGCTGTAGCGCCTGCGGTTCGGCATGCGTGGCCAGGACGAGCAGGTCGTCGCACAGCGCATCGGGGTCGAACGTCGGCGGTGTAGCCACGTCGAGCTGCGGTACTGGCGTCAGCGGGTGCTGCTGCGTCGCGCGTGGGGCGTGACCCGCGGCGTCTGGGTGTGGCCGGTGGCCGTCGAGGACATCGCTGTGCGTGGCGGACGCGGCTGCCGGAGTCGGCTGCGCGTCGCCATCGCCATCGCCATCGTCGGCGCCAGGATTGCCGGCAATGCTCGCGGTTTCCGCAGCGGCGTGAGCATCGTCGTTATCAACGTCTTCGTTGGCGTCGCGTGCGCGTACCCAGGCCAGCGCCGCCTGATAGGCCGCGTGCAGTTGCTGGAAACCGTCCGGGTCGGTATCCGGGCGGTGCTGGCGCAGCCGCTTGGCGTAGCTGCGCTTGATCGCGGTTTCGTCGGCATCCGGCGGCAGTTGCAGCCACCGCAACGCCCAGTTCAAGCGTGCCGCTCCAGTGCGTCCAGCGCCTCGCCGAGGCGCTGGCGGTGCTCGTCGATCAGGCGCAGGTCCTGGGTGTCGAGCGCGCCGCGGAAGGCGACGATCCAGGCCTGGATCTGCTCGCGCAGGTCCAGATACTCCTCGTACATGCGTTCGGCGCGCGCCAGCAGGCTCAGGTTGTCCTGCTGTTCGCGCGGATGGATCTTCAGCGCCTGCAATGCGGCGAGCCGTTCGCGGATCTGCCCGGCGTCGAGCAGGCCGGGGTTCTGCTCCAGGATCAGTTCGTGCTTGCGGCCGCTATGATGCTCGGTCACCTCTACCTGAAGCAGGCCGTTGTTGTCGTAGGTGAAGCGGGTGGTGATGCCTTTCTCGGCCTTGGGCAGGTGCCTGGGCAGCGCCATCCGCAGTTCGCCGAGCTTGATGTTCTTGGCCACCAGCGGGCTCTCGCCCTGGTAGACGTCGATCACCAGGTGTTCCTGCGCGTCGTGGATCGGGTAGAACGTATCCTCGCGGCTGATCGGCACGGTGCTGTTGCGCTGGATGATCGGGTGGAACAGGCCGGTGCGCAGCTGGCCTTGCGCGTCGTGCGAGGCGACTTCGGTCCCCAACGTGTACGGGCACACGTCGGTGAGGATCACTTCCTCCAGCGCGGCGTCGCGCGCCTTCATTCCGGCCGCCACCGCCGCGCCCAGCGCCACCGCCTGGTCGGGGTTGATGTGGCGCATCGGCAAGCGGCCGAACATGCGCGTGACCAGCCTGGCGACCAGCGGCATGCGCGTGGCGCCGCCGACCAGCACGATCTCGTCCAG
>NZ_CAPJ01000383.1 GCF_000331775.1 Xanthomonas translucens pv. translucens DSM 18974
ACTAATCTGGTCGAACAGGTCGGGCCCGGCGTGGTCAACGTCGAGAGCACCATCAGCCGCAAGGCCGCGGCCACCCGCGCCGGCGCCGGCGGCATGCCCGACGACGCGCAGATCCCCGAATTCTTCCGCCGCTTCTTCGGGCCGGAAGGGATGCCGGGCCAGCCGGGCATGCCCGGGATGCCCGGCCAGCAGGGGCCGGACGACGACGCCGGCCCCGGCGGCCGTTCGATGGGCTCGGGCTTCATCATCTCGGCGGACGGCTACGTGCTGACCAACCACCACGTGATCGATGGCGCCAGCGAGGTCAAGGTCAAGCTGACCGACCGCCGCGAGTTCACTGCCAAGGTGGTCGGCAGCGACCAGCAGTACGACGTGGCGCTGCTGAAGATCGACGGCAAGAACCTGCCGACGGTGCGCGTGGGCGATTCCAACCTGCTCAAGCCCGGCCAGTGGGTGGTCGCGATCGGTTCGCCGTTCGGCCTGGACCACTCGGTCACCGCCGGCATCGTCAGCGCCACCGGGCGTAGCAATCCCTACGCCGACCAGCGCTACGTGCCCTTCATCCAGACCGACGTGGCGATCAACCAGGGCAATTCCGGCGGCCCGCTGCTCAACACCCGCGGCGAAGTGGTCGGCATCAACTCGCAGATCTTCTCCGCTTCCGGCGGCTACATGGGCATCAGCTTCGCGATCCCGATCGACCTGGCGATGAGCGCGGTCGAGCAGATCAAGAAGACCGGCAAGGTCAGCCGCGGCATGCTCGGCGTGACCATGCAGCCGAACATCAGCGATGTCGAGGCCAAGGGCCTGGGCCTGACCGACACCCGCGGCGCGTTGGTCAACGGCGTGCAGCCGGGCAGCGGCGCGGCCAAGGCCGGGATCGCGCCGGGCGATTTCATCGTTGCCTTCAACGGGCAGAAGATCAACACCCGCGAAGACCTGCCGCCGCTGGTGGGCATGCTGCCGCCGGGCAGCAAGGCGCGGGTGACCGTGATCCGCGACGGCAAGCCGCGCGACATCAGCGTGACCCTGAGCGCGCTCAGCGACGACGGCCTGGCCATGGGGCCTCAGCAACCGGGCCGCGGCGGGGCGGCGCCGGCGCCGCAGGCCGCGGAAAGCAGCGCGCTGGGCATCAGCGTCGAAGAGATCCCGGCGCCGGTGCGGCAGAAGCTCGGGCTGCGCGCCGACGAGGGCGTGCAGGTGGCGCAGGTGAGCCGCGCGGTGGCGAGCAAGTCGCAGCTGCGCCCGGGCATGATCGTGCTGCAGGTCGGGCGCACCCCGGTGTCCAACGCGGCGCAGTTCCGCAAGCTCACCGCCGGCGCGAAGAAGGGCGATGTGGTGATGCTGCTGGTGCGCGCGCCGGGCAGCCCGGCCAGCCAGTTCATCGCGATCAGCGTCGACTGAGCGCTCGCTCGACGCACTGCCAATGGCGCCCAGCGAACCCAGGTTCGCTGGGCGCCATTGATTTCATTGGGGTTTGCTTTCCGGGGCGGTGCCCGTGCCGCCGCTGACGCCTGCGTGCCGCCGCCGGCGCGCCTGGCTCCCTCCGGCCATGCGATAATGGCGCGTTATCCTGACGACGGTCCTGGCCGCCGCCCACCTCATGTCCTCTGATTCGATGCGGAACATCCGCAATTTCTCCATCATCGCCCACGTCGACCATGGCAAATCGACCCTGGCCGATCGCATCATCCAGCTCTGTGGCGGCCTGCAGGCGCGCGAGATGGAAGCGCAGGTGCTCGACTCCAACCCGATCGAGCGTGAGCGCGGCATCACCATCAAGGCCCAGTCCGTGTCCTTGCCGTACACGGCCAAGGACGGGCAGGTCTACCAGCTGAACTTCATCGACACCCCGGGCCACGTGGACTTCTCCTACGAAGTCAGCCGCTCGCTGGCCGCTTGCGAGGGCGCGCTACTGGTGGTGGACGCCGCGCAAGGCGTGGAAGCGCAGTCGGTGGCCAACTGCTACACCGCGGTGGAGCAGGGCCTGGAAGTGGTGCCGGTGCTCAACAAGATCGACCTGCCCACCGCCGACATCGCCCGCGCCAAGGCCGAGATCGAGGCGGTGATCGGCATCGACGCCGAAGACGCGGTGGCGGTCAGCGCCAAGACCGGCTTCAACGTGGACCTGGTGCTGGAGGCGATCGTGCACCGCATCCCGCCGCCCAAGCCGCGCGACACCGACAAGCTGCAGGCGTTGATCATCGACTCGTGGTTCGACAACTACCTGGGCGTGGTCTCGCTGGTGCGGGTGATGCAGGGCGAGATCAAGCCGGGCAGCAAGATCCTGGTGATGTCCACCGGCCGCACCCACCTGGTCGACAAGGTCGGCGTGTTCACTCCCAAGCGCAAGGAACTGACCGCGCTGGGCGCCGGCGAAGTGGGCTGGATCAACGCCTCGATCAAGGACGTGCACGGCGCGCCGGTCGGCGACACCCTGACCCTGGCCGCCGACCCGGCGCCGCATGCGCTGCCCGGCTTCCAGGAAATGCAGCCGCGCGTGTTCGCCGGCCTGTTCCCGGTCGATGCCGAGGACTACCCCGACCTGCGCGAAGCGCTGGACAAGCTGCGTCTCAACGATGCGGCGCTGCGCTTCGAGCCGGAAAGCTCCGAGGCGATGGGCTTTGGCTTCCGCTGCGGCTTCCTCGGCATGCTGCACATGGAGATCGTGCAGGAGCGGCTGGAGCGCGAGTACGACCTCAACCTGATCTCGACCGCGCCTACCGTGGTCTACGAGGTGCTCAAGACCGACGGCAGCGTGATCCCGATGGACAACCCGTCCAAGCTCCCGCCGTTGAACAACGTGGAGGAGATCCGCGAACCGATCATCCGCGCCAACATCCTGACCCCGCCGGACTACGTCGGCAACATCATCACCCTGTGCGAGGAAAAGCGCGGCAGCCAGATCGGCATCAACTACCTGGGTAGCCAGGTGCAGATCAGCTATGAACTGCCGATGGCCGAAGTGGTGCTGGATTTCTTCGACAAGCTCAAGTCGGTATCGCGTGGTTACGCCTCGCTGGACTACCACTTCCTGCGCTTCGACGCCGGCCCGTTCGTGCGCGTGGATACGCTGATCAACGGCGACAAGGTCGATGCGCTGTCGATCATCGTGCACCGCAGCCACGCCGACCGGCGCGGCCGCGAGCTGTGCGAGAAGATGAAGGACCTGATCCCGCGGCAGATGTTCGACGTGGCGATCCAGGCCGCGGTCGGCTCGCAGATCATCTCGCGCAGCACGGTCAAGGCGATGCGCAAGAACGTGCTGGCCAAATGTTATGGTGGCGACGTGTCGCGCAAAAAGAAACTTCTGGAAAAACAGAAGGAAGGCAAGAAGCGCATGAAGCAGGTCGGCCGCGTGGAGATCCCGCAGGAAGCCTTCCTGGCCGTGCTGCAGATGGATAAGTAGCTGGGAGTGGCGAACAGGGAATGGGCATGGGAAGAGCGGGCGCTCTTGCCTTTCCGATTCCCCATTGCCGATTCCCGATTCCCATTCCGAAGGAATAAGAATGAAATGGTTTGAAATCGCGCTGGTGGTCCTGACTTTCGCCACCGGCATCGTCTGGTTGCTGGACAAGCTGTTCTTCGCCAAGCGCCGCGCCGCGCGCGCCGGTCTGCTGGATACCGAGCCGGTGCTCGTCGATTATTCGCGGGCGTTCTTCCCGGTGCTGGCGGTGGTGCTGATCCTGCGCAGTTTCATCGCCGAGCCGTACAAGATTCCGTCCAGTTCGATGATGCCGAACCTGCTGGTCGGCGATTTCATCCTGGTCAACAAGTTCGCCTACGGCTTCCGCCTGCCGGTCACCAACCAGAAGGTGATCCCGACCAGCGAGCCCAAGCGCGGCGACGTGGTGGTGTTCAAGCCGCCGCACAAGCCGGACGAGAACTGGATCAAGCGCGTCATCGGCCTGCCCGGCGACCGCATCGGCTTCCACGGCGATACCCTGTACATCAACGGCACGCCGATGAAGTACCAGGTCCGCGGCGAGTACGTCGGCAAGGGCAAGGGCGCGGAGATGACCGGTTCCACGCTGCTCACCGAATACCTGCCGGGCCGCACCCACACCGAACTGGAGTGGCTGGATCGCAACAATCCGGCCGGCCAGGGCGATTGGGTGGTGCCGCCGGGCCAGTATTTCGTGATGGGCGACAATCGCGACAATAGCGAAGACAGCCGCTTCTGGACCCAGACCCACTTCCTGCCCGAGGAGAATCTGCGCGGCAAGGCGTTCCTGGTCTGGCTCAATTGCGAAGGCTGGTTCTGCAGCGGCAGTTTCGATCCTTCGCGGATCGGGACCGGTATCCAGTGATGTCCGGCGTAAGGGGAAGCGCGATGAAGCACAAGCAAAGTGGCATGACCTTGACCTCGTTCGTGATCGTGCTGGCGGTGGTCGGGTTCTTCGCCTACATCGGCATGAAGCTGTTCCCGATGTACATGGAGTACTACGCGGTGCGCTCGGCGATGAAGGGCCTGGCCACCGAACCGGGCAGCGCCGACATGGATCCGACGCAGGCCAAGACGCTGCTGTTCCGCCGCCTGGACATCAACAACTCGGACAACGTGAAGCCGGACGACGTCAAGTTCGAGCGCATGGATTCGGGCTGGAAGATGCATGTGGCCTATGAAGTGCGCAAGCCGCTGGTCGCCAACCTGGACGTGGTCGGCAAGTTCGACATCACCCAGGACCTGACGACGCGCGGTGGCCAGTAAAACGATCCTGCGCGGCGACCGCATCGGTCACCGCTTCGCCGACCCGCAGCTGCTGGCGCAGGCGCTGACCCATCGCAGCGCCGGTGCGCCGCACAACGAGCGGCTGGAATTCCTCGGCGACAGCATCGTCAATCAGCTGATCGCCGAGGCGCTGTACCGGCGCTGGCCCAAGGCCGACGAAGGCGCGCTGACCCGCGCACGCGCCGAACTGGTGCGCGAGGCCTCGCTGGCCACCATCGGCCGCCAGCTGGAACTGGGCGAGCGGCTGACGCTTGGGCCGGGCGAGATGAAGTCCGGCGGGCATCGCCGCGATTCGATCCTGGCCGACGCGGTCGAGGCGGTGGTCGCGGCGATCTATCTGGACGCCGGATTCGAGGCCTGCCGTGCAGTGATCCTGCCCTGGTTCGAGACGGCGCTGGCCGCACTGCCGGTGGGCAAGCCGGAGAAGGACGCCAAGACCCGCCTGCAGGAATGGCTGCAGGCCCGGCAGCGGACCCTGCCGAGCTACGAACTGACCAGCGAAACCGGCGACGAACACGCCAAGCTATTCCGGGTACGCTGCGTACTCGCCGAGCCTGCCCTCATGACCGAGGGCGAGGGCACCTCGCGACGGCTGGCCGAACAACAGGCCGCCGCCGCCGCCATCGAGCAACTGGATTCGAGCAAGTGAACGAGCAAGCGTCTCCCTACCGCAGCGGCAGCGTGGCCGTGATCGGCCGCCCCAACGTGGGCAAGTCCACCCTGACCAACGCCCTGGTGGGCGCCAAGGTCAGCATCGTCTCCAACCGCCCGCAGACCACCCGGCACCGCTTGCTGGGCATCGCCAGCTTCCCGGAAGGGCAATTGGTGCTGGTCGACACCCCTGGCCTGCACCGCGAGCAGAAGCGCGCGATGAACCGGGTCATGAACCGCGCCGCGCGCGGCTCGCTGGAAGGCGTGGACGCCGGCCTGCTGGTGATCGAGGCCGGGCGCTGGGACGACGAGGACACGCTGGCGTTCAACGTGCTCAGCGATTCCGGCATCCCGGTGGTGCTGGTGGTGAACAAGGTCGACCGGCTCAAGGACAAGACCGCGCTCCTGCCGTTCCTGCAGCAGGTCAGCGAGGGTCGCAGCTTCGCCGCGGTGCACCCGATCTCCGCGCTCAAGCGCAAGGGCTTGGAAGCGCTAGTGCGCGACTTGCTGGGGCTGGTGCCGGAAGCCCCGGCGATGTTCGGCGAGGACGAGATCACCGACCGCAGCCAGCGCTTCCTGGCCGGCGAACTGGTGCGCGAGCAGCTGATGCGCCAGCTCGGCGAAGAGCTGCCGTACGCGACCACGGTGGAGATCGAGCGCTTCGCCGAGGACGGCGCGCTGCTGCGTATCGGCGCGGTGATCTGGGTCGAGCGCGAGGGCCAGAAGGCGATCGTGATCGGCAAGGGTGGCACCCGCCTGAAGGACATCGGCGCCAAGGCCCGGCAGCAGATGGAGCGCCTGTTCGGCGCCAAGGTGTTCCTGGAGACCTGGGTGCGCGTGCGCGAAGGCTGGTCGGACGACGAGGCGGCGCTGAAGGCGTTCGGGTACGGGGAATAAGGCCGGGACTCGGGACTCGGGACTCGGGACTCGGGACTCGGGACTCGGGACGGGTCTCATGGAGCTTGAGTTTGGCCCCAGGCTGGGTCGATCGATTGCGCGGCGCTTGAGTGGCTTCATCCGCTTCAGCCTTTACGAGTCCCGAGTCCCCAGTCCCGAGTCCCGGCCGTGATAGAACATGAACCCGCCTTCGTCCTGCACGCGCGCCCCTGGCGCGAGACCAGCTTGCTGGTGGAAGTACTGAGCGTGCAGTACGGCCGGCTGGGCGTGCTGGCGCGAGGCGTGCAGGGGCCGAAGAAGCAGCCGCTGCGCGCCGCGCTGCAGCCGCTGCAGTCGATCCGCTTCAGCGCGCAGCGCCGTGGCGAGCTGGCCCAGCTGCGTGCGGCCGAGGCGGTGGACACGGCGCCGCGCCTGAGCGGCGACGGCATGCTCGCCGGCTTCTACATCAACGAACTGACCCTGCGCCTGGCGCCACGCGACGATCCTGCGCCGGACCTGTACCTGGCCTACGCGCGGGTGCGCGCGCGGCTGAGCGCGGAGGCGCCGCTGGCGTGGACGCTGCGCTGTTTCGAGCGCGATCTGCTGGACGCGCTGGGGGTCGGCTTCGACCTGCGCCACGACGGCGACGGCGAGCCGATCGACCCGGCCGCGCGCTACGTGCTGGACGCTGAACACGGCCCGCGCCGCCTGCTCAGCGACCGCGGCCACGACCAGCGCAGCGGCATGGCCACCGGCCGCGCGCTGCTGGCGCTGGCCGCCGACGAGATGCCGGTGGCCGAAGACCTGCCCGGCCTGCGCCGCGGCATGCGCGTGGTGCTCATGCATCACCTCGGTGGGCGCGGCCTGAAGTCGTGGGAGATGTTGGAGGATCTGGCGCGTGCGGGCCGGTTTACGTCGGGACTCGGAACAGCAGGGCCGGGACTCGGGACTCCCGGAACAGCAGAGCCGGGACCGGGGACCGGGGACCAGGGACCCGGAACGGCGTAGTTCGTGGACGGCGCCGTGCGGGAATAGCGGATGGAACTCCGCGCGGCGCTCGCGTTTTTTGCCGCGACTCCGGCGCTGGATGGCGCATGGCAACGACATGCCATGCTTTTCCGAGTCCCGAGTCCCGAGTCCCGAGTCCCGAGTCCCGGCCTCAATGCAACAACGCCGCCACCGCCTCGCTGAACTGGCTGCGCGCCTGCGACGAGGCCGGGTCGCCCTGCAGCTGGCGCACCGCGCGCGCCAGCCGCGCGGCGCCGACGAAGCCGCAGCTGGCCTGCAGCCGGTGCAGGTGGTTGCGCACCGCCTGTTCGTCGCTGAGCTGCAGCGCCGAGGCGACCGCGTCGCGGGTGCCGGGCAATTCGGCCAGGAACAGCTCGCGCAGCGCGATCAGGTGCGAGCGTTCGCCGTTGAGCGCGACCAGCGCAGTGGTCTCGTCCCAGTCCACCGCAGTCTCCACCGCGCCCGGCGCGGTGCCGACGCGGCCGCGCGCCAGCAAGCGGCGTACCGCCTGTAGCAGGCGCTTGGGACTGAGCGGTTTCAACAACACTTCGGCGAAACCGGCGCCGAGCAGCTGCTCGCGGACCGTGCCGCTGGCATCGGCGGTATGCGCCAGCGCCAGGGTGCCGGGGCGCTGCCGCTGCAGGCGTTGCAGCAGCTCGGCGCCGCTGCCGTCGGGCAGGTTGGCGTCGATCAGCCAAAGATCGTGTTCCTGCGCCTGCGCACTGGCCAACGCGGAAGCGACCGAGTCGGCCAGATCGACCTGCGCGGGCAGGGATTGCAGCGTCACGTGCAAAAACGCGCGACTGATCGGGTCGTCCTCGACCAGCAAAAGTCGCGTCACAGGGTCCTGGGTCGATGACATCCTTATGCCTCCATGCGGCCTGGGCGCATCTTAGCGGCTGCGCCGATGCGTCGCACCACTTTGCGCTGCCATCGTCGCGTCCGCAAGCGGGCGCCGCGGACGGCCCCGCGCTGGGCCTGCTGGCCGCAGCGGCATGGCCGGGGCCACTCGAGGGGCTGAGCTTGAGCACTCGTGGGGAGGCGTCGGCGCACGCCGCCAGGCATGGCACGGCCGCTCCCGGCGCATCGGCAGGCCCTGGCGCATCTGCGACAATAGCCGCCCTTTTCCGCCCGCAGCCTGCCGCCACGTGGCCCGATCCAGAAAACGCCTAGACCGCACCCCGTTCCAGACCGACATCGCCGACCTCAGCCACGACGGCCGCGGCGTCGCCCGCCCCGAGGGCGAGGGCGGCAAGGTCGCCTTCGTGGCCGGCGCGCTGCCCGGCGAGACGGTGCTCGCCGAACCCACCGCGCGCAACCGCCATTTCGACGAGGCGCGTACCCTGCAGGTGCTGCAAGCATCGCCGCAGCGGGTACAGCCGCGCTGCCCGCACTTCGGCGTCTGCGCCGGCTGCGTGCTGCAGCACTTGGCCGAGGACCAGCAGATCCTGGCCAAGCAGCGGGTGCTGACCGAGAACCTGGAGCGTATCGGCCACGTGACCCCGCAGACGGTGCTGCCGGCGCTGTCCGGCGAACCCTGGGGCTACCGGCGCAAGGGCCGGTTCTCGGTGCGCCGGGTGGAGAAGAAGGACAAGACCCTGGTCGGCTTCCGCGAGCTCGACCCGCGCTTCGTCGCCGACCTGTCGGTGTGCCACACGGTGATCCCGCAGATCGGCTTCAAGGTGAGCGCGCTGGCCGAACTGGTCGAGCGCCTGGACGGCAAGCGCGACATCCCGCAGATCGAATTCATCGCCGGCGATGCCGCGGTGGCGCTGACCTTCCGCCACATGCAGCCGCTCAGCGCGCACGACCAGGCAGCGCTGGTGGCGTTCGCGCAGGCCCACGAGTTCGCCATCTTCCTGCAGCTCGGCGGCGTGGACAGCGTGCATCCGCTGTACCCGCAGGACGTGGCGCTGGCGTTCCGGCTGCCGCAGTGGGACGTGGAGCTGGCGTTCCGGCCGCTGGACTTCATCCAGGTCAACGCCTCGCTCAACCAGAAGATGATCGCGCACGCGCTGGCGCTGCTCGACGCGCAGCCCGGCGACCGCGTGCTCGACCTGTTCTGCGGGCTGGGCAATTTCACCCTGCCGCTGGCGCGCACGGTGCGCGAGGTGGTGGGCGTGGAAGGCGATGCGGGGCTGGTGGTGCGGGCGCGCGACAACGCGCAGCGCAATGGTCTGGACAACGCGCAGTTCTTCGCCGCCGACCTGACTCAGGACCAGCGCCAGGCGCCGTGGATGCAGCAGGGCTTCGACAAGCTGCTGCTCGATCCGCCGCGCTCCGGCGCGATCGAGGTGTTGCGGCAGCTGCCGTTGGACACGTTCCAGCGCATCGTCTACGTCAGCTGCCACCCCGGCTCGTTGGCGCGCGACGCCGGTTACCTGGTCAACGAGCAGGGCTTCGTATTGAAGGCCGCCGGCGCGATGGACATGTTTCCGCATACCGCGCATGTGGAGAGCATTGCGGTGTTCGAGAAGCCGGGATTGGGGATGACCAGCCGTTCGGCTGTGAAAAGCCGGGAATAGGGATTCGTAACAGCGGCGTCTGCGTGCTGGCTTATGCTTTGACCAATTCCGAATCTCCAATCCCCACTCCCATGGCTATCGAAATCGAACGCAAATTCCTCGTCATAGGTGATGGCTGGCGCGCTGCAGCGCATCGGGTGATCCCGATGGCGCAGGGCTATATCAACGACCAGGCGGCGATGGACAGTGGCGCACAGAAGGCCTCGGTGCGGGTCCGCCTGCAGGGCGAGGAAGCGTTCCTCAATCTGAAGTCGCGCGCGCTCGGCCACACCCGCCAGGAGTTCGAGTATCCGTTGCCGCTGGACGATGCGCGCGCGCTGCTGGCGCTGTGCGTGGGCGGGCTGATCGACAAGCGCCGGCATTTGGTGCAGCACCAGGGCCATCTGTGGGAAGTGGACGAGTTCCTCGGCGACAACGCCGGGCTGGTGGTCGCCGAGATCGAGCTGGACAGCGCCGAGAAGGCCTTCGCCAAGCCCGACTGGATCGGCGCCGAAGTCACCGACGATGCGCGCTACTACAACCTGGCGCTGGCCTCGCATCCGTTCTGCCGCTGGCCGCGCGTCTGAGCGCCGGAAACGGCATCGCCGCCACATGGCAGCGACCACGGCGATCTGCCGTATGCTTTTCCGAGTTCCGAGTTCCGAGTTCCGAGTTCCGAGTTCCGAGTTCCGAGTTCCGAGTCCCGATCCTCATGCGCCTCGACATCTGGTCCGACGTAGTCTGCCCCTGGTGCTGGATCGGCAAGCGCCGGTTGCAGCAAGGCATCGCCGCGCTCGGCGCGGATGCGCCGGCGCTGCAGATCCACTGGCATCCCTACCTGCTCGATCCCGATGCCGGCACCGAGCCGGTGCCGCTGCGCAAGGCCTATGAAGCCAAGTTCGGCGGTGCCGCGCGCACCGAGCAGATTCTGGCGCAGACCCAGGCCACCGCGCGTGCCGAGGGCCTGCCGTTCGACTTCGACCGCGGCCAGGTGCGGGTGACCACGCTGCCGGCGCACCGGCTGCTGTGGCTGGCCGCGCGCGAAGGCGACGCCGAGGCGGTGGCCGAGGCGCTGTTCCACGCGCATTTCGCCGAAGGGCGCAACCTTGCCGAAGCCGGCACGCTGCTCGCCGCCGGTGCCGCTGGCGGGCTGCCTGCCGCGCGCGTGCAGGCGCTGCTGGACGGCGACGAAGGCCTGGCCGAGATCCAGGCGCAGCTGCAGCAGGCGCAGGCGATGGGCATCCGCGCGGTGCCGACTTATCTCATCGACGGCCGCCATGCGATCCAGGGCGCGCAGCCGCCGGAGGTGTTCGCCGCGGCTCTGCGCGGCCTGCTGCCGCCAGCGCCCGACGCGGCCCAGGACGGCGGCGCCGACGGCTGCGCGGTGTAGGCCGGTCACACCACCGCAACGCGGAGCAGTCACGGCGTGCCATCGGCACGCGCTGGCAGCGTACGGCGCCGCGTCGGCCTGTCGCCGGCGCCGGCATCTGCGACAATGCCGCCCAGGCGCGCTGAACAGCGCTGGCAGGAGAATCCCCGCATGCTCGCGATCGGCGTCGCCGGTACCGAACTCACCGCCCAGGAACGCGACTGGCTGCAGCACGATGCCGTCGCCGGTGTGGTCCTGTTCAAACGCAATTTCGCCTCCAGGGCGCAGCTGGTGGAGCTGACCGCGGCGATCCGCGCCGCGGCGCCGCGGCCGCAGCTGATCTGCGTTGACCAGGAAGGCGGCCGCGTGCAGCGCTTCCGCGAAGGCTATAGCGCCTTGCCGCCGCTGCACGGTTTCGGCGCGCTGTACGCGCGCGACCGCGATGCGGCGCTGGCGCTGGCCGAGCAGCATGCCTGGCTGATGGCCAGCGAGGTGCGCGCCAGCGGCGTGGACCTGAGCTTCGCCCCGGTGGTGGACCTGGCGCGCGGCAATCGCGCGATCGGCGACCGCGCCTTCAGCGACGATCCGCAGGTGGTGGCCGCGTTCACCGCCGCCTACGTGCGCGGCATGCATAGCGTCGGCATGGCCGCCACGCTCAAGCACTTCCCGGGCCACGGCACGGTGCTGGAAGACACCCACGTCGACAACGCCGAAGACCCGCGCCCGCTCGAGGTGCTGCGCCAGGAAGACCTGCTGCCGTTCGCCGCCGGCATCGGCGCCGGCGCCGATGCGGTGATGATGGCGCACGTGGTCTACCCGCAGGTGGCGCCGGAACCGGCCGGCTATTCGTCGCGCTGGATCCAGCAGATCCTGCGCCAGGAACTGGGCTTCCGCGGCGTGGTGTTCTCCGACGACATCGGCATGGCCGCCTCGTTCGCCGCTGGTGGCGTCGCCGCGCGCGTGTCCGCGCACCTGGACGCCGGCTGCGACGTGGTCCTGGTCTGCCATCCGGAACTGGTCGAAGCATCGCTGCAGGCGGTGCGCGAGCGCCCGCTCAATACCGCCGCGCTGCTCGGCCTGATCGGCCGCGGCGCCCTCGGCTGGGACGGCCTGCTCGCCGATGCCCGCTACGGCCACACCCAATCCCACCTGCTCGCAACCCTCGGAAAAACCGCCTGATGTCCACTCTCACCATCGCCCAGGCCCTGGCCCAGGCCGACCTGCTGGTCGATCGTCCGCACCTCGACCAGGCCATTGCGCGCATGGCCGACGCCATCGCCGCCGACTACCGCGGCGAGATCCCGGTCTACCTGACCATCATGCACGGCGCGTTGCCGTTCGCCGGGCAGCTGGCGCTGGAGCTGGGCGCGCGCGGCCAGGACCTGCAGCTGGATTACCTGCACGCCACCCGCTACCGCGGCGAGACCGTCGGCGGCGAGTTGGTGTGGAAGCATCGCCCGGCCACCGCGCTGTACGGGCGCCGCGTGCTGCTGCTCGACGACATCCTCGACGAAGGCCTGACCCTGCTGGCGGTGCGCGAATGGTGCCTGGAGCAGGGCGCCACCGACGTGCGCATCGCCGCGATGACGGTCAAGCGCCACGACCGCCGCGTGGACGACGTCAACGCCGACTACGTAGGCGTGGACGTGCCCGACCGCTATGTGTTCGGCTTCGGCATGGACGTCAACGAAGGCCTGCGCAACCTGCCGGCGATCTACGCGATGAAGGAATAAGGCGCGGCGCCTTTTCCCTTCGCGCGCCGGCCGTCGTGGCCGCTGCGTGCGCACGTTTTGATTCGAGGATCCGCATGGACAACATCGCACTGGCCGTCATCGGCGGCACCGGCGTCTACAAGCTCGCACAGCTGGACGACGTGGAGACCCGCCAGGTCGACACCCGTTACGGCAGCCCGTCCGGCCCGCTGCGCATCGGCACGCTGCTCGGCCACCGGGTCGCGTTCCTGGCCCGCCATGGCGAAGGCCATTCGCTGCCGCCGCACAAGATCAATTACCGCGCAAACCTTGCGGCGCTGCAGCAAATCGGCGCCACCCGGGTGCTCGCGCTCAACACCGTCGGCGGCATCGGCGAGCGCTTCGGGCCGCGCGTGCTGGCCTGCCCTGACCAACTGATCGACTACACCTGGGGCCGCGTGTCCACGCTCAGCGAGGAGCCGGGCAGCGAAGTGCTGCACGTGGATTTCGGCCACCCGTATTCGCCGATGCTGCGCAGCAAGGTGCTGGCCGCCGCGCGCGTGACCGGTGCCGAGGTGGTCGATGGCGGTTGTTACGGCGCCACCCAGGGGCCGCGCCTGGAAACGATTGCAGAGATCGCCCGGCTGCGTCGCGACGGCTGCGATCTGGTCGGTATGACCGGCATGCCGGAAGCGGGCCTGGCGCGCGAATTGGGCCTGGAATACGCCTGTCTGGCGATCGTGGCGAACTGGGCCGCCGGCTGCGGCGACGCGCAGGAGATCACCCTGGGCGAGGTGCTGGCGAACGTGGAGGGGGCGTCGGCGGGGCTGCCGGAGCTGATCGGCGAACTGGCGCGCGGGTGATTGTCTTCGTTGCGCAAGCTTTGCATACTCAGCCGGTGCGGGCTGCCGCACAACCACCACCCATTCATTGCACAAGGTCTCGCATCACCATGCCGAACGGTACCGTCAAGTGGTTCAACGACACCAAGGGATTTGGTTTTATTTCACCGGAAGACGGCAGCGCCGATGTATTCGCGCACTTCTCCGCGATCAATTCCAAGGGCTTCCGCAGCCTGCAGGAAGGACAGCGTGTCAGCTATGACGTGACCCAGGGTCCAAAGGGCGCGCAGGCCTCCAATATTACGCCTGTCGAGTAAATCGCTTGCTCGGCTGAGCTGTTTTTGAACCCCGCTTCGGCGGGGTTTTTTATGGATGGCGATACCGCGGCGGTGTCGCCCGCAATCAGTGGATGCGATGAAGCAACGGATGCAGATCGGCATCGTCGGCTACGGTACGGCGGGCCAGGCCCTGGCGCTGCTGCTGGCGCGTGACGGCCATCGGGTACAGGTGTTCGAACGCGTGCCGCAGCCGGGTCCGGTCGGCGCCGGCTTCCTGCTGCAGCCGACCGGGCTGCAGGTGCTGTGGCGGATCGGCCTGCTCGAACCCGCGCTGGCGCACGGCGCGCCGGTGCGGCGCCTGTACGGCGAGACGCCGTGCGGCCGCGCGGTGATGGACATGCGCTACCGCGATCTGGATGCGCGCCTGTTCGGACTGGGCATGCAGCGCGGCGCCTTGTTCTCGCTGCTGGCGCAGGCATGGGACGGTTATGCCGAACTGCAGCGCGACACGCGCATCGTGGCCATCGACGATGGCCTGCGCCGGGTGCAGGACCAGCATGGCCGCTGGCATGGCCCGTTCGACCTGGTGATCGCTAGCGACGGTGCGGCCTCGGCGTTGCGCGCGCAGGTGCGGGGCACGCGCCTGGACCGGGTCTATGCGTGGGGTGCGCTGTGGTGCCTGCTGCCGCGCGGCGACTGGGCCTTCGCCGACGAATTGCGCCAGCGCTACGTGGCCGCGCGCAAGATGATCGGCTTGCTGCCGGTCGGCACCCGCCCGGGCGATCCCGAGCCGCGCATGAGTTTCTTCTGGAGCCTGCCCACCGCCGATTTCGATGCCTGGCAGGCGCGCGGCATGGACGCGTGGCTGGACGAGGTGGCGCAGCTGTGGCCGCAGGCGCGCGAGCGCCTGGCGCAGGTGTGCGCGCCGGCGCAGCTGGCGCGGGCCAGCTATCGCGACGCGGTGCAGCAGCGCTGGTACCGCGGTCGTCTGGTCTTGGCCGGCGATGCGGCGCATTCGATGAGCCCGCAGCTGGGGCAGGGCGTCAACATGGCGCTGATGGATGCGTGGGTGCTGAGCGAGGCCTTGCGCGAGGCGCCGGACCTGGATGCGGCGCTGGCGCGCTACCAGGCGCAGCGGCATGCGCATGTGGCGGTGTACCAGTGCTGGAGCCGCTGGCTGACGCCGCTGTTCCAGTCCGAGCGCGACCTGTTGGCGCGCGTGCGCGACCTCGGCATGCTGCCGGCCGGACGCATGCCCGGCGGCCGCGGACACATGCTGCGCGTACTCAGCGGCACCCAGCACGGCTGGTTCGGCAAGCTGCCGCTGGAGCCGGAATTTCTGCAGGCGCTGGCGGAGACGGCGGCCGTGCCAAGGATTGCGACGGGGCAGGCGCAGGGCGAACAGCTGCAGTGAGCCAGTGCGTTCGTGCAGGTGGCGACCGACGTCGTTTCTGCGATCGGTCGGTCTGTTGCGATGCCGCGGCGCCGTCGCTTCTCTGTGGGAGGGACTTCAGTCCCGACGCGTCATCGGTAAAGCGTCGGGACTGAAGTCCCTCCCACAGGGATGATCTGAGTCTCCAGGACTGCGCGTTATTGCATCGCCACCGGCAACGCCAGCACCGCGCCTTCGACGCAGGCGACCAGGCGTTCGCCCGCCTCCAGCACCGGCACCACGCCGGCGGTGAACTGCGAGAACGCGGGCAGCACCGTCATCCGTTCGCGCAGCCAGAAGGCTGGCCAGCGTTGGCGCATGCCGGGCAGTTTCGCCAGCGGATGCAGGTGCCCGCACAGCACATGCAGCTGCGCGTGCGGCGCCGGATCGTGGCGCAGCGCGAACGGGCCGTCTTCGACCTGTGCGCCGAGCGGCGCGATGTCCAATCCGGCGCCGGCCAGCGCGCGATCGTGGTTGCCGGCGATCGCGGCCACGCGCAGCTGCGGATGCGCGTCGCGCCAGGCGTGCCAGTCGCGCT
>NZ_CAPJ01000382.1 GCF_000331775.1 Xanthomonas translucens pv. translucens DSM 18974
TGCAGGCCTGGGCCGGGCAGTCGGCATGGATGGCGCCGGCGCAGCCGGCGGCGACGCTGCTCGACAGTTGGTGGGACCAGGCGCAGGCGCTGCTGTGAGCGCCAGACTGTTCTGTGACGGGAGGCCAGCGAGCGCGGAAGCATTGGCCGCGCCGGCGCTGGTCAACTACGGCCACTTCAGCACGATGCAGGTGCGCGACGGCGCGGTGCGCGGCTTCGACCTGCATCTGCAGCGGCTCGATGAGGCCACCCGCTCGTTGTTCGGCAGCGAACTGCCGGCCGATCGGATCCGCGCCGAGTTGCGCGCGGCGCTGCAGGCATTCGGCAGCGGCGCTGCGTCGCTGCGCGCCAGCGTGTTCGCGCGCGACTTCGATTTCCGCCGTGCCGATGCGGCCTGCACGCCGGAACTGCTGGTGTCGCTGGCCGCGCCCGTACAGGCGGACACCACGCCATTGCGGCTGCGCAGCGCGGTGTTCGCGCGTGAACTGCCGCAGATCAAGCACGCCGGCAGCTTTGCCCTGTTCCACCAGCGCCGGCTGGCGCTGCAGGCCGGTTTCGACGATGCGCTGTTCGTGGATGCGCAGGGCCTGGTCGCCGAGGGCTCGACCTGGAACCTGTGCGCCTGGGACGGGCGGAGCATGCTGTGGCCGCAGGCGCCGGCCCTGCGCGGCACCCAGGAGCGGCTGCTGCAGGCCGGTCTGGCCGCGCTCGGCGTGGCCCAGCAGGTGCGGCCGCTGCATTTGCGCGAACTGGCCGGGCCTGTGGCCGCCTTCGCCTGCAACGCGCGCGGCCAGCAGGCCATCGCCGCGGTGGACGGGCAGGCACTGGGTCCGGTCGCGGAGCTGTTGCAAATGCTGGACGCCGCGCTCGAGACCCAAGCCTGGCAAGCCATCTGACGGGTCGGGGGGAGCGACTTGGCAGCGTTCCGCCCGCCCGCTATAATCGCCGGCTTACCGCGCCATCCTGGCGACTGGGCAATACCGGAAACTCAACCATGGTCAAGATTCGCCTTACCCGTGGCGGCGCCAAGAAGCGTCCCTTCTACCACATCATCGTCACCGACGTGCGCAGCGCGCGCGACGGCCGCAACATCGAGCGCCTGGGCTACTACAACCCGGTCGCGCAGGGCGCCGAGCCGCGCATAGTGCTCGACCTGCCGCGCGTGGACCATTGGGTGTCCAACGGCGCGCAGCTGACCGACAAGGTGCGCAACCTGTATCGCGAAGCGAAGGCCCAGGCCGCCGCGGCCTGATCCTGCGGGCCGCGCCTGGCGCGGCCCTTCGGTGTTTGCCCCTATGAAAGACAGCCAGCGCCGTATCCTGCTGGGCAGGATCCTGGGCGCCTTCGGCGTACGTGGCGAGGCCAAGCTCGAGTCGTGGACCGAGCCGCGCCTCGCCATTTTTCGCTATCAGCCCTGGATCGTGCGCAAGCCCGACGGCAGCGAGAGCAGCCTCAGCGGCGTGCGCGGCCGCGAATCCAGCAAGCATCTGGTGGTCAGCTTGCCCGACGTCACCGATCGCGATGCGGTCGAGGCGTTGCGCGGCACCGAGATCTACGTGGCGCGCGATACCCTGCCGCCGCCCAAGCCCGACGAATACTACTGGGTGGACCTGGAAGGCCTGGACGTGCGCACCGTCGACGGCGTGGCCCTGGGGCAGGTCTCGCACCTGTTCTCCAATGGCGCCAACGATGTGCTGGTGGTGCGCGGCGACCGCGAGCGGCTGCTGCCGTTCGTGCAGCCGGACTACGTCAAGTCGGTGGATTTCGACGCCAACCTGATCGTGGTCGACTGGGACCCCGAATTCTGAGGGTGCCGGGGGCTTGCGCCGATCCAGCGGCCGCCCAGGCTCTGCGAGTCCCGAGTCCCGAGTCCGCCCATGCGCATCGACGTCATCAGCCTGTTTCCCGAGTTCGTCGCCCAGTGCGCCGCGTTCGGCGTGGTCGGCCGTGCGCAGGAGCGCGCGCTGCTGGCGCTGCATGGCTGGAACCCGCGCGACTACGCCAGCGGCGGCTACCGCAAGGTGGACGACCGTCCGTTCGGCGGCGGCCCGGGCATGGTGATGATGATCGAGCCGCTGCAGGCCTGCCTGCAGGCGGTGCGCGAGGCCGACCCGCAACCGGCGCCGGTGATCTACCTCAGCCCGCAGGGCACGCCGCTGACCCAGGCCAAGGCCCGCCAACTGGCGGCGCTGCCGCGGCTGGTGCTGCTGTGCGGGCGCTACGAGGGGGTAGACGAGCGCTTCGTCGCCGCCGCGGTGGACGAGGAGATCTCGATCGGCGACTACGTGCTGTCCGGCGGCGAGCTGGCCGCGGCGGTGCTGGTCGATGCGGTCACCCGGCTGCAGGAGGGCGCGCTGAACGATGCCGAGTCCGCCGCCCAGGACAGCTTCGAAGGCCCGGACGGGCTGCTCGACTGCCCGCACTACACCCATCCGCGCGAACACGCGCTGGGCGAAGCGCCGGCCATCCTGCGCTCTGGCAACCATGCCGCGATCGCGCGCTGGCGGCGCATGCAGGCGCTGGGCCGGACCTGGTTGCGGCGCCCGGACCTCCTGGACGAAGCGGCGCTGAGCGCGGCCGACCGCCGCCTGCTGCAGGAATTCCGCCAGGGCCTGCAGGCCGATCCGGCCATCGTGCAGGAAAATCCCTCCAAGCCCTAGCCATGGCCGCACGACTGGGTTAAAATGCCCGGCTTTCCGGTCAAGCCCTCTGCGTCTTGGCCCATCCCCGATATCGCGTAATCGCCTCGCGCAATCGCCGTGCGGCGACTGCCGGACCACCTCACCAGACACAAGCGGTGCCCACCATGAGCAAGCTCAACAAGACCATCCTGGCCGACTTCGAAGCCGCCCAGATCCAGCGCAAGCTGCCGGAGTTCAACCAGGGCGACACCATCGTCGTCAACGTCAAGGTGAAGGAAGGCAACCGCGAGCGCGTCCAGGCCTATGAAGGCGTGGTGATCGGCACCAAGAACGCCGGCCTGAACTCCTCGTTCACCGTGCGCAAGATCTCCCACGGTTTCGGCGTGGAGCGCGTGTTCCAGAGCCACAGCGCCATCATCGACTCGGTCGAAGTGAAGCGCCGCGGCAAGGTCCGCGCCGGCAAGCTGTACTACCTGCGTGGCCTGGAAGGCAAGGCCGCCCGCATCAAGGAAGATCTGGCCGCCGCTGCGCAGGCCAAGGTCGCGCGCCAGGCCGCTGCGGCCGCCGCCAAGGCCGAGTAATCCCACAGCGACTCCGGTCGCTGCCGCGACGGCCGCCTTCGGGCGGCCGTTTGCGTTTGTGGGGCGGGGTGTCTGCGATGCGCGGTGGCTGCGCGCTGCGCTAGGTGTGCCGTGCTTGCGCTGGGCATGAAGTGGGTTGGAGGTTCCGGTCGGGGCTGAAGCCCCTCCTACAGTGCTCCAGACAGCTCGCCGCAAGTCCCTGTAGGAGCGGTTTCAACCGCGACCGAGCGCAGCCGCGGACCATCCACGCAGCTAGAGCGTCGGGTGCTCCAGTGCCGACCGCGTTCCCTCGATGCCGCTTCGGCCGAAACGAAGCGAGAGCACTTTCCCGGAGTCGCCGCAGGCTGTACGTGGGAGCGGCTTCAGTGGCGACTGGACTTCCCGAGAGAGTCCGTCGCCATTGAAGCCGCTCCCACAGGCGACTGCCTCGATCAAAAGGCGGGCGCTCAGCGCGCCGGATCCTGCGCGATCGACACCTCCGCGACCGCGGCCGGCGGCGCCGCCGGCACTTCCGCCGGATGCGCCATTTCCTCCGCGCGCGGTTGGCTCAGCATGCGCGCCTTGCGCCAGTTGCCCCAGCGGTAATAGGCCAGCGACAAGGACATTGCGCAGATCGAGCTGGTCGGGAAGCTCCACCACACCGCATCGGCGCCGAACTGCGGCTGCAGCAGGTGTGCGAACGGCACGCGGATGCCCCACAGCGACAGCGCCAGGATCAGCAGCGGCGGGATCACCGCGCCGGTGGCGCGGACCACGCCGGAGATCACGAAGGTCACGCCGAAGAACAGGAACGACCACACCGCGATGTGGTTGAGATGGCGCGCGATCTCCAGCGCCGCGCTGTGCGGCGGCAGGAACAGGGACAAGGTCCAGCGGTCGAGCAGGATCAGTGGCGCGATCAGCGCGCCGGTCAGCAGGAAGTTGAACAGCACGCCCTGCCGCGCGGTCGCCGCGACCCGGTCCCAGCGCTGCGCGCCGACGTTCTGCGCGGCCATCGACGAGCACGCCGCGCCGATCGCCATCGCCGGCATCTGCACATAGGTCCACAACTGCATCGCTGCGCCGTAGGCGGCCGAGGTATCGGTGCCGTAGCCGTTGACCATCGAAATCATCACGATCATCGCCAGCGAGATCAGCACCATCTGCAGGCCCATCGGCACCCCCTTGACCACCAGTGCGCGCAGGATCGTCGTATCGATGCGGAACAGCCCCGCGTCCTGTCGTCCCAGCCACAGCACATGGCGTTTGTGCCGCAGGTACAGCAGCAGCCCGCTCAGGGCGATGGCCTGCGCGATCAGCGTGGCCCAGGCGGCGCCGGCGATGCCCAGTTTCGGGAACGGCCCCAGCCCGAACAGCAGCAGCGGATTGAAGCCGATGTCCAGCGCCACCGACAGCAGCAGGAAGCGGAACGGCGTGCGCGAGTCGCCGGTGCCGCGCAGCGCCGCCGACAGGAACGCGAACGCGTACAGCAGCGGCATCGCCAGGAAGATCACCCGCAGATAGGCCTCGGCCAGCGGCAGCGAGGCGGCCGGGGTGCCCATCGCGGCGAGCAGGTGCCGCGCCAGCCACCAGCCGCCGGCCGCGATCAACACCGAGATGCCGAGGAAGAATGTGGCGCTGGTGCCCATCACCCGCCGCGCCTGCAGCACGTCGCCGCGGCCCATCGCCTGGCCGATCAGGATGGTGGCGGCCATGCCGATGCCGAACACCGAGCCGATCAGGAAGAACATGATGCTGTTGGCGTTGGCCGCCGCGGTCAGCGCCGCCTCGCCGAGGTAGCGGCCCACCCAGATCGCATTGACCGACCCGTTCAGCGACTGCGCGATGTTGCCCGCCAGGATCGGCAGCGCGAACAGCAGCAACTGCCGGCCGATCGGGCCTTCGGTGAGCGCGGCGGACTTGGGCATCGCGTGCCTGCAGGACGGGAACGGGAAGCAGCGCACACTAACACCTGCACGCGACTCCGGGGAGGCAACGCATGGCAGGTGTGGCGTGGCCGGCAACGTCCTAGGCTGAATGCGTCGATGCGGGGGCCGGCTTGCAGTGGCTGGCACAGCTGGCGGCACACATGACCAAGCAGAGGAACTTGCAATGCCCAAATCGCGCCGCCATCTGCAGTGGATCGGATGCAGCGCGCTGGTGCTGGTCCTGGCTGGCTGCGACGACAGCGCGCGCTGGGGCGATGCCAAGGTGCGGCCCGGCGAGCGCCCGCAATGCCTGGTCGGCGAGGACGACAGCGCGCTGTCGCCGCGCGCCGACGGCCTGGCGCTCAGCCAGCGCCGGCAGCGCTGCCATCCGCAACCGTCGCTGCGGTGGTCCGGCGAGCGACCCGACACCCAACCCATGCAGGTGGATTTCCGTCAGCACGATGAATGAACCGTTAGCGCAACCGAGCGTGGTCCGGCTGGATGTCTGGCTGTGGGCCGCGCGCTTCTTCAAGACCCGCAGCGTGGCCAAGCAGGCGGTGGAAACCGGCAAGGTCGGCGTGGCCGGGCAGCGGCCGAAATCCTCGCGCGCGGTGCGCGTGGGCGAGCAGTTGCGCGTGGAGCGCGGCGAGGAGGTGTTCGAGATCCAGGTGCTGGCGCTCAGCGACGACCGCGGCCCGGCCAGCGTCGCGCAGACGCTGTACCTGGAAAGCGACGCCTCGCGCGAGCGGCGCGCGCAGCAACGCGCGCAACGCCACGCCGAACGCAACGGCTACAGGGCCCCCGATGGCAAGCCTGACAAGCGCGCACGGCGCCTGATCCGCGCGCTGGGCGATCTGGACGCGCTGTAGAAGCGGAGTACGATCGAAGGGCCGGTGTGCCCTTGCCGCGCCTACCCTTTTGTAGGAGCGGCTTCAGCCGCGACGAACGCAGCGGTGAACCGATCGGTGTCGGAGAGTGTCGGGACTGAAGTCCCTCCTGCAGTACACCCAGCCAGCACGCCGCAGATCCCCTGTAGGAGCGGCTTCAGTCGCGACGAACGAAGCGGTGAGCCTGTCAGTGTTGCAGAGCGTCGGGACGGAATGGTTTGAGATTAATCCCAAGTCACTTCCACAAACCAGCTTCGCATCAGTCGTACCGTCGTGATATCCATGCCACGACGCTCACGCAAAAACGCCCCGGCAAGCCAGAGCGTTCGCGTGTGTCGCGTGGCGCAGAAAATGCGGCCGCCGACCGGCCCTGGATCATCCTTGGCAGACCCGACCGACCATCAGCCTGCCCGATGCACCGGGCAGGCCGTCGACTTCACGCGGCCAGATCGAAACGATCCAACTGCATCACCTTGCTCCACGCGGCGACGAAGTCGCGCACAAACTTCGGCTGCGCATCGGCACTGGCATACACTTCGGCCAGCGCGCGCAGGATCGCGTTGGAACCGAACACCAGGTCCGCGCGGGTGCCGGTCCACTTCTGTTCGCCGCTGGCGCGGTCGCGGCCTGCGTACACCTCCCTGGTGTCCGAGGTCGCCTTCCACTCGATGCCCATGTCCAGCAGGTTGGCGAAGAAGTCGTTGCTCAGCGTGTCGCTGCGCTTGGTGAAGACGCCATGCGCCGACTGCCCGACATTGGCGCCGAGCACGCGCAGCCCGCCGACCAGCACGGTCATCTCCGGTGCGGTCAGGGTCAGCAACTGCGCCTTGTCGATCAGCAGCGCCTCGGCCGGCACCGCATAGCGGCGCTTGCTGTAGTTGCGGAAGCCATCGGCGATCGGCTCCAGCACCGCGAACGATGCGACGTCGGTCTGCGCCTGCGTGGCATCCATGCGCCCCGGCACGAACGGCACGGTCAGCGTCTGTCCCGCATTCTTGGCCGCCTGCTCGACCGCCGCCGCACCGCCGAGCACGATCAGGTCGGCCAGCGAGATCTTCTTGCCGCCGCGCTGCGCACCGTTGAACTGCGCCTGGATGCGCTCCAGCGTGGCCAGCACCTGCACCAGCTGTTCGGGCTGGTTGACCTCCCAATCCTTTTGCGGCGCCAGGCGAATGCGCGCGCCGTTGGCGCCGCCGCGCTTGTCCGAGCCGCGGAAGGTGGACGCCGCGGCCCACGCGGTCGAGACCAGCTGCGCGATGCTCAGGCCGGAACCGAGCAGCGTCTGCTTGAGCGCGGCGATGTCCTGCGCATCGACCAGCGCGTGGTCCAGCGTGGGGATCGGATCCTGCCACAGCAGTTCTTCGGCCGGCACGTCCGCGCCGAGGTAGCGCGCACGCGGGCCCATGTCGCGGTGGGTCAACTTGAACCAGGCGCGGGCGAAAGCATCGGCGAACTGCTCGGGGTGCTCGAGGAAGCGGCGCGAGATCGCGGCGTAGGCCGGGTCGAAGCGCAGCGCCAGGTCGGTGGTGAGCATGGTCGGCAGATGCTTCTTCGACGGATCGTGCGCATCCGGGATCACCGCCTGCGCATCCTTCGCCACCCACTGGTGCGCGCCGGCCGGGCTCTTGCTCAGCTCCCACTCGAACTTGAACAGGTGTTCGAAGAAATCGTTGCTCCACTGCGCCGGCGTGGTGGTCCAGGTGACCTCCAGGCCGCTGGTGATGGTGTCGCCGCCCTTGCCGCTGCCGAAGCTGTTGTGCCAGCCCAGGCCCTGCGCGCCCAGGTCGCTGGCTTCCGGCTCGGGGCCGACGTGGTCGGCCGGGCCGGCGCCGTGGGTCTTGCCGAAGGTGTGGCCGCCGGCGATCAGCGCCACCGTCTCTTCGTCGTTCATCGCCATGCGCGCGAAGGTGTCGCGGATGTCCTTGGCGGCGAGCAGCGGATCGGGATTGCCGTCCGGGCCTTCCGGATTGACGTAGATCAGGCCCATCTGCACCGCGGCCAGCGGGTTCTCCAGATTGCGGGTGTGCACGTCGCCATCGGCGTCGTCGTCGGACACCAGCACGCCGCCGGCCTTGTCCACGCCGTCCGAGCCATGCGCATAGCGCACGTCGCCGCCCAGCCAGCTGGTTTCGCGGCCCCAGTACACGTCCTGGTCCGGCTCCCAGGTGTCTTCGCGGCCGCCGGCGAAACCGAAGGTCTTGAAGCCCATCGATTCCAGTGCGACGTTGCCGGTGAGGATCATCAGGTCGGCCCAGGAAATCGCCTGCCCGTACTTCTGCTTGATCGGCCACAGCAGGCGCCGCGCCTTGTCTAGGTTCACGTTGTCCGGCCAGCTGTTGAGCGGGGCGAAGCGCTGTTGGCCGCGGCCGCCGCCACCACGGCCGTCGCCGGTGCGGTAGGTGCCGGCGCTATGCCAGGCCATGCGCACGAACAACGGGCCGTAGTGGCCGAAATCGGCCGGCCACCAGTCCTGCGAATCGGTCATCAACGCGTGCAGGTCCTGCTTCAGCGCCTGCAGATCGAGCGCGTTGAAGGCCTTGGCGTAATCGAACGCCTCGCCCAGCGGGTTGGATCTGGACGAGTGCTGGCTTAGCAGGTCCACGCGCAATTGCTTCGGCCACCAGTCCTTGTTCGTGGTGCCGCTGCTGGCGGCGCTGTGGAACGGGCACTTCGATTCGCTGGTCATGGTTAGGGCTACCTTGGTGAACGCGGGGTGGCCGCGCGCCGTGGTCGGACGGTGCGCGTGATTGCGGGGCCGGGCGCAAGGATGCAACGAATGCAAGCATGGCGCACGGCGATTGGTAGACACGATAGGCGGGGACGTTGCATTGGGGAATTCAAATGATCCTACGGGATCGATAGGCAATATCTATGGGATGGCGATGCGTAGGCGGTTCGAGGATCGCCGCAGACAGTGTCCGCGTTTTGACCGGATCGCGCCGATGGATCTTGGTACTGGATGGATGACGGCGCGCAGGCGTGCGTCGTGTGCCGCTGTGGAGATCGGCGATCGGCCGCATGCGCGTGCCTGGCGCATAGGAAACATTGTGGAGCGCGACGGCGAACCCGCACGGCAGCGATCGGAAAAGGCAAAGCCCACTATCCTGTCGCGATGGCCATCCGCGCGACCCGTCTGCTGCACCTGCTCGACGCCTTGCGCGGGCGCCGCCGGCCGGTGGCCGGTGCCGAGCTCGCCACCGCACTGGGGGTCAGCCTGCGCACGCTGTACCGCGATATCGCGACCTTGCGCGAGCAGGGCGCCGACATCCTCGGCGATCCCGGCGTCGGCTACGTGCTGCGGCCCGGCTTCCTGCTGCCAGCGCTGAATTTCACCGAGGACGAACTGGAGGCGTTGACCCTGGGCGCGCGCTGGGTGGCGCGCCAGTCCGATCCGGAACTGGCGCAGGCAGCGCAGCGCGCGGTGGCGCGGATCGCTGCGACGCTGCCCGGCAATCTGCGCCTGTCGATCGAGACCAGCGTACTGCTGGTGCCCGCCGCCGCAGACCTGCCGCCGCCGGCACCGTGGCTGCCGGTGCTGCGCCATGGCATCCGCCTTGAGCACGTGCTGCGGATGGACTACAGCGATGCCAATGGCGCGGCCTCGCAACGGTTGATCTGGCCGTTCGCGATGGCCTTCTTCGGCGGCTACGGCATGATCGCCGCGTGGTGCGAACTGCGCCGCGATTTCCGCCACTTCCGTGCCGACCGGGTGTTGGCCTTGGCCGACGACGGCGAACGCTATCCTTCGCGCCGGCATCTGCTGATCAAGCGCTGGCGCGCGGCCACCGGCTACGGCGCCGACCACTGACAACAGCTGTCAGTAGGGCAGGGCCAGACTGCAGGCTGTTCACCACGGAAATCTGCCCATGTCCACCGAACTCGTGCTCTACACCCACCACCTGTCGCGCGGCCGCGTTGCCCGCTGGATGCTGGAGGAAACCGGCCTGCCATACCAGGCAGTCATCCTCGATTACGACACCACGATGAAGGCGCCGGAGTATCTGGCGATCAATCCGATGGGCAAGGTGCCGGCGCTGCGCCACGGCGACACCGTGGTCACCGAGAACGCGGCGATCTGCGCCTACCTGGCCGATCTGGTGCCGGAGCGGCAACTGGCGCCGCCGCCGGGATCGCCGGCGCGCGCCGACTACTACCGCTGGCTGTTCTTCATGTCCGGGCCGGTAGAGGGACTGTTGACCGCGAAGGACGGTGGCGCGCTGGCGCCGGCACGCAGCGCCGGCTATGGCCGCGAGGCCGACCTGATGCAGACCCTGGAACAGGCGGTCGCGGACCGCGAGTACCTGGCCGGCGACCGCTTCAGCGCGGCCGACCTGTATACCGCCGCATGCCTGGCGTACTACATGCGCATCGGCCTGCTCGAACCGCGCCCGGCATTCACCGCGTTCGCGCAGCGCCATGGCGATCGTCCTGCATTGCTGCGCGCCAGTGCGATCGACGCTGCATTGATCGCGGCGCATCCGAAGCCGGACATGCCGCCCCGCGTGGCGCCAGCGACCGCCTAACGGCTGTTCCTTCTCCCGCCGCGACCATGGCCTCCTTTCGGTGGACGGTGCCCAGCAGGGGCGGGTGAGGGTCCGGGCGCAGCCTCGTGCACCCAAACGCCGCGAGACGCTTCGCGCCGGACCCTCACCCCAACCCCTCTCCCCGAAGGGAGAAGGGCTGAAGACGCGCCGCGCTACAGCAGCGACTTGAGCCGGTAAAGCGCTTCCAGTGCCTGCTTGGGCGTCAGTTCGTCCGGATCCAGCGCCGCCAGCGCGTCCTGCGCCGCCGACGGGGCGGCGGCGAACAAGCCGAACTGCTGCGGCGCGTCCAGCGCCTGCGGCGCCATCTGCGAGGCGTGGCTCTCGCCGCCGCGTTGCTCCAGTTCCGCCAGCCGCCGCCGCGCCTGCGCGACGGTGGCTTTGGGCAGGCCGGCCAGCGCCGCCACCTGCAGGCCGAAACTGCGATTGGCCGGGCCGTCCTTGACCGCATGCATGAACACCAGTTTGTCGCCGTGCTCGACCGCGTCCAGGTGCACGTTGGCGATGCCGCTGGCACCGCCTTCGACCGATTCGTCGGCCAATGCGGTCAGCTCGAAATAATGCGTGGCGAACAAGGTGTAGCAGCGGTTGTGGTGGGCCAGGTGGCGCGCCACCGCGTCGGCCAGGGCCAGGCCGTCGTAGGTGGAGGTGCCGCGGCCGATCTCGTCCATCAGCACCAGCGACTGCGCGCTGGCGTGGTGCAGGATGTAGCTGGTCTCGGCCATCTCGACCATGAAGGTGGACTGGCCGCGCGCCAGGTCGTCGCCGGCGCCGATGCGGGTCAGGATGCGGTCGATCGGGCCGATCACCGCGCGCGTGGCCGGCACGTAGCTGCCGATGTGCGCCAGCAGCACGATCAACGCGTTCTGGCGCATGTAGGTGGATTTACCGCCCATGTTCGGGCCGGTGATCACCAGCATGCGCCGGTCCGGATGCAGGTCCAGGTCGTTGGGTTCGAACGGCTGCTCGCGCACCGCTTCCACCACCGGATGGCGGCCGCGTTCGATGCGCAGGCATGGCGCGCTTTCCAGTTCCGGCTGCGCCCAGTCCAGCGCCTGCGCGCGTTCGGCGAAGCCGGCCAGCACGTCCAGTTCGCTGAGCGCAGCGGCGGCGCGCTTGAGCGGTTCCAGGCGATCGCCCAAGGTATCCAGCAAGGCTTCGTAGAGAAGCTTCTCGCGCGACAGCGCGCGCTCGCGCGCCGACAGCACCTTGTCCTCGAAGTTCTTCAGTTCCTCGGTGATGTAGCGCTCGGCGTTGGTCAACGTCTGCCGCCGCGTGTAATGCACCGGCGCCTTGTCCGCCTGGCCCTTGCTGATCTCGATGTAGTAGCCGTGCACGCGGTTGTAGCCGACCTTCAGCGTGGCGATGCCGCTGCTGGCGCGCTCGCGCGCTTCCAGGTCGATCAGGAACTGGTCGGCGTGGGTGCTGAGCCGGCGCAGTTCGTCCAGCTCGGCGTCGTAGTCGGCGGCGATGACGCCACCGTCGCTGAGCTTGAGCGGCGGCTGCTCGGCGATCGCCGAGGCCAGCAGGTGCGCGATCTCGTCGTGCTGGCCCAGTTCCGCGGCCAGCGCGGCCAGCCGTGGCGAATCCAGCGGCGCCAGGATCGTGCGCACCGCCGGCAACAGACCCAGGCCGTCGCGCAGCGTGGAGAAATCGCGCGGCCGCGCCGAGCGCAGCGCCACGCGAGTGAGGATGCGTTCGATATCGCCGAGCGCGCGGAACGCATCGCGCAGATCGGCATCGGCGCCGCGATCGATCAGTGTGCCGACCGCGTGGTGACGCTGCACCAGCACCTCGCGCAGGCGCAGCGGGCGGTGCAGCCAGCGCCGCAGCAGGCGCCCGCCCATCGGCGTGACCGTGCTGTCGAGCACGCCGAGCAAGGTGTTGCGCGTATCGCCGTCCACGCGCGTGTCCAGCTCCAGGTGGCGGCGCGTGGCCGCGTTCATCGCGATCGCCTCGGCGGCGGTTTCCATTGCGATCGCGGTCAGGTGCGGCAGGCGCTGCTTCTGCGTCTCCTCCACATAGCCGAGCAGGGCGCCGGCAGCGGCGGTGGCGCGCGGCTTGTCGTCGATGCCGAAGCCGCTGAGGTCGTGCAGCTGGAAAAAGTGCAGCAACTGGCGGCGGCCGCTGTCGGCGTCGAACAGCCACGGCGCGCGGCGGCGCACGCCGCGGCGCTCGCGCAGGAACTCCGGCCATTGGTCCTCGTCGGGTACCAACAGCTCGGCCGGCTCCAATCGCGCCAGCTCCGCTTCCAGTGCGTCCTCGCTATCGACCTCGTTGACCAGGAAGCGGCCGCCGGCCAGATCGGCCCAGGCCAGACCGTAGCCGTGCTTGTTGCGCGCGATCGCCATCAGCAAGGTGTCGCGGCGCTCGTCGAGCAGTGCCTCGTCGGTGACCGTGCCCGGCGTGACCACGCGCACCACCTTGCGCTCGACCAGGCCCTTGGCCAACGCCGGATCGCCGATCTGCTCGCAGATCGCCACCGACTCGCCCAGCGCCACCAGCCGTGCCAGATAGCCTTCGTAGGCATGCACCGGCACCCCGGCCATCGGGATCGGCGCGCCGCCGGAGCTGCCGCGCTGGGTCAGGGTGATGTCCAGCAACCGCGCCGCCTTGCGTGCGTCGTCGTAGAACAGCTCGTAGAAATCGCCCATGCGGAAGAACAGCAGCAGGTCCGGGTACTCGGACTTTGCGGCGAAGAACTGCTTCATCAGCGGAGTGTGTTCCACCGCGCTTCCAGGGACTTGGGGTTTCTCTCTATTTTGCATCGAATTCAATGGCTTGAAGGATTTCGGGATGACTGACTGTGGGCAAGTATGGACGTGTGCAGCCACCAAATGACAGGGTGGCGCCACTCTGGCGTAGCGTCACCATCCATGGCTTCGCGGCAGAACCCTTGCGCCGTCGGAAAAGCTAAGATCCGCGCTTGTGTAGAGTCGGAGGCGCCAATGATCGATCGTCGTAGCTTTCTTGCCACGGGTGTTGTGGCCGTCGCCGCAGGTTTCAGCGCATCCGCCGCCCAGATCGCGGCTGCGCCGCGCCCGAAGGGGCCGGCGCCGTGGGGCGCGGTGCCCAGCGCGCGGCAGCTGCGCTGGCATCGGTGGGAGCAATATGCGTTCGTGCATTTTGCGATGAACACCTTTACCGACAAGGAATGGGGCTACGGCGACGAAGATCCGCGCAAGTTCGATCCCAGCGATTTCTCCGCCGATCAAATCGTTGCCGCTGCCAAGTCCGGCAATCTGAAAGGGCTGATTTTTACCGCCAAGCACCACGATGGGTTCTGCCTGTGGCCGACACGCCTGACCGAGCATTGCATTCGCAATTCGCCCTACAAGAACGGCAAGGGCGACATCGTCGGCGAAATGGCAGCGGCGTGCCGACGCGCCGGTTTGGCCTTCGGTGTCTACCTGTCGCCTTGGGATCGCAACCACGCCGAGTATGGTCGTCCTGCCTATCTCGACTATTTCCGTAAGCAGATCGTCGAACTGTGCACGGGCTATGGCGACTTGTTCGAGTTCTGGTTCGACGGTGCCAATGGCGGCGACGGCTACTATGGTGGCGCGCGCGAAACCCGCAAGATCGATGCGCCGGCGTACTACAGCTGGCCGCGGATGATCGAGCTGGTCCACCAGCACCAGCCGATGGCCTGTACCTTCGACCCGCTTGGCGCGGATATCCGCTGGGTCGGCAACGAGGACGGCGTTGCCGGCGATCCGTGCTGGCCGACCATGCCCAATGCCCCTTACACCCAGGAAAACGGCAACGCCGGCGTGCGCGGGGCGGCCCTGTGGTGGCCCGCCGAAACCAACACCTCGATCCGCCCGGGCTGGTTCTACCATGCCGATGAAGACGGCAAGGTGCGCAGCCCGGAGAATCTGGTGCGCTATTTCGACACCTCCGTCGCGCGCGGCACCACCATGAACCTGAATCTTCCGCCGGACCGGCGCGGCCGCATCGCCGACCACGACGTTGCGGTGCTGCGCAGTTTCGGCGACGCGATCCGCGCCAGCTTCGCCATAGATCTGGCCAAGGGCGCCAAGGCCAGCGCCAGCGCGTCTCGCGGTCCCGGATTCGAGCCGGCGCGCGTGCTCGACCGCCAGCCGGACAGCTACTGGTCCACGCCGGACGACGTCACCACGCCGACGCTGACGCTGGAACTGTCGGCTGTTCGCAGCTTCGACCTGATCCGGCTGCGCGAATACCTGCCGCTGGGTGTGCGCGTCACCCGCTTCGCGATCGAAGCCGAGGTCGATGGGCAATGGCGGCGGTTGGCCGAAGCTCAATGCATCGGTGCGCAGCGGATCCTGCGGCTCGATCGCCCGGTCGCCGCGCGCCGTGTACGCCTGCTCGTGCTCGAGGCGCCGGTCTGCCCGGCGATCAGCGAAGTCGCGCTGTTCCGCGCGGTCGCCCCAGTTGCGGTCGCGCGGCCGACGGCGAACGCGCCGGACGTGCTGTCCACTGCGGGTTGGCGAATCGTCGAGGCCAGCGCGCCGGGGGCGGAGACGTTGCTCGACGACGATGCCGGCACGGTCTGGATCGCGCCCGCGCCCACGCCTGGCCATCCGGCGCAGGTGACCATCGACCTCGGCACGCTGCGTCAAGTCGCCGGCTTCAGCCTCACCCCCTCGCGCACGGTGTTGAAAGGCGCGGCGCCGCCGAAAGGCTATCGCGCCGAAAGCAGCGAAGATGGCCAGCACTGGCAGTCGGCCGGCGCCGGTGAGTTGGCCAATATCGCTTATGCGCTCTCGACCCAGCGGCTGAATTTCCCCGAGGTCCGCCAGGTCCGCTACCTGCGGCTATCGTTCGCCGAAACCGCGCTGCCCGCCGAGCGGCTGGCGATCGCCGGTATCGGTGCATTCTCGCGCTTGCGCTGACCGCTTGCGATCCCTCACCGCCATGCGCGGTGGGGGCATGCATCGCTGGGGCGACGCGGTTTCGCGGGCTTGGAGATGCGGCGGAGGCGTTGAAGATCGGTTTCGGTTGAAGCGTCAGCGCCTCCCCCCTGCGTGCGTCGCCATCGTTCCGCCACGCAATCGGCGGGGCCGCGCTGGAAGGTCGCAGGGTTATCACCATGAGGACATTGCGAATGAAGCATTTGCTGCCGGTGCGCGATCGCCGTCAGCCGCGTGCGGCGCTCTCGCCGCCGCTGTCGAGCAGGGCTGCGGCGGCGGCGCCGAGGCTGCGTTCGCGATGGCGTAGCGCATGGAACGCACGCGCGCCCAGCGCCGCGCCGACGCGCTGCAGGCGGCCGCTCTCCAGCCAGGGCGCCGCGGCCAGTTGCGAGATCGCCGCCAGGCTGTGGCCGGCGCGCACCGCCGACAGCACCGCTTCGTTCGAGGGCAGGGTCAGCGCCACGCGCAGGCGCTCCGGCGCGACCCCGGTCGCGCGCAGCGCCGCCTCGAATTCCGAGCGCGTACCCGAGCCGGGTTCGCGCATGATCCAGGTGCTGGCCTTGGCCAGTCGCGCCAGGCCCAGGCGCAGGCGTCCGGCCAGCGGGTGCGTCGGCGCGGCGACCAGCACCAGGCGGTCCTGGCCGAGAACGGACAACTGCAGCTGCGGGTCGTGCACGCCGCCCTCGACGAACCCCAGTTCCGCACGTCCTGCGGCGACCGCGCGCGCCACGCTTTCGGTGTTGCCGACGCTCAGGCGGATTTCGATCTGCGGGAAGCGCGCATGGAATGCCATCAGCCGCATCGGTAGCCAGTAGCTGGCCACAGTCTGGCTGGCGTGCAGGTCGAGGGTGCCGCGCAGCACGCCGCGCCACTCGCTCAAGGCCAACTGCGCGGCGCGGGTACGCGCCAGGATCGCCTTGGCCTCCTCGAGGAACGCCGCGCCGGCGGCGGTCAGCACGATGCCGCGGCCGACCCGGTGGAACAGCGGCACGCCGTACTGGGCTTCCAGGGCCTTGATCGCGGCGCTGGCCGCCGACGGCGTGCGATGCGCGGCCTGCGCGCCAAGGGTCAGATGCTGGCGTTCGGCGACGGCGACGAACAGGGCGAGTTGTTCCAGGGTCACGGCGGGATCGTTCGATTGGACCGAACGAACTATCCAGCATTATGCGATGGAATGACAGGATCGGCGGGTGCATCCTGCGGCCACTTCGACAGGGGGGCGGCCATGCACAAGACATCGGGTAACCTCATGGCGCTGCTGCCGGGGCTGCTGCTGGCGGTTGCGGTCGCGGCGCTGGCCATGCTGGTGGAACGCATGCAACTGCGCTGGCTGGGCCGGCCGTGGATCGATGCGCTGGTGTTCGCGATCGCGCTCGGCACGCTGCTGCGCACCGCGTCGCCGCTGCCGGCGCATGCCGACGCCGGCATCGCTTTCGCTGCCAAGTTGCCACTGGAAGTAGCGATCGTGCTGCTCGGCGCATCGGTCAGCTTCAGTGCGGTCGGTGCGGCTGGCGGCGTGCTGCTGGGCTTGATCGCGGCCACCGTGTTGCTGGCGATCGGCATCGGCTACGGCATTGGCCGCCTGCTCGGGTTGCCGGCACGGCTGGCGACGCTGGTGGCCTGCGGCAATGCGATCTGCGGCAACTCGGCGATCGTCGCCGCCGCGCCGGTGATCGACGCCGATTCGGACGAGGTGGCGGCCTCGATCGCGTTCACCGCGGCATTGGGGATCGTGGTGGTGCTGGCCTTGCCCTTGGCGCTGCCGCTGTTCGGACTGGATCAGCGGCACTACGGCATCCTCGCCGGCATGACCGTGTACGCGGTGCCGCAGGTGCTGGCGGCGACGCTGCCGGTGGGCGCCATCAGCGCGCAGGTCGGCGCGCTGGTCAAACTGATGCGGGTGCTGATGCTGGGACCGGTGCTGCTGCTGCTCGGGCTGCTCGGTGGCCGCCCAGGCGCTGCGCGGCTGCCGCTGCACCGCGTATTGCCGTGGTTCGTGCTGGGCTTCGTCGGCATGATGCTGCTGCGTTCCTCGGGCCTGTTGCCGTTGGCGCTGGCGCACGCGGCGCAGCGCGTTTCGGCGCTGCTGACCCTGCTGGCGATGGCGGCGCTGGGCCTGTCGGTGAGCCTGCGCTCGGTGCTGGCGTCCGGCGGCCGGGTGCTGGCCGCGGGCACGCTGTCGCTGTTGGCGCTGGCCGCCATCGGCGCGCTGCTGGTGTGGTGGCTGCCGTGACGCGCCGGATTGGCGCAGAGGCTGTACGTAGGCTGCTTGCGGTCGGCCTCCCGGAAGGCGCGTGCCGATCTCCGTAACGCATCGCGCCGCGACGGTTGCATGCGACAGCGAATCCTGGCCACGGCGCGGTTGCCGCTGGATCGATCCGTCACCCTGCGTCGCGTTGCCGACACAGGCTCCAGCGTTGCATCCGTGCAGTGGCTTAACGGGCCGGTCGCGTGTAGTTGCGGTGTAATAGTCTCCGCAGCGCCGCCGATCTAAGGTGGTGCCTCTTCTTCGCACGCACCGCCAGGCCAGCTCATGGGACACGACCACAGCCATGCACCGACCGAGATCCGCCACGAGCAACCGCTGTGGTGGGCGCTGGGGCTGACCGCCACGTTCCTGCTGGTGGAGATCGCCGGTGCATTCCTGACCAACAGCCTGGCGCTGCTGTCCGATGCCGCGCACATGGCCACCGATACCCTGGCGCTGATGATCGCGCTGGTCGCGGTGCGGCTGAGCCGGCGCCCGCCCGATGCCAAGCGCACCTACGGCTACGCGCGGCTGGAAGCGCTGGGCGCGCTGTTCAATGGCGGCATGCTGTTCGTGGTCGCCGCCTACATCCTGTGGGAGGCGGTGCAGCGCTTCCGCCAGCCGCAGGAGGTGGCCACGGTCGGCATGCTCGGCATCGCCGCGTTCGGCCTGCTGATCAACCTGATCTCGATGCGCCTGCTCAAGGCCGGCAGCGGCGAGAGCCTGAACATGAAGGGCGCCTACCTGGAAGTGTGGAGCGACATGCTCGGCTCGGTGGCGGTGATCGTCGGCGCGCTGGCGATCCGCCTCACCGGCTGGAAGGTGATCGACCCGATCCTGGCGGTGCTGATCGGCCTGTGGGTGCTGCCGCGCACCTGGGTGCTGCTGCGCGAGGCCATCAACGTGCTGCTGGAAGGCGTGCCCAAGGGCGTGGACATGGCCGCGCTGCGCGCCTATCTGCTCGGCGCCGCGGGCGTGGAGGACGTGCACGACCTGCACGTGTGGGCGCTGGCCTCAAGCACCCCGGCACTGACCGCGCACGTGGTGATCGCCGATGGCGCCGACGCCGACGCGCTGCGCGCGGCCCTGTGCGACGGCCTGCATGCGCGCTTCGACATCGACCACATCACCCTGCAGATGGAAGCCGGGCACTGCGGCGCGCAACCGTGTGGGACGCCGGCGCGTGCTGCGCAGGGGACGCACCACGCACATGCGGATCACGATCACGACCATCACGACGGCCATGCGCGTCGGCACGGCCATGCACATGGGCATTCGCATTCCTGACACCGGGCCAGGCGTCTCCCGCCTCCTGTAGGAGCGGCTTCAGCCGCGACAGGATCTATCGGTAACGCCTGTCGCGGCTGAAGCCGCTCCTACAGAAGGCGCAGAGGACGAACGGCGAACTCAGGCCACCGGCTCGCGCAACACCGGCGCATCCCAGCCCGGGCGCGGCGCGAAGCGCTCGCCGTAGCGCGCCTGCAGCGCGCGCAGCCGCTCCAGCGGCGCGTCGGGGCCGGCGGCACGGATGTGCTGGATCGGGCCGCCGCGGAACGGGGCGAAGCCGGTGGCGAAGATCCCCACTGCGTCGAGTTCGTCGTTTTATGCCATCGCCGATCTTCCCAATGCGGTGGCCAGGACTTGCAACATGTCCACGCACGCCTGCTGAAGATGCGCAGGGCAGTGTAGCGGCTAGCTACGCCGCCTCGTCGGCGATCAGAACGAGGGCACGGACTCATCGGGCCGCGCGATCGCGCGATCGCGCGATCGAACCGATCCGCTCGGTTCGACCGCGCATGCCATGCGCGTGCGCAATGGCGGCTGCAAGCGCTGTTACTTGATCTCCACCGCACCCAGATCGCACACGGCGGCATTGCGGGGAAGTCCGCGCTGATCGATGCTGCGGCAGTTGTTGCCAGCATCGCGCGCGGGGCTGTTGGCGGCAGGCAGCAGGGTCAGCGTCGGCCCGCCATTGCTGGCGGGCGTGGACAGCAGTGGATCGGCCGCCTTGACGTTGCCTGAGGTCAGGCAATGGGTCGGCCACACCGCCCCTTTGGCCGAATACTCGATGAGGTTGCCGCCGCTACTGCTCTGGTTGCTGCAGAACACGCTTTCGGTCTTCGAGAACAGAATGCTGTTGCGGATGTCGAACCTGTCGCCGAACAAGGTGGCCCCCGGTGTGTTCTCCGCGAAGGTGACGTTGTTGAAGCGGACGGTGGTGCTGCCCTGATCGCCGTTCGCCGGCCGCCAGCCGACATGCTGGATGGCCGCTCCCACACCCTTGGCGACGTTGCCGTAGAACGTGCTGTTGCTGACGTCGCACGCGCCGTAGCAGTCCATGTACAACGCACCGGCATTGCCCTGCTGGGCCTTGTTGGAAAGGAAGCTGGTTTCGGAGACGTTGATGGTCCCCGGGGTAAGGATGGCCGTTCCGGAATGCGAGGCGTCGGTGAAGCCGATGCTGATGCGGGCGCCGCCGCCAGGCCCGCTGGTGGCGATGTTGTTCGCGAACGTCGAGTACTTCACGTCGATGGTATCCGGCGCATAGGCCCAGAGCGTGGCGCCACCGGAGCCGTTGGCGGCAACGTTGTTCTTGACCACCGTTCCGCACAGCGCCAGCGTGCCGCCGCTGCCCTTGCCGCCCTTGATGTAGCCGGCAAGGGAAGCGCCATCCGTATCGATGGCGCCGCCGCCGCCGAAGTTGCCCGCGTCGGGGAAGCCCTGCGGCGCGTTGATCGCTTGATTGCCGACGAACTCCGAGCCAACGATGTTCAGGCTGCTGAGCTGGGTGTAGAGCGCGCCGCCCAGCCACGACGAATTGCGTTGGAAGGAGCTGTTCACGATGGTCACCTGCGCATCGCTGCCGGCGAAGACGGCGCCACCGCCGATACTGCTGCGGTTGGACAGGAATTTGCTGTTGAGGACTTCCAGTTTGCCCTGATAGCCGACCTTGATGGCGCCGCCGCCCCAGGTGCCCGGGTCGTAGGCGTGGTTCGACGCCGGCTGCACGGAACTGCCGTTCTGCATGGTCAGGTTACGCACCGACAGCGCGCTGCCGGCGTTCACCAGGAAGATTCTGGCGGACTGGCGGCCATCCAGGGTGATGCGTCCCTGGCCGTCGATCACCGTTGGATTGCTTGCACCGATCGTGATCGAACGGTCGATGGAAATGCTGGTCGGCTTCGCACCGCAATTGAAGGTGATGTAGCCGCCCTGCGCTGCGGCAGTGGAGATCGCGCTGGCGCTGCAGCTGGCAGGCGTGCCATTGCCGACGACCGTCGCCACGGCCGGGCGCGCCCATGACGGCGGTACCGCGCATTGCGGCGCTGACGGGACGGCGGCGATCGCCATGCTGGCGGTCATGACCGCGAGGAGACCCACGGCGTTCGCCTGGGCGTTGAGGGAGGGAGTGGTGATCATGGTCATGCTCGATGGGGGAGTGGGGGAACAGCGAGGCCCGCAGTAGCAATCCCATTGTCATGGACATCAATGACACCTTGAATGCGGCCAGCGGCCTCTGCCTGCTGGCGGCATAGCCTGCGCCGGCACGCGCCGTTCGATTCGGACGCCGTTACCAGATCGCACGATCCTGCGCGCAAGTTGTGCGGCAGCATGCGGATGTGCCGTGCGCAACACGGTTTCGATGCCGCGGATGGCACACTCCTGGCGCATGCGCCCCGCGCGATGCTGGCGCCTGGCGATGGCCGACGCAGCGCGCGGCAGCGGGCATGCCTGCGCTAAAGCGTCTGCAGGTGCGGGCGCAGGGGCTGCGCGCGCGCAACGCCTGCACCGGCACTGCCGGCATGTTGCCGAGCGTGCAATTTTTCGCAATCGAGGTTTTTGGCGGTGACAGCCAGGCGCGACGGGTATTCCCGATAACGCTGCGTCGCGACGGATGGTGCTCCGGCGATGATCCAGTTGCCTGCAACGACCGGGGAAACGTCGGGCGAACCGAGCTCAGGCCACCGGCTCGCGCAGCGCCGGTGCATCCCAGCCCGGGCGCGGCGCGAAGCGCTCGCCGTAGCGCGCCTGCAATGCGCGCAGCCGCTCCAGCAGCGCGTCGGCGCCGGCTGCGCGAATGTGCTGGATCGGGCCGCCGCGGAACGGGGCGAAGCCGGTGCCGAAGATCACCCCGGCGTCGAGCAGGTCCGCATCGGCGACCACGCCGTCGTGCAGGCAGGCCACCGCCTCGTTGAGCAGCGGCAGGATCAGGCGGTCTTCCAGATCGGCCGGCGCCTGGTAGTCCTTGTCCACGTCCGGCTTCTTCGCGCGCCCGTTCTCCCAGGCGTACAGGCCCTGGCCGTCCTTCTTGCCGCGCTTGCCCGGTTCCACCGTCTGCAGCGCGGCGGGAATCGGCAGCCGCAGGAACGGCGCCAGTTCCGCGCCGACCCCGGCAGCCACGTCCAGGCCCACGGTGTCGATCAGTTCGATCGGCCCCATCGGCATGCCGAACGTGACCGCGGCCTTGTCGATCGCCGGGCCGGGAATGCCTTCGGCGTAGGCGGTCGCCGCTTCCAGCAGGTACGGGAACAGCACCCGGTTGACCAGGAAGCCGGGCGTGCCGGCCACCGGCACCGGCAGCTTGTCGATCGCCTTGCAGAATGCGGCCAGCCGCTTCTGGTTGTCGGCGGCCAGGCCGTCGTGGCAGACGATCTCCACCAACGGCATCTGCGCCACCGGGTTGAAGTAGTGCAGGCCGGCGAATTGCGCCGGGCGCTGGATGTGCTCGCGCAGTTCGCTCAGCGGGATTGAGGAGGTGTTGGTGCTGAGCAGCGCAGCGGGTTGCATTCGCGGCTCCAGCGCCTGGTACAGCTCGCGCTTGGCCTGCGGATTCTCGACGATCGCCTCGATCACCAGGTCGGCCAGCGGCACGCCGTCGCCGCTCAGGTCGCCCTTCAGCCGCGCCGCCACCGCCGGGCGCTTGCTGTCGTCCTTGACTCGCTTTGCGAACAATTCGCCGGCGCGGGTCAGCGCGCCATCGATGAAGCGCTGCTCGCGATCCTGCAGCGTCACTTCGAAGCCCTTGTAGGCCGACCACGCGGCGATGTCGCCGCCCATCACCCCGGCGCCGACCACGTGCACATGGCGGATGCCCGGCGGCGGCATGCCGCCGCCATCCTTACCGCCCAGCGCCTTGAGCCGCTCGGTGAGGAAGAAGATGCGGATCAGGTTGCGTGCGGTCGGCGTGCTCGCCAGCTTGACCACCGCCTTGCGCTCGGCGTCCAGCCGCGCCTGGATGCCGCCACCGCCGCTGCGCTCCCATACGCCGATCAGCGCGTACGGTGCGGGGTAGTGTTCCCTGCGCGCCTTGCGCGCGACCTGCTTGCGCATCTGCGGCGCCAGCAGCTTGCGCGCCAGCCAGTTGTTGCTGGCCCAGGCAGTGGCGCGCTGCTTGAGCGGGCGCGCGCTGCCGGTCAAGGCCAGCGCCACTGCGGTATCGAGCAGCACCGCTGGCGCGGCGACCTTGTCGACCAGACCAATTGCGCGGGCCGCCGACGCCGACACGCTGCGCCCGGTCAGCATCAGGTCCATTGCCGCCGGCGCGCCGATCAGCCGCGGCAGGCGCGCACTGCCGCCCCAGCCGGGAAAGATGCCGAGCTTGGTCTCGGGCAGGCCGATGCGGGTGGAGGCGTCGCTGGAGGCGACCCGGTAGCGGCACGCCAATGCGATCTCGGTGCCGCCGCCCATGCAGAAGCCGTGGATCGCAGCGACCGTGGGGCAGGGCAGTTCGGCGAGTTTTTGGAAGGTGGCCTGGCCGCGGCGGATCGCGTCGTTGACGGTGCCGCGGCGGTCGAATTCCTGGAATTCCTTCAGATCCGCGCCGGCGATGAAGCCATTGGCCTTGGCCGAGCGGATCACCACGCCCTTGGGCGGGTCGATGGCGATGCGTTCGAGCAGGTCGCCCAACTCCAGCAGCACGTCCTGCGACAGCGCGTTGACGGGCGCGTCCTGGCGGTCGAGGCTGAGCACGACGACGCCGTCGTCGCGGATATCCGCTTGCCAGTGACTGAATCGGAGCCCGTCGAAGCCTGAGAGCATGGGGAGGACCATCCGCTTATGTATGGAGAAGATCGTTATCATCCAGAGGTTGTTTCCGTTGCGTCAAATCCCAATCCACAGGGGAGTGACGCGGGTCCCGCGACCGCTGGCATGCCGCCAGCCTAACGGAATGCGGGTTAACGTCGTGGGGCGGCGGTCCGCAGGGCCGCTGAACTTTTTTCCGAATTGGCGGTCAGATGGTCCGACGTAGGTTGGGCTGACAGGAGTGCGGCCCGTTATGGCCGATGTCGAAACACCTCAGGAGCTGGACCTGGAACTGGTCCGGCGTGTGCAGCGCGGCGAGAGCGCGGCGTTCGATGTGCTGGTGCGCAAGTACCAACACCGGATCGTCGGCCTGATCGGGCGCTACATCGCCGACTGGAGCGAATGTCAGGACGTTGCCCAGGACACCTTCATCCGCGCCTACCGCGCGATAGGGAATTTCCGCGGCGACGCACAGTTCTCCACCTGGTTGCACCGGATCGCCGTGAACACCGCCAAGAACCACCTGGTTGCGCACAACCGCAGGCCGCCGACCGACGACGTCGACGTGCTCGACGCCGAGCAGTTCGACAGCGGCACGCGCTTGCGCGACACCGACACGCCCGAGCGCGAACTGATGCGCCAGGAGCTGGAACAGACGGTGATGAAGGCGGTGAATGCGTTGCCGGAAGAATTGCGTACCGCCATCACCCTGCGCGAGGTGGACGGGATGAGCTATGAGGACATCGCGCAGAAGATGGGTTGCCCGATCGGCACGGTGCGCTCGCGCATCTTCCGCGCGCGCGACGCCATCGACGCCGAACTCCGTCCCCTGCTGGATACCGACAGCGCCACTCGTGAGCGACACCGCGTATGACCGATAGCACCTCCATTCCCCAGCCCGCACCGACCCCGGGCGGCTCCGCCCCGGACAAGTTCGAACTGCATTACCGGCAGCAGCTGTCCGCGTTGATCGACGGCGAACTGCCGGCCGACGAAGCGCGCTTCGTGCTGCGCCGCTTGCAGCACGACGAGGAACTGTCCGGTTGCCACGAACGCTGGCAGCTGTGCGGCGACATCCTGCGTGGCCGCGTGTGCATGCCGGCGCCGGCCGATTTCGGCGAGCGCGTGCGCCAGGCGGTGGCGGCCGAGGCG
>NZ_CAPJ01000381.1 GCF_000331775.1 Xanthomonas translucens pv. translucens DSM 18974
GTCGAGAGCATCGTGGGTCTCCTGGGTCGGTGGGGCGGCGGCGGCCCGCAAGGGCGCCGCGTCGGTGAAGGGCTGCATTCGCCGCGTGCGGCGCATGCAATCCGATGGAGGCTGGCGCACGCATGACGAACGGTGGCGGTGGCGGCTGGCAGGGCGTGGCAGGGGGGGGGGCGGTAGCGGTGCAGATCGCAATCCTTGTGACCGGTGAGGGTGCGGCGGCACGGCAGCGGGTCCCGGCCATGGTTCGAGCATAGGCAGGCCGGCACATTGCGACCAATCACTTAAATCCTCGCTGCTATAGCCGATTCGCATTGCTGCGGCGGCGGTCCGGCGTCGTGCGTTGCCGTTGCGCTCCCGATGCGCGCAGCGAGGATAGGCGCGCGACAGATCGCCGACCAATGATTTAAATCGGCCTGGCGATATGGGGATTGCAATGATGCGATGCCGCAGATTGCGTGCGGGGATTGCGCCGCGCAGCGCCGTGCAATGGCAGCGGCAAGCGCGCGGCGTGCTGCATCGCTGCAGCAGCGTGCGCGACGATGGCTTGCGGGCGGCTGTGCTGGTTATGCTGCGCGGCATGCGTGGAACGCGCCCACCCAACCAGGACCCCTGCATGTCATCGATCTTCGGCCAGCTTCCCGACGGTACCGCTATCCAACGCGTGGTGCTGGACAGCGGCGCAGGCCTGCGCGCGGAGCTGCTGACCTACGGCGGCCTGTTGCGCAGCCTCAGCCTGGACACCGCGCGCGGCCGCACCGAGTTGGTGCTCGGCCTGCCGACGCTGGACGCCTATTTGCACGATCCGGCTTATCTCGGCGTGTTGGTCGGCCGCTTCGGCAACCGCATCGCCGGCGCGGCCTTCGACCTGGACGGACAACGCTACGCGGTCGCCGCCAACGAGGGCACCAATCATCTGCATGGCGGCGCGCGCGGATTCGGGCGCCGGGTGTGGTCGGTGCAGGCGCAGTCCGAGCACCGCCTGCAACTGCACTACGACTCGCCGGCCGGCGAGGAAGGCTATCCGGGCAACGTGCAGGTCGGCGCCGAGTTCAACGTGCACGGGCGCACCCTGGAACTGGAGTTCGCTGCGCAGACCGATGCGCCGACTCCGCTCAATCTCACCCATCATCCGTATTTCAACCTGGCCGGCGACGCCAGTGTGGCGGCCGCCGCGCAATGGCTGCGGGTGCCGGCCGACCGTTACCTGCCGGTGGCCGACGCCGCGTTGCTGCCCACCGGCGAGGTCGCCGCGGTGGCCGGCACGCCGTTCGACTTCCGCAGCCCGCGCGCGATCGCCGACAAGGACAGCGCCGCCGATCCGCAGCTGCGCCTGAGCGGCGGCTACGACCATTGCCTGGTGCTGGCCGAACCGCGCGACTGCAGCGCCATCCTGTATTCGCCGCACAGCGGCGTGGCCATGCGCATCGCCAGTGCGATGCCGGCGCTGCAGCTGTACGAAGGGCATTGGCTGGACCGCCAGCATCCCGGCCTGGGCCGCGGCGTGTGCCTGGAGCCGCAGGGCTATCCGGATGCGCCGAACCAGCCGGGCTTTCCCGACACCATCCTGCGCCCCGGCCAGGTCTACCGGCACCGCATCGAATACCGCTTCGCCGAGGTCGGCGCGCATGCCGATTGGGCCGCGGTGGAGGCGGCGCTGGCCGAGTGAGGCGCGATACCGCTCTGCCGGCAGACATCGCGCTCCCTGTAGGAGCGGCTTCAGCCGCGACAGGTTCTAACCGGAGGTCCTGTCGCGGCTGAAGCCGCTCCTACAGAGGAAGCAGGGCGCTTCCGGGGCTACCGCGCAGCCGCTACTGCGGGTGGCCCAGCACCAGTTCGATCACGAACTTGCTGCCGAAGAACGCCAGCAGCAGCAACAGCATCGCCGCCAGGGTCCAGTGCACCGCCTTGATCCCGCGCCAGCCGTAGCGCCAGCGGCCGAACAGCAGCGCGCCGAACACGATCCACGACAGCACGCTGAGCACGGTCTTCTGCACCAGCCGCTGCGCCAGGAAATCCTGCACGAACAGCACCCCGGTCAGCAGGGTCAGGGTCAGCAGGATGAAGCCGACCACGATGGTGCGGAACAGCAGCGTCTCCAGCGCGGTCAGCGGCGGCAGCGCGCGCAGCCACGGGTGGAAGTCGCGGCGCCGCAGCGCGCGCTCCTGCAGCCACAGCATCACCGCCAACAGCGCGGCGATGCCCAGCGTGGCGTAGGCCAGCAGCGCCATCCACGCGTGCAGCTGCAGCCGCCAGTCCAGCACCGGCGCCGGTTCGTGGCCGTGCGAGTGGTAGGCCAGCAGCAGCGCCGCCGACAGCGGGAACACCACCACCCCCAACGCGGCCATGCGCCCGCTGGCGCCGACCAGCGCGGTCATCAGCGCCATGCCCAGGCTGACCAGCGACAGCGCGGCGAAGAAGTGCATGTCCGGCCCGCCGGCGGTGTGCAGCGCCACCTGCACGTGATAGCCGGCATGCAGCGCCACCGCCGGCAGCGCCGCACACAGCCAGGCGCGGCTGCGCTCGACCCGGTCGCGCACCACCGAGCCGACCAGCAGGCCGGTGGCGCTCAGGTACAGCAGGGTCGCGACGAGGATCAGGAACATCGCGCCAGTTTCGCATATCGGGCCGGCACTGGTGGCGCGGGTGCCGTGCTGCGCGCGGCGGCGGACCCGGGACGCCGCCGTCTCCGCGATCGTCGGCGGACGCGGCTACAACAGGCGCGGCTATAATCGGCGACCGTTTCCCGTTTGCGACCCGCCCGCATGTTCGAATCCCTCACCCAACGCCTCTGCGGCACCATGCAGCGTCTGCGCGGCCGCGGCCGCTTGACCGAGGAGAACATCCGCGAAGCCACCCGCGAGGTGCGCATCGCGCTGCTCGAGGCCGACGTCGCGCTGCCGGTGGTGCAGGCGCTGATCGAACGCATCAAGGTGCGCGCGGTCGGCCAGGAAGTGCTCAAGAGCCTGACCCCGGGCCAGGCGCTGATCAAGGTCGTGCGCGACGAGCTGACCACGGTGATGGGTTCGGCCGCCAGCGACCTCAACCTCAACGTGCCGGCGCCGGCGATCGTGCTGATGGCCGGCCTGCAGGGCGCGGGCAAGACCACCACGGTTGGCAAGCTGGCCAAGCACCTGAAGGAAAAGCGCAAGAAGAAGGTGATGGTGGTCTCGGCCGACGTCTACCGCCCGGCCGCGATCGAGCAGCTCAAGACCCTGGCCGAGCAGGTCGGGGTGCTGTTCTTCCCGTCCGAGGCCTCGCAGCAGCCGGTGGATATCGTCCGCGCGGCGATCGCCGACGCGCGCAAGTCCTTCGTCGACGTGTTGCTGGTGGATACCGCCGGCCGCCTCGCCATCGACGAAGCGATGATGACCGAGATCAAGGCGCTGCACGCCGCGATCAACCCGGCCGAAACCCTGTTCGTGGTCGATGCGATGACCGGCCAGGACGCGGCCAACACTGCCAAGGCGTTCAGCGAAGCGCTGCCGCTGACCGGCGTGGTGCTCACCAAGACCGACGGCGACGCCCGCGGCGGCGCCGCGCTGAGCGTGCGCTACATCACCGGCAAGCCGATCAAGTTCATCGGCGTGGGCGAGAAGCCCGACGGCCTGGACGTGTTCCATCCCGACCGCCTGGCCAGCCGCATCCTGGATATGGGCGACGTGCTGTCGCTGGTCGAGCAGGTCGAGCACCAGGTCGACAAGGACAAGGCGCAGAAGCTGGCCGAGAAGGTCGCCAAGGGCAAGAAGTTCGACCTCAACGACATGCGCGACCAGCTCGAGCAGATGCAGAACATGGGCGGCATTTCCGGGCTGATGGACAAGCTGCCGGGCATGGGCCAGATCCCCGAGCACCTCAAGCAGCAGGTCGCCGGCAACAAGGACGTGCCGCGCATGATCGCGATCATCGGTTCGATGACCAAGAAGGAGCGGCGCAATCCGACCCTGCTCAACGGCTCGCGCCGCGCCCGCATCGCGCGCGGCTCCGGTACCCAGCCGGCCGACGTCAACAAGCTGATGAAGCAGTACCAGCAGATGGAAAAGATGATGTCGAAGATGGCCGGCGGCGGCATGAAGGGCCTGATGCGCGGCATGAAAGGCATGATGGGCGGCATGGGCGGCCGCGGCGGCCTGCCGTTCCGCTGAGCCCCCTCACAGCGCTTGGAAAGTAGCCCCTTTCCCCCGGGAGAGGGGTTGGGGGAGGGGCCGGCGGGAAAGCGTCTCGCGGAGTTTGGGCGCACGAGGCCCCGTACCCGCATCCGCCCCTGCGGGGCACCTTCCCCCAAAAAGGCGGCCATGGTCCCGACGGGAGAAGGAACAGCCACCTCGCCATGCATGGAGAGGCGAGGGTGTGGGGAGGTGACGAAGCCACCTCGTCACCCGTCCCGAGTGCAGCCTTCACCCCGCGTGCGCCCTGCCTGCCGCACCCCGCAGCCGCCGCGCAGAAACTGGCATCATCCGCTGCGCCATCCGCCACGCCGCCACCGCGGCATCGACCCGCCATGAACGATTCGCTGCACCACCGCGTCACCGCGTTCTGCACGCGCTTCGCCCTGCGCCTGCCGATCCTGCTGTCGCCGATGGCCGGCACCTGTCCGGTACCGTTGTCGGTAGCGGTCGCGCAGGCAGGCGGCATGGGCGCAATGGGCGCAGTGCTGTCCTCGGCCGCGGACATCGGCACCTGGATGCAGGCGTTCCGCCACGGCAGCGACGGGCCGGCGCAGGTCAACCTGTGGGTGCCCGATCCGCCGCCGCTGCGCGATGCCGCCGCCGAGGCGGCCACCCGCGCGTTCCTCGCGCAGTGGGGGCCGCCGGTCGAGGCCACGGCCGGTGATGCCGGTCCTGCCGATTTCGCCGCGCAATGCGCCGCACTGCTGGACGCGCGCCCGGCAGTGGCGTCCTCGATCATGGGCTTGTTCCCGCCCGCCTTCGTCGCCCAGCTGAAGCAGGCAGGCATCGCCTGGTTCGCCTGCGCCACCACGCTGGACGAAGCGCTGGCGGCGCAGGCGGCGGGTGCCGATGCGGTGGTCGCGCAAGGCGCCG
>NZ_CAPJ01000380.1 GCF_000331775.1 Xanthomonas translucens pv. translucens DSM 18974
AGAACAGGCCCTGCTCGATGACCCCGGCCTGCAGGCCGATGTTGATGATGATCAGCTCCATCAGCCCGCGTGCGTTCATCAGCGCGCCGATCGCCATCGCATCGCGATTGTTCTCGCCGCTGACGCGCGCCGCGGCCCAGCAGGCGATGCCCTTGCCCAGGAACGAGGCGAGCAGGATCGCCACCGCGGCGATCAGGATCTGCGGGTCCAGCAGCACGCTGAGCTGGGTCTTTAGCCCGGAGAAGGTGAAGAACATCGGCAGCAGGAACACCACCACGAACGGCTGCAACTGCTCGCGCAGCTTTTCTGTCAGCGCGCCCTTGGGCAGGCAGGCGCCCAGCAGGAAGCCGCCGAACACCGCATGGATGCCGATCGCGTCCATCGCCCAGGCGCTCGTGCAGAACAGCATCAGCACCACCGCCAGCACGCTGGCGCTGAGCGGCTGGTCGGGACGCACGTGGTCGGCCAGGCGGCGCAGCCAATGACGGCCGATCAGCATCATGAACAATGCGTAGCCCACGCCGCCGCCGATCGCCAGGTAGGCGCTGTTCCAACTGCCGCCGAAGCTGGCCAGCACGATGGCCAGGATGCACCACGCTGCCGCATCGTCCACCGCGCCGGCGGTGAGCGCCAGGGTGCCCAGCGAACTGCCGGTGAGGCCGCGCTCGTGGATGATCCGCGCCAGCATCGGGAACGCGGTGATGGCGATGGCGGCGCCCAGGAACAGCGAGGCTTCCAGGATCTTGGCCTTGGCCGAGAACAGGCCAGGGGTGTGCAGCAGCCACGGCACCAGCGCGAACGCGAGCACGAACGGCACCGCGATGCCGGCCAGCGACACGCTCATCGCGCTGCGGTAACGCGCACGGAAATGCTCGCTGCGGAAGTCGGTGCCGACCAGGAACATGTACAGGCCCACGCCGAACTGCGCGACCACGTACAGCATGTCCAGGGTCTGCTTGGGGAACAGCGCCTGCTGCAGCTCCGGCAGCACCAGGCCGAACAGCGATGGCCCCAGCGCCACGCCGGCGATCATCTCGCCCACCACCTGCGGCTGGCCCACGCGCCTGGCGAGCACGCCGACCAGGCGGCATATCAACAGGATCGCCGCCGCCTGCAGAAAAAAATACACCGACATCTGCGGGGTGGTCATTGGGTACGCATCCTCGATAGGTCGGCGGATGATAGGAGCGCAGCGCGCAGAAATCCACGCATGCTGGCCGCCCCGCCATGCGCGCCGGCCGCTGCGGCGAACCGCCGCTGGGAGTTCAGGCACCGACCGTTGCGCGCCGGATGCAGTGCCATGCGAAGCGGCGCGGCGGGCGGTGGGCGGCCGCCGGGCGCGTTACCGCCAGGCCGGATCGCGGCAGGTCGAGGTGCCGGTTCGCCGGCGCCGGTTTTTTGCCCGGCGCATGCGCGCGCGCCGCGATCCGGGCTTGATGGGAGCCCCGACCCCGGAGCCGCGCATGCCTCGATTCGTTGCCATTCTCGCCTTGCTGCCTGCGCTCGCCGCGGCGCAGGCGCCGCCATGCGCGACGCCGCTGCAGGTGGCGCAGCGGCTGTACCAGGCGCGCGATTTCTATCGGCGGCCGCAGAATCTGGACGGGCTGCTGACCCCATCCTTCGCCCACGCGATCAAGGATGAGCTCGCCTGTGCCGAACGTGAGGGCATCTGCCGCCTGGACTACGACCCGTGGACCAACGCGCAGGACGGCGACATCCAGGGAGCGCCGCGTTTCACCCTGGTGTCCGGCGGGTCCCTTGCGACCGTGCTGGAAGTCCTGGTGGACTATCGGCTGGCGCTGGGTGGCGCGGCCACCAAGCCAGGCTCGGTGAAGATCGAACTGCAGCGCCGCGGCAACGGCTGCTGGGCGGTCAGCGACCTGATCTCGCTGGACGGCGACTCGCTGTTCGCGCGGCTGTCCAACACGCCGGAATAAACGCGGCGCATAACAAAACCACGCCGACCTGCGTCGACGTGGTTTGGACGACCAGCCCGCGCCCTGCAGCGGGAGGGTAGGTGCGAAGACGTCCGCGACTATCGCGTCTATTGCAGCTTGAGCATCACGATCGCCTTGGCCGGCAGCGCCACCTTCAGCGTGCCGCCCTGCAGGCTGGCGCCGTTGAACGCTGCCGGCTGCAGCGCCTGTGGTTGCTCGAAGGTGTTGAGTGCGGTGATCTTCGGTGCGGTGAGGATCTGCCCGCTGACGCCGCCGGCCTGCACGCCGCCGAGCTGCACCACGACCTCGGCGGTGTGGTTCGGATCCAGGTTGGTCAGCGCCACATAGACGTGGCCGTCCTTGGCCTTGACCGCCGAACCGTGCACCGACGGCACCGTGTATTTGCCGAGCGTGTAGTCGGGCGCCTTGATCTGCAGCGGCAGCGCGGTCGCGTCCTGGTAGGGCTTGTACATCGCGAACACGTGGTAGGTCGGGGTCAGCAGCATCTTGTCGCCGTCGGTGAGGATCATCGCCTGCAGTACGTTGACCATCTGCGCGATGTTGGCCATGCGCACGCGGTCGGCGTGCTGGACGAAGATGTCCAGGTTGAGCGAAGCCACCAGCGCATCGCGCAAGGTGTTCTGCTGGCGCAGGAAGCCCGGATTGACATCGGGCAAGCCCTTGTACCAGGTGCCCCATTCGTCCACCACCAGCGCGACCTTCTTGTCGGGGTCGTACCTGTCCATAATCGCGCTGTGCTTGGTCAGCAGCTCATCCATCACCAGCGTGCGCGACAGGGTCTCGATCCAGTCGTTCTCGTTGAAATCGGTGGAGGACGCGCGCGGCGGCCAGCCGCCTGGGAAGGTGTAGTAGTGCAGGCTCAGGCCGTCCATGAACTTGGTGGCCTCGCGCATCATCACTTCGGTCCAGTGATAGTCCGAATCGTTGGGGCCGGGCGCAATCTTCATGATCTTCTGGTCGGCCGGCGCCTTGACGAAGGTCTGGTAGCGGCGGTACACGTCGGCGGCGTATTCCGCGCGCATGTTGCCGCCGCAGCCCCACAGCTCGTTGCCCACGCCGAAGTACGGCACCTTCCACGGCGCCTGGCGGCCGTTGCCGCGGCGCTGGTTGGCCAGCGTGGACTTGGTCGGCGCGGTCATGTACTCCACCCATTGCGCCATTTCGTCCGGCGCGGCGTCGCCGACGTTGCCGGCCACGTAGGCCTGGGTGCCGAGCAGCTCGGTGAAGTCCATGAACTCATGGGTGCCGAAGCTGTTCGGTTCCTCGACGCCGCCCCAGTGCGTGTTGATGCTGGTCGGGCGCTTGGCGCGCGGGCCGATGCCGTCGCGCCAGTGGTATTCGTCGGCGAAGCAGCCGCCGGGCCAGCGGATGTTGGGCACGTCCAGCGCCTTCAGCGCCGCGACCACGTCGTTGCGGTAGCCGCGGGTGTTGGGAATCTTCGAGTCCGGCCCGACCCACACGCCGCCGTAGATGCCGTTGCCCAGGTGTTCGGCGAACTGCCCGAACAGGTTGCGCGAAACCTGCGCGCCCGGCTGGTCGGCATGCAGCGTGCCGCGCACCTCCACGTCGGCGGCCTGCGCCAGTCCGGCGCCGAGCGTCAGCGCGGCCACCGCGGCGGCCAGCGGCAGGC
>NZ_CAPJ01000379.1 GCF_000331775.1 Xanthomonas translucens pv. translucens DSM 18974
AGCGCGGCGATGAGCGCGGCCGGGCGCCGATCCAGACTGCGCGCGGCCTGCGCCGCGCCGGCACGCTGCTGCACGGCGCTCGCCTGCCGCTGGCGATCACCGTGGCCTTGTTCGTGGCCATGCTCGGCGCCGGCGGCGTGCTCTACGACGGCTTCCTGTCGCCGCAGGTGTTCGCCAATCTGCTGATCGACAACGCCTTCCTGTGCATCGCCGCGGTCGGCATGACCTTCGTGATCCTGAGCGGCGGTATCGACCTGTCGGTGGGCGCGGTGATCGCCTTCACCACGGTGCTGTCGGCGTCGCTGGTGCAGCGCCATGGCTGGTCGCCGCTGGCGGCGATCCCGCTGCTGCTGCTGCTCGGGGCGCTGTTCGGCGCGTTTATGGGTACGCTGATCCAGCGCTACCGGCTGCAGCCGTTCGTGGTGACCCTGGCCGGCATGTTCCTGGCGCGCGGCGCCAGCTACCTGATCAGCGTCGATTCGATCCCGATCGACGATGCGCTGTACGTGGCCATCGCCCAGTTCCGCGTGCCGATCGGCGCCGGCGCCTCGCTGTCGATCGGCGCGCTGATCGCGCTGGCCACGGTGGCGCTGGGCATGTGGCTGGCGCACTGCACGCGCTTCGGCCGCTGCGTGTACGCGCTGGGCGGCAGCGAGGCCTCGGCGCGGCTGATGGGCCTGCCGGTGGCTGCCACCCAGGTCAAGGTCTACGCCTTCAGCGGGTTCTGTTCGGCGCTGGCCGGGGTGGTGTGCACGTTCTACATGCTGTCCGGCTACAGCCTGCATGCGCTGGGCCTGGAACTGGATGCGATCGCCGCGGTGGTGATCGGCGGCACCTTGCTCGCCGGCGGCAGCGGCTATGTGATCGGCACGCTGTTCGGTGTGCTGATCCTGGGAGTGATCCAGACCTTGATCGTGTTCGACGGCACGCTCAGCTCGTGGTGGACGCGCATTGTGATCGGCGCGCTGCTGCTGCTGTTCTGCCTGCTGCAGCGGTTGTTGACCCGGCGCACGCCGGATGCGGGAGCGGACCCATGACGGAGCATGAAGACTCAGGCCTGGCCTGCACACGCCGCGATTTCCTGCACTACGGCGGCGCCTCGCTGGCTGCGCTGGGCCTGTTGACGCAGGGCGAGGCAGCATCGGCCGCCATGCCTGAGCAGCCGAAGCGGCAGCCGGTCGTGCAACTGCGCGAGCAACCGTTCGCGCTGGGCCAGGTGCAATTGCTCGACGGCCCGTTCCTGCAGGCGCGCGAGCGCAACCGCCGCTACCTGATGTCGATTCCCAATGCGCGCCTGCTGCACAACTTTCGGCTTGTCGCGGGCCTTTCCTCGGATGCCGAACCGCTGGGCGGTTGGGAATCGCCTAAGTGCGAACTGCGCGGGCATTTCGCCGGGGGGCATTACCTGTCCGCCTGCGCACTGCTGTACGCCGCCACTAGCGATGCCGCATTGAAGGACAAGGCCGATGCGCTGGTCGCCGAACTGGCGCGTTGCCAGCGCCAGGACGGTTATCTCGGTGCCTATCCGGCCGCGTTCTACGCGCGGCTGCGCCGCGGCGAGGACGTGTGGGTGCCGCTCTACACCGCGCACAAGATCCTGGCCGGGCATCTGGACATGGCCCGCCATGCCGGCAACGCCCAGGCGCTGCGCAGCGCGCAGCGCTTCGCCGACTGGCTGGGCGCGTGGATGGACGGCTGCGACGACGCACAGTGGCAGCACATCCTCGGCGTGGAGTTCGGCGGCGTGCAAGAGTCGCTGCTCGAGCTATACCTGCTCAGCGGCGACCCCAAGTACCAGCGCTGGGCCGCGCGCTACGCGCAACCTGCGCTGCTTGAGCCGCTGGCGCAGCAGCGCGACGCATTGGCCGGCCTGCACGCCAACACCCAGATCCCGAAGATCGTCGCTGCCGCGCGCGCCTACGAGATCGGCGGCGAGCCGCGCCAGCGCGACATCGCCGCTTTCTTCTGGCGCACGGTTAGCGGCCACCATGCCTACTGCACCGGCGGCACCAGCGACTACGAGCTGTTCGGCAAGCCAGACCACTTCGCCGGGCGCCTGAGCGGGCACAGCCACGAGTGCTGCTGCAGCTACAACATGCTCAAGCTGACCCGGCACCTGTACACCTGGCAGCCGGACGCGGCGCTGATGGACTACTACGAGCGCGTGCTGTTCAACGCGCGTCTGGGCACCCAGGACGAAGCCGGCATGCTGATGTATTTCGTGCCGATGGATGCCGGTTACTGGAAGCTCTACAACACGCCGTTCGCCTCGTTCTGGTGCTGCACCGGTACCGGCGTGGAAGAGTTCGCCAAGAGCAACGACAGCATCTATTTCCGCGACGCTGCCGGCCTCACCGTCAACCTGTTCATCGCCTCGCAGCTGGACTGGCCCGAGCGCGGCCTGCGCGTGGTGCAGCGCACCCGCTTCCCGCAGCAGGAAGGCACCGCGCTGGAGTTCCAGTGCAAGCGCCCGCAGCAGATGACGCTGCGTCTGCGCATCCCGTACTGGGCCACCCAGGGCGTGCGCCTGCGCATCAACGGCAAGGCGCAGGCGATAAAAGCGACCCCGGGCAGCTACCTGGCGCTGCAGCGGCGCTTCGCCGACGGCGACCGCATCGAACTGGATCTGCCGATGGCGCTGCATGCCGCGCCGCTGCCCGACGAACCCAGCCTGCAGGCGATGATGTACGGCCCGCTGGTGCTGGCTGCGCAACTGGGCAGTGACGGCATCGATCCGGCGCAACTGCACGTGTCCGACCAGCGGCCGTCGTTGAATCGGATCGTCGGCCGCCAGCTGCCGGCGGTATATTTCGCGCCGGAAAAGCTGTGGGCGCGCAAGCGCGAAGGCCACGAGCAGGTGTTCGAGGCCGATGGCATCCAGGGCCCGATCACCCTGGTGCCGTTCTACCGCATCGCCCACGAGCGTTATGCGGTCTATTGCCGAGCGAGGCCGGTATGGGAAAAGAATCCGCAGTTCTGAGCCGCTGGCGCAGGGCCTCGGTGATGATCGCCGCGGCCTGCGCCTTGCTGCTGTGCGCGCTGCCGGCGCTGGCCGCCGAGCGCATGGTCGGCGAAGTGCTCAGCCCGGACGCCACGCTGCGCGCGCAAGTGAGCGTGGACACGGCCGGCAGCGCGCACTACCGCGTGCTGCGCGACGGGCATGAGGTGCTGTTGCGCTCGCGACTGGGCCTGGTCCGCGACGATGCCGATTTCTCCAAGGGCCTGCGCCTGCTCGCGGTGTCGCCGGTCGCGCCGGTGCACGATCGCTACGAACTGCTGACAGGCAAGCGGCGCATCAACGAGTACCGCGCCAACCGCCGCGTGTTCTCCTGGCGCGGCGCCAACGGCGAGCGCCTGCAGATCGAATTCCAGGTCTCCGACGACGGCGTCGCGTTCCGCTACGCTTTTCCGCAGCGCGACTCGACCATCCGCCAGCTGCGCGAGGACGCCACCACGTTCCGCTTCGCGGCGCAGACGCGCGCCTGGCTGCAGCCGATGTCGCCCGCCAAGACCGGGTTCGGCAGGACCAATCCCTCGTACGAGGAGTATTACCTGCAGGACATCGGCGTCGGCACGCCGTCGCCGCTCGCGGCCGGCTGGGTGTATCCGGCCCTGTTCCGCCATGCGGCGGACTGGGTGCTGCTCAGCGAGGGCTCGCTCGGCCGCGGCCATGCCGGCAGCCGCCTGCGCGAGGTCGCCGACGTGCCCGGCGAGTACGCGATCGGCATGCCCGATCCGCGCGAGGTGCTGCCCGGCGGCGCCGCCAATCCGCGCTTCGCGCTGCCATGGCGCTCGCCGTGGCGCATCGTTGCGGTCGGCAGCCTGAAGACCATCGCCGAGTCCACGCTCGGTACCGACCTGGCCGATCCGCCTGCGGTCGCGCCGGTCGCGCCGCCGCAGCCGGGCAAGGCGGCGTGGAGCTGGCCGCTGCTCGGCGATGGCGCCACCACCTTCGCCGTGCAGAAGCGCTACATCGACTTCGCCGCGCGCATGGGCTGGCGCTATACCTTGATCGACGCCCTGTGGGACTCGCAGATCGGCGAAGACAGGATGCGCGAGCTGATCGCTTACGCGCGCGGCAAGCAGGTGGCCATCCTGCTCTGGTACAACTCGGCCGGCAGCTGGAACGACGCGCCACAGACCCCACGCGACCGCATGCTGACCCACGCCAGCCGCATCCGCGAGTTCGCGCGGCTCAAGGCGATGGGCGTGGCCGGGGTGAAGATCGACTTCTTCGGCGGCGACGGGCAGTCGATGATCGGCTACTACCTGGACATCATGCAGGACGCCGCGCCGTACGGGCTGATGCTCAACTTCCACGGCGCCACCTTGCCGCGCGGCTGGCAGCGCACCTGGCCCGACCTGATGACGATGGAGGCGGTGCGCGGGCTGGAATTCGCCACCTTCGAGCAGGTCAACGCCGACCAGGTGCCGGCGCATGCGGCGATGCTGCCGTTCGCGCGCAACGTGTTCGACCCGATGGACTTCACCCCGCTGGCCCTGGTCAAGCTCAACGACAAGGTGCAGCGTCGCACCACGCCGGGCTTCGAGCTGGCCGAGACGGTGCTGTTCGTGTCCGGCATCCAGCATTACGCCGAGACCCCGGAGAATCTGGAGAAAGCCGCGCCGGAGGTGCGCGCGTTGTTGCGCGAATTGCCGGCGGTGTGGGACGACAGCCGCTATGTGGACGGCTATCCCGGCCGCTTCGCGGTGTTCGCGCGGCGCGGCGGCACGCGTTGGTACGTGGCCGGCATCAACGCCGATGCGCAACCGCGCACGCTGCGCCTGAACCTGGCGGAGCTGGACGTGGCCGGCCGTGGCGCCCGCCTGATCGCCGATGGCGACGGCCCGCTGGGGCTGGCCAGCCGTCGCATCGAGGTAGGGCCGGCGCAGACCGTGGACGTGGCAGTGCCGGCGCGCGGCGGCTTCGTGCTGCAGTTCGACTGAGCACGCTCGCCGCTGCCGGCGCCGCAGGCCGGCATGCGCCAGCATAGAATTGGTGCTCGCGACAGGAGCGCTGCCATGCTGAAGATCTGGGGCCGTCACAATTCGAACAACGTGCGCAAGGTGCTGTGGTGCGCCGAGGAAATCGGCGTGGCCTATGCATCGATCGAGGCCGGCGGCGCGTTCGGCAAGACCGCCGATCCGGCCTACCGCGCATTGAATCCCAATGGCCTGGTGCCGGCGATCGAGGACGACGGCCTGGCGCTGTGGGAATCCAACGCCATCGTGCGCTACCTGGCCGCGCGCTATGCGCCGGACACGCTGTATCCGCAGGATCCGGCCGTGCGCGCGCGCGGCGACAAGTGGATGGACTGGACCACCTCCAGCTTCGCCGGAGCGTTCCGCGATCTGTTCTGGGGCACGCTGCGCACCGCGCCCGAAGCGCGCGACGCGGCCAGGATCGCCGTGGCGCTGGCGCGATCTGGCCAATTGCTGGGCATGGCCGATGCGGCGCTGGCGCAGCAACCGTGGCTGTCGGGCGCGCAGTTCGCGATGGGCGACATCCCGCTGGGCAGCTTCGCCTACGCCTGGTTCGAGATGCCGATCGAACGGCCGGCGCTGCCGCATCTGCAGGACTGGTACCGGCGCCTGCAACAGCGTCCGGCCTACCGCAAGGGCGTGATGACGCCGCTGACCTGAGGATGGTGTGGCCTGCGGCCAGCGTTGCCGCGCCCGTTTCGCTGCAGCGGCCATTCCGCTCGAGCGTATCCGCTACCTGACGGCAAGGAGCCGCCACCTTGATCGACACCCCGAAAATCGTGCTGTGCATTCCCGGCCCATGGCCGGACCGCCCGGATCTGCTCGCGCGCATCGTCCGCGACAGCGGCGGCTATCTGTTCGCCGGGCAGGTTCTGCTGCACACGGAAAGCGGCGACGCCTTCGAACTGCAATACGAGCCGCGCGACCCGGGCATGGTGGACGCGTTCGCCGCCGCCGGGCCGCATTGGCTCGATTCCGACGACATGGCGCGCATCCACGCGCATGCCTCGGTCGTGTACCTGATCGGCGCTGGCGGTTCCCGGGCGCGCGCCGAGGCGATGATGCTGGCGGCCCAAGGGTTGCTGGATGCGGGCGGCCTGGGAGTGAAGGTCGAGAGCAGCGGCGTCGCGCACGGTCCGGGGGCGTGGCGCCAGCTGTGCGCGGATCTGGCCTTGTTCAGCGCCCATCGTGCGTATGTATCGAACCTCACCGGCGAGCAGGTGCATTCCTGCGGCATGCACCATTTCGGCATGAAGGACGCGATCGTCGCGGCGCAGGCGGCAGACGACCCGGTCGCGCTGCTGCACACCTTCACCTGGTATCTGTTCACCGAAGCGCCGCCGATGCGCGAGGGCCACACCTTCGCCGTGGCGGAGGATGCGCCGCGCTACCGGCTCGATGCCGAACCCAGCGCCCAGTTCCAGCCCGGCGACCTGTTCGCCAATCCCTACGGGCTATGGCGGCTGACGCCGTTGTGAGGCCGACACTCTCTTCCGTGCAACCGCACCTGTAGGAGCGGCTTCAGCCGCGACAGACTGCACCGGCAAGTCCCATCGCCAACACGCTTCATGACACGCTAGGCGCAAAGACGGCACCCAAACC
>NZ_CAPJ01000378.1 GCF_000331775.1 Xanthomonas translucens pv. translucens DSM 18974
AGTTGCACCCGATCGACCTGCAACTGCGCCGCGGCCAGGTGCTGGGCCTGGCCGGCCTGCTCGGCGCCGGCCGCACCGAACTGGCGCGGCTGCTGTTCGGCCTGGACCGCGCCGATTGCGGCCGTGTGTCCATCGACGGCCACGCCGTGGCGCTGCGCGGCCCGCCCGACGCGATCCGCCACGGCCTGGCGCTGTGTCCGGAAGAGCGCAAGACCGACGGCATCGTCGCCGAGCTGTCGGTGCGCGAGAACATCGTGCTGGCGCTGCAGGCGCGCATGGGCCTGCGCCGGTTCCTGCCGCTGGCCGAACAGGTGCGCATCGCGCAGGGCTACGTGGACGCGCTGGGCATCAAGACCGCCAGCGTGGAGACGCCGGTCGGCCTGCTGTCCGGCGGCAACCAGCAGAAAGTGGTGCTGGCGCGCTGGCTGGCGACGCGGCCGCGGCTGCTGATCCTCGACGAACCCACCCGCGGCATCGACATCGCCGCCAAGCAGGACATCATGACCCGCATCCTGGCGCTGGCCCGCGAGGGCATGGCGGTGTTGTTCATTTCCGCCGAGGTCGCCGAGATCGAGCGCATCGCCGACCGCATCGCGGTGCTGCGCGAACGCCGCCTGGTCGGCGAACTGCCGGGCGGCTGCGGCGAACGCGCGGTGTTCGAACTGATCGCCGGGAGCGCGGCGGCATGAGCGCGGCGGCCACGTCATCGCCGAGCGCGCCGCGGCTGCCGGCACGCATCGTCGCCCACCCGCTGTTCTGGCCGCTGACGACGCTGGCGCTGCTGCTGCTCGGCAACGGCCTTTGGAATCCCGGCTTCCTGGCGCTGCAATGGCGCGACGGGCACCTGTACGGCAACCTGGTGGATATCGGCAACCGCGCCGCGCCGCTGGCGCTGGTCGCGCTGGGCATGACCCTGGTGATCGCGGTGCGCGGCTTGGACATCTCCGTCGGCGCAGTGGTAGCGATCGCCGCGACGGTGGCGGCGTGGATGATCGGCGGCGGCGAACACAGCCGCTTCCCGCTGTGGGCGGTGATCGTGGCGCCGTTGCTGGTCGCCGCCGCGTGCGGGTTGTGGAACGGCTTGCTGGTGGTCAAGGTCGGCATGCAGCCGATCATCGCCACGCTGATCCTGATGGTGGCCGGGCGCGGCGTGGCCCAGCTGATCGGCGACGGCCAGATCCTGACCATCTACTACCCGCCGTATTTCTATCTGGGCAACGGCTTCCTGCTTGGCCTGCCGTTCGCGCTGTTCGTGGTCGCGGCGGTGTTCGCGGTCTTGCAGCTGCTGCTCGGGCGCACCGCGCTGGGCCTGTTCGTGCGCGCGATCGGGCACAACCCGCGCGCGGCGCGCGTGGCCGGGATCAAGGCGCGGCTGATCGCGGTGCTGCTGTACGTGTTCTGCGCGTTCAGCGCCGGCCTGGCCGGGTTGCTGATCAGCTCCAACGTCAAGAGCGCCGACGCCAACAACGCCGGCCAGCTGATGGAGCTGGACGCGATCCTGGCGGTCACCCTCGGCGGCACGCTGCTCGACGGCGGTCGCTTCAGCCTGGCCGGCAGCCTGATCGGCGCGCTGATCATCCAGACCCTGACCGCCACGATCTACGCGATCGGCGTGCCGGCGCAGGTCAACATGTTGATCAAGGCGCTGCTGGTGTTCGCGGTGATGCTGCTGCAATCGCCGCAGTTCCGCTCCAGCGTGCGCGGCTGGGTGCGGCGTGCCGAGCCGGGAGCGCGGCGATGAG
>NZ_CAPJ01000377.1 GCF_000331775.1 Xanthomonas translucens pv. translucens DSM 18974
GCTCCGAGCGAACTTATGCGATCCCGCTTCTTCACGTCCAATCTCCTTAGGTCGCACCGCGGCCTGTTCCTGATCCGCAATAGCGTGGAGCAGGCGGCGGCGGCTGTGTGGGGGGGGGGGCGAGCCGTTTCACCATCTACAACTACATCGAGCAGATCAAGCAGAAGAAGGCGGCGGCGCGGCCGTAGCGGCGGAGCGGGTGTGGCCGGGGGCGTGGCGGCGCTCTCGCCGTGGTCAGTCGGGACGTCGATCCTGGTCGAAAGAAGAAATGCCGTGCCAAAGCGGTGCCGGTGGCACCCGATGTCATCTCAGGCTGTAACGAGATCGAAGGCGCCGACCGCGCGTCGCGGGCAGGCTGCGGCGATCCGTCGCACGCAGGTGCGGCAATGTGTCGCACATAAAAGCACGCCTGCGCGCACGCTCGGTCTTGTCAATGGCTTTCGGAGATGCCGCACGGCAGCATAAAATACATGGTCGATCGCGCATGCCGGCCAGGATGCCGCAGGAAACGCGGAAAAGCCGTCTGTGCTGCTCCCGTTCGCCACTGCGCGGTCCGCATCCCCTACGCAATTGGATCGTTCGATGATTCCGTTGAAACAACTCCGGCGCTCGCTGCGCTCCGGTCTGTCGCTCTTGCCCGCGCTGCTGCTGGCCGGGTGCGATGCGGCCATCCTCAACCCCAAGGGGCAGATCGGCCACGACGAAAAGACGTTGCTGATCACCTCGGTGGTGTTGATGCTGCTGGTGGTGATCCCGGTCATCGTGATGACCCTGGCCTTCGCCTGGCGCTATCGCGCGTCCAACACCACGGCACGCTACGAGCCGAACTGGTCGCATTCCACCGCGATCGAGGTGGTGGTGTGGTCGATCCCATGCATGATCATCCTGGTGCTGGCGGTGCTGACCTGGCGCTCCTCGCATGCGCTGGACCCTTACAAGCCGCTGGACTCCAAGGTCAAGCCGATCGTCATCGAGGCGGTGGCGCTTGACTGGAAGTGGATGTTCATCTACCCCGAGCAGGGCATCGCCACGGTCAACGAGATCGCGTTTCCGGTGGATACGCCGCTGAACTTCAGGATCACCTCCGACACGGTGATGAACTCGTTCTTCATCCCGCACCTGGGCACGCAGATCTACGCGATGGCCGGCATGGAGACCAAGCTGCATCTGATCGCCAACGCGCCGGGCGACTACTTCGGCCTGTCGGCGAACTACAGCGGCCACGGCTTCTCGAAGATGGGCTTCACCGCGCACGCCACCGACCGCGCCGGTTTCGACGCGTGGGTGGCCAAGGTCAAGGCCGCGCCGAAGGCGCTGGACCAGGCCGAGTTCCAGATCCTGGCGGCCAACCGCAACGACAAGGCGCCGTACCCGGTGACCTACTACGCGTCGGTGCAGGACGGCATGTTCAAGTCGTTGATTCACAAATACATGATGGGCAATGGTCAGCATATGGAAGGCCATGGCGACCATCCGGCATCGGCTACTGAGCCGGTCGCCATGTGCACTTCTGGAGACAAGTGATGCTAGGCAAACTCACGCTCGAGGCGATTCCGTTCCACGAGCCGATCGTCATGGGCGCCCTCGGCGGCGCCGGCCTGCTCGGCCTGCTGGTCGTGGCGGCGGTCACCAAGTACAAGCAATGGGGCTATCTGTGGCGCGAGTGGCTGACTTCGGTCGACCACAAGCGCATCGGCGTCATGTACATCCTGGTAGCGCTGGTCATGCTGCTGCGCGGCTTCGCCGACGCGGCGATGATGCGCACCCAGCAGGCGATGGCGCACGGCGGCAATGAGGGCATCTTCCCGCCGCATCACTACGACCAGATCTTCACCGCGCACGGCGTGATCATGATCTTCTTCATGGCCATGCCGTTCATGACCGGCCTGCTGAACCTGATCGTGCCGCTGCAGATCGGCGCGCGCGACGTGGCCTTCCCGTTCCTGAACTCGCTGAGCTTCTGGCTGTTCGTGGCCGGCGCGGCGCTGGTCAACATCTCGCTGGGCGTGGGCGAATTCGCCCAGACCGGCTGGCTGGCGTATCCGCCGCTGTCGGGGCTGGAATACAGCCCTGGGGTCGGCGTCGATTACTACATCTGGGCCTTGCAGATATCGGGCCTGGGCACATTGCTGACCGGCATCAACTTCTTCGTGACGATCCTGCGCATGCGCACGCCGGGCATGACCCTGATGCGCATGCCGATCTTCACCTGGACCGCGCTGATCACCAACATCCTGATCATCGCCGCGTTCCCGATCCTGACCGTGGCGCTGGCGCTGCTGGGCGCGGACCGCTACCTGGGCACGCACTTCTTCACCAACGACGGTGGCGGCAACGCCATGATGTACGTCAACCTGATTTGGATCTGGGGCCATCCGGAGGTCTATATCCTGATCCTGCCGGCGTTCGGCATCTTCTCCGAGCTGATCGCCACCTTCAGCAGCAAGCGCCTGTTCGGCTACACCTCGATGGTCTACGCCACCTCGTGCATCGGCGTGCTGTCGTTCGTGGTGTGGCTGCACCACTTCTTCACCATGGGCTCGGGCGCCAACGTCAACGCGTTCTTCGGCATCACCACGATGATCATCTCCATTCCCACCGGGGTGAAGATCTTCAACTGGCTGTTCACCATGTTCCGCGGCCGCGTGCGCATGACTGCACCGGTGCTGTGGACGATCGGTTTCATGATCACCTTCACCATCGGCGGCATGACCGGGGTGATGCTGGCGATCCCGGCGGTGGACTTCGTGCTGCACAACAGCCTGTTCCTGATCGCGCACTTCCATAACGTGATCATCGGCGGCGTGGTGTTCGGCTATCTGGCCGGCCTGACCTACTGGTTTCCGAAGGCGTTCGGCTTCAAGCTCAACGAGACCCTGGGCAAGGCCTCGTTCTGGTGCTGGATCGTCGGCTTCTTCGTCGCCTTCATGCCGCTGTACGTGCTCGGCTTCATGGGCATGACCCGGCGCATGAACAGCTACAACCATCCGGAGTGGGCGCCGTGGTTGATGGTGGCCGCGGTCGGCGCGGCGATCGTCGGCATGGGCATCTTCCTGAACCTGGTGCAGATCGGCTACAGCATCTGGAAGCGCAAGGACAACCTGGACCTGACCGGCGATCCGTGGGGCGGGCGCACGCTGGAGTGGGCCACGTCCTCGCCGCCGCCGTTCTATAACTTCGCCGTGCTGCCGCACATCGACGACCGCGACCAGTTCTGGGAAGACAAGCTCAAGGGCAAGGGCTGGACGCGTCCGGCCAAGTACGAACCGATCCACATGCCGCGCAACACCGCGGCCGGGGTCTGGATCGGCGCCTTCAGCGTGGTGCTGGGCTTCGGCTTGATCTGGCACATCTGGTGGATGGCGATCATCGGCCTGGTCGGCATGATCGGCAGCTTCATCGCGCGCACGTTCGACGACGACGTCGATTACTGGGTCCCGGCGGAGGAAGTGGAACGCATCGAGAACGCGCGTTTCGCCCTGCTGGAACAGCAACAGGCGGCGCATGCCGCAAAGGCGGTCTGAACCATGTCCTCCACGACGCTCGACAACCACCACGCCGTCCACGGCGACGGTCATGACGACCACGCCCACCACGACAGCGGCGGCAACACCGTGTTCGGGTTCTGGGTCTACCTGATGAGCGACTGCCTCATCTTCGCCGGCCTGTTCGCGACTTACGCGGTGCTGGCCGGCGCGACGGTGGACGGCCCCACCGCCAAGGAACTGTTCGACCTGAAGTTCGTGCTGGTGGAAACCTTCCTGCTGCTGTTCAGCAGCCTGAGCTTCGGCCTGGCGATGATCTCCGCGCACAAGCGCAGCCTGGGCGGCCTGTATGGCTGGCTGGCGGTCACCGCGGCGCTGGGCCTGGGCTTTTTGGGCATGGAAATCTACGAGTTCCACCATCTGATCGAAGAGGGCGCCGGTCCCGGCCGCAGCGCGTTCCTGTCCGCGTTCTTCACCCTGGTCGGCACCCACGGCCTGCACGTGGCCTCGGGCCTGCTGTGGATGACGGTGCTGGTGATCCAGATCGCCAAGAACGGCCTGACCCCGCGCACTACCACCCGCCTGGCATGCCTGAGCCTGTTCTGGCACTTCCTGGACGTGATCTGGATCGGCGTGTTCACCATCGTCTACCTGCTGGGAGCGCTGTAATGGCCAACCACTCTCCTTCCGACGCACACGCCGAGTCGCACGGCAGCGGCCTGAAGTCGTACCTGATCGGCTTCGTGATGGCGGTGGTGCTCACCGTGATCCCGTTCGGCATGGTCATGAGCGGCGCGTTCCCCAAGGGCGTGACCGTCATCGTCATCGCGGTGCTGGCTGCGGTGCAGATGCTGGTGCACCTGATCTACTTCCTGCACATGGACCGCTCCGCCGAGCAGCGCTCCAACGTGCACGTGGGCCTGTTCTCGCTGCTGATCATCGGCATCGTGGTGGTCGGCTCGCTGTGGGTCATGCACAACCTCAACGTCAACATGATGCATTGAGGTCGCGTACCGCCGCGCGCTCGCGAAGGCCGCCTGCGGGCGGCCTTTTGCGTTGCGGCGCTCGCATCGGCGCGCAATGTCGGCCGGTGTCGCCGGCGATGTCGCCCATGCATGACCAATGGCATGGAACGCCACGCCGCAGCCGGCATAGCATCACAGATTGTCCGTTCGCCGTACCACTGGAGACCCCATGACCAAGTCCACCGCCTGGATGGCGCCGCTGCTGCTGGCGGCCACCGCCGCGTTCCAGGCCTCGGCGCAGACCGCGCCGCCGCAGGACGTGCCGTTCGCCGGCACGCTGAAGATCGACGTCGATGCCACCGACCTGGTGCATCGCATCTTCCGCGTGCGCACCACGATCCCGGCCACGCCGGGGCCGATGACCCTGCTGTACCCACAGTGGATCCCGGGCAACCATTCGCCGACCGGGCCGATCGACAAGCTGGCCGGGCTGGTGATCAAGGCCAACGGCCAGGTGCTGCCGTGGAAGCGCGACCAGTTCGACGTGTACGCGTTCAAGGTCGAGGTACCGCAGGGCGCCAGCGAGATTGTCGCCGAGTTCCAGTTCCTGTCCTCGCAGGGCGACGGCCAGGGCCGGGTGATGATGACCCCGGAGATGCTCAATCTGCAGTGGAACACCACCGCGCTGTACCCGGCCGGCACCTACGCGCGCAACATCAAGGCCCAGGCCAGCGTGACCCTGCCGCCGGGCTGGAGCTATGCCACCGCGCTGGAAACCGCCACCCGGGTTGGCGACACGGTGACCTTCAAGCCGATCGACTTCGACGACTTGGTCGATTCGCCGATGTTCGCCGGCAAGTACTACAAGCGCATCGCGCTGGATGCCGACGGCAAGGCGCCGGTATATCTGAACGTGTTCGCCGACGAGGCCAAGTCGCTGGACGCCAAGCCCGAGCAGATCAAGGCGCACGCGGCGCTGGTGCAGCAGATGGACAAGCTGTACGGCGCGCGCCATTTCGACCACTACGACTTCCTGCTGGCGCTGACCGAGAAGCTCGGCGGGATCGGCCTGGAGCATCACCGCTCCAGCGAGAACAGCGGCCCACTCAACTACTTCACCGAGTGGGACAAGAGCTGGGACCGGCGCGACCTGCTTTCGCACGAGTTCAACCATTCCTGGAACGGCAAGTACCGCCGCGGCGCCGACCTGGCCACGCCGAACTTCAACGTGCCGATGGGCGACAGCCTGCTGTGGCTGTACGAAGGCCAGACCCAGTTCTGGGGCGAAGTGCTGGCCGCGCGCTCCGGCCTGTGGACGCAGCCCCAGGCGCGCGACGTGCTCGCCGACGTCGCTGCCACCTACCAGCGCGGCCGTCCCGGCCTGGCCTGGCGCGCGCTGCAGGACACCACCAACGATCCGACCATGTCGCTGCGCCGGCCGCGCGCCTACCGCAGCTACCAGATGAGCGAGGACTACTATTCCGGCGGGCAGATGCTGTGGCTGGAGGTCGATGCCAAGCTGCGCGAACTCAGCGGCAACAAGCGCTCGATCGACGACTTCGCCAAGGCCTTCTTCGGCATGCACGACGGCGCCTGGGACGTGAATCCGTATACCTTCGAGGATATCGTCGCCACGCTCGACGGCGTGGCCAGGTACGACTGGGCGCCGTTCCTGCGCAGCCGCGTCGATGGCCACGGCCCGCTGGTCGGCGGCATCGAGGCCAGCGGCTGGAAGCTGGTCTATACCGACCAGCCGAACGAGGCGATCAAGACCTACGAGGCGACCAAGAAGGGCGTCAGCCTGACCTATTCGCTGGGCCTGAGCCTGGACGACAAGGGCAGCGTGCAGGACGTGCTGTGGGACGGCCCGGCGTTCGACGCCGGCATCATCGCCGACAACAGCATCGTCGCGGTCAACGGCCGCGAGTACAGCGCCGACGCGATCAAGGAGGCGATTACCGCGGCCAAGGGCGCCGCCGCACCGATCGAACTGCTGGTCAAGCGCGGCAACCGCTACGACACGCTGCGCATCGCCTACCACGGCGGCCTGCAGTATCCGCACCTGGAGCGCATCGCCGGCAAGCCGGACCGCTTGAGCGCGTTGTACAAGGCCAGATAAGCGGTCGGGGACGCCGTTGCGCCGCGCTGCATGGACGGCGCGGCGCTGGCGGTGGCGCTGGCGGTGGCCAGGCCGTCGGGCCGCGTAGCGCATGCGCGTTTACGCAAGTTTTATCCCGCCGGCCCGGTTGTTTACGCGCACAGGCATGGCGCCTTTACGGGGGCGCGCGCGATCGTAGGTTGGCCGCTAGCCAGCGGCCTTTCGACCCTCGATCAACCTGCCACGGCCCCCACGATGAAGCCTTCTTTGCCTACCGTTTCTCTCGCAGCCGACGCCGTTGGTCAATGCGATCCGCTCCCCCAAAGTGGGGAGAACTTCGATCCGGCGTTGCTGTTCGACAACCGCGGCATGCGCCTGCGGCAGCGCGCGCAGTATGTCGCGACGCTGGTTGCGCATGACCGCGAGCAAGGGCGAATGCCGTATCACCGGCAGATTTGCTCTCCGGCCGATCGCCAAGTGCTGCTGCGCGATGATGCCGGCGGCGCGGCGCGTCCAGTGCTGATGTTCGGTTCCAACAATTATCTGGGCCTGGCCAATCACCCGCACGTGCGCGAGCGGGTAGGGCGTGCCATCGCCGAATACGGCACGGGTATCGGCGGGCCGCCGTTCCTCAATGGCTACCTACGCATCACCCGCGAACTGGAAGAGCGTCTGGCCGCGCACAAGGGCCAGGAGGACGCGATGATCTTCCCAAGTGGGTTTTCCGCGAACCTGGCCTTGCCCGGCGCGCTGGCGCGCAACGGCGACCGCATCTACTACGACGCGTATTCGCATGCGTCCTGGTTCGACGGGTTGAAACTGGCCGGGCTTTCCTCGCGCCGGTTCCCGCACAACGACCTGCAGCGTCTGACGCATTGGCTGGAGCGCAGCGGCCGCTGCGAGCAGGACACCTTCGTCGCGGTGGAAGGGGTGTACTCGATGGATGGCGACCTGGCGCCGCTGGATCAGCTGGTGCCGCTATGCAAGCGCCATTCGGCGCTGCTGGTGGTCGACGATGCGCACGGCACCGGGGTGCTCGGCGCGCATGGCGGCGGCAGCGGCGAGCACTTCGGCGTGGCGCAGGGGATCGATGTATTGATGGGCACCTTCAGCAAGACCTTGGCGGTCAATGGCGGCTTCGTGTGCGCTTCGCGTCCGCTGATCGAGTATCTGCGCTGGATCTCGCGCTCGTACATGTTCTCCGCCGCATTGCCGCCGGCCACGATCGCGGCGGCGCATGGCGCATTGGACGTCATCGCCGCCGAGCCTGAGCGGATGCGCCAGCTGCACGCCAATGCCGCCGGCCTGTGTGCGCGGCTCAATGCGCTGCCCTGGGGACTGGAGGTGTCCACGCCCTCGGCGATCCTGATCGTGCATACCCCGCCGGGCATGGATGCCAAGGCGGCGGCGATGCGCTTGGAGCAGTTGGGGCTGTTCGTCAATCCGGTGCACTTCCCGGCGGTGCCGCGCGGCCAGGAGCGCCTGCGCATCAGTGTGATGGCCACGCATACCGAGCAGGACCTGGATCGGCTGGCCGAGGGCATCGACCGGATCTGGGGCGAGCATGCGCATGGCGATGCGCGCCTGCGCGCGCAGGCATAGCGCCGCGGCAGCGGCGCACGGCGCGGTTCTCGCCCGGCGAGACGCCGCGCGGCTACAGTAACGCTCCCTCCGCTTTTCCGGATGTTCCGATGGCCAAGAGCGCCGCCAGCAAAGCCAGAACCGCCTACGTCTGCGGCGAGTGCGGCGCCGAGTACAACAAATGGCAGGGCCAGTGCACCGAGTGCGGGGCGTGGAATTCGCTGAGCGAGATCGTGCTGGAGAGCGCGGCGGCGGCCAAGGCGCCGGCCGCGGCGCGGCGCAGCGGCTGGGCCGGCAAGACCGAGGCGCCGAAGATCACCGCGCTCAAGGACGTGGAGCATCGCGACCAGGCGCGCGTGTCCACCGGCATCGGCGAGTTCGACCGGGTGCTCGGCGGCGGCCTGGTCGAAGGCGCGGTGGTGCTGATCGGCGGCGACCCGGGCATCGGCAAGTCGACGTTGCTGCTGCAGGCGCTGGCGAAGATGGCCAGCACACTGCCGGTGCTGTACGTGACCGGCGAGGAATCGCTGGCCCAGGTTGCCGGCCGCGCGGTACGCCTGGACTTGCCGCTGGACGGCCTCAACGCGTTGGCCGAGACCGGCATCGAGCAGATCCTGCAGCAGGCCAGCGCGGCGCGGCCCAAGCTGATCGTGGCCGACTCGGTGCAGACCCTGTGGACCGAGTCGCTGACCGCCGCGCCCGGCTCGGTCAGCCAGGTGCGCGAGAGCGCGGCGCGGCTGGTGCGCTACGCCAAGGAGACCGGCACCGCGGTGTTCCTGGTCGGCCATGTGACCAAGGAAGGCGGTATCGCCGGGCCGCGCGTGCTCGAGCACATGGTCGATGCGGTGCTGTATTTCGAGGGCGAGAGCGGCAGCCGCTTTCGCTTGCTGCGCGCGTTCAAGAACCGCTTCGGCGCGGTCAACGAGCTGGGCGTGTTCGCGATGGGCGAGAAGGGACTGAAGGAAGTCTCCAATCCGTCGGCGATCTTCCTGTCCGGTAGCAGCGCCAACCAGCCCGGCAGCTGCGTGATGGTCACGCGCGAGGGTACGCGTCCGCTGATGGTGGAAGTGCAGGCGCTGGTCGATGCCTCGCCGCTGTCCAATCCGCGGCGGGTGGCGGTGGGCCTGGAACAGAACCGCTTGGCGATGCTGCTGGCGGTGCTGCACCGGCATGGCGGCATCGTGGTCGGCGACCAGGACGTGTTCGTCAACGTGGTCGGCGGCATCCGCGTGCAGGAGACCGCGGCCGACCTGCCGGTGCTGTTGGCGGTGCTGTCTTCGTTGCGCGACAAGCCGCTGGCGGAGAAGACCATCGCCTTCGGCGAGGTCGGTCTGTCCGGCGAGATCCGCCCGGTGCCCAATGGCGAGGATCGGCTGCGCGAGGCGGCCACGCACGGCTTCAAGCGCGCCATCGTGCCCAAGGCCAATGCGCCCAAGACCGGCGTGGTCAAGGGCATGGAGGTGATCGCGGTGGAGCGCCTGTCGCAGGCGCTGGAGGCGGCGAGCGAGTAGCTGCAAGCGTTTCCCTGCGGCAAGGTTTATGCAGCCATGACGCCCGCTGCAGTGACGCAGCGGTTCGAAAAAGGAAACACAATGGAATGGATGTTGATGCCGCTCAAGCGCTACGCGGATTTTTCCGGGCGTTCGCGGCGCAAGAAGTACTGGATGTTCACGCTGTTGAACATCGTGGTGATCACCGTGTTGATGGTGCTGATGGGTGTCGGCGGCGGCGTCGGCGGCCAGAACGGCACCGGTGCGTTGTCGATGGTCGCGGTTTCGTTGCTGGTCCTGTATTCGCTGGCCGTGCTGGTGCCGTCGATCGCAGTGCAGGTGCGCCGCTTCCACGACCAGGGCAAGTCCGGCTGGTACGTGCTGCTGGGCCTGATCCCCTGGCTGGGTGGTGTCGTGGTGCTGGTTTTCATGCTCATGGAAGGCACCAGGGACGCCAACGCCTACGGCCCGGATCCGAAGCAGGCCTGATCTGCGGTTCGATCCTGCAGTGGCCGGGTCCTGCGACCCGGTCGCTGCTGTGCATTTTTGCGTGGGACGCGCGGCCATGTCGCGCCCGCCTGCACCGCTGCGACAGGCTCTGTCGGCACACCTGCCGGAGTGTCGCCGCTTCCCGCTTGCAAGCATTTCTAAAGGACTGAAACGATGCAAAAATTCATGCGGCCGCTGTTGTGGATGAGCTTCTATGCGCTGTTGTTCGTCGCCTCCGCGGCCTGCGCCAGCGGACAGCAGACGAAGGATTACCTGGGGGTCCCCGGCCCGCTGGCACTGGCGAGCACCGACTATCACCTGGCCTGGAGCAGTCATCCGCGCCCCGACTTCTACAAGCACGAATACGTGCCGCAGGGACAGAACGTCGAACGCTACCAGTCGATGCTGATGCTGGATCTGCTTGGCGATGCGGCGGCCACGGCGGAGCAGCTGATGGGCACCAAGGTGGCCGAGCTGGAGCAGCGCAAGGCGAGCGATCCGGTGGTGAACTACGACGCGCTGCTCAGCGAATCCAAGGATCAGGCCTTGCTCGACTTCGTAGTGTCGGCCACCGATGCCGAGGGCAACACGATCGTCGAATGGAACGCGTATCGCTACGTGTCCAGCCCCGCCGGCAACGGCGTGTTGATGATCGGGCTGAGCCGCCGCGCCTACGGCGATACCGAGATCCGTGCGTTGTTCGCGCAGCTCAAGGCCGCGCGTGCGCGCGACATCAAGGCGTTGGCGGCGATGCCGGTGCCGGCGCTGAAACTGCGCGCCGAGACGCCCTGATCCGGTCGCACGCGCTGTAGCGATCTGCCCGGCATCTAATGGTCGGACAGCGGCTTGCCGGCGCTGTCGTAGAAGTTGCCGAGGTTGAGCTGGTAGCGGTTGGCGACCAGGGTCAGCTGCGGCGCATCGCGGTACCGGATATTGTCGACCACTTCGCAGGTGTTGGTCGGCCGCCTGCCGCACAGCAGCGGTTCGGCGCCGGCGGTCGGCGCGCTGCCCTTGGCCAGCTCCAGCGACGCATCGGTCAGCCCGTTGGACGCGGTCAGCGCGCGGATGTTGTCGTCGGCACGGGTGTAGCGGGTGTTGCAATCCATCATCACCAGCACCGCGTTGCCGGCCTACCAGGTCTGGATGAGCTGCGAGAGCTGGCCGATGTTGGCGCGGCGTGCGGACAGTGCGCGTTGAGGTGCACCGTGCTGCGATCGGCCAGCTGCACGCTGCGCGCCGGCCACGCGCAGCACCGCCATGTATTCGCACAGGTGCCGCGGTGATGCGGTCAGCCAGGCCATCAGTTGTGCCTGCTGCGTCGCCTCCAGCGCCTGCATGCGTTGCAGGGCATGCCAGTGCGCGGCCTCGGCGGTGGCGTTGCGGGTCGGGAAGGCGGCTGCGTTCACCAGCTGTCTCCGCTGTCGGCCAGTGCCCGGCGGCAGGCCGACAGCCCGCGTACCACGTGCTTCTTGACCATGTGCGCGGACACGCCCATGCGTTCGGCAATCTGCTTGTAGCTCAGGCCGTCGCGGTACTGCATCACCAGCACCGCGCGGGTGCGTTCGGGCAGGCCGGCCAGCAAAGCCTGCAGGCGCTGCTGTCGCTGGGCCGTGTCTTCCACGTTGTCGCCTGCGGCCAGCAATTGCGAAAACTGCGCCAGCTCGTCGATGCGCAGCGGCGCCTGCTTGCGCCGCGTGGCGTGTTCGCGCGCCAGGTTCAGCGCCACGGTGTACAGGTCGGCCTCGGGATTGGCGATCGCCTCGCCCTGCTGCTGGTGCGCGCGCAGCAGCAGGTAGGTCTCTTGCACCATGTCCTCGGCATCCTCGTTGGCGCCGCGGCGCACGAAGAAGCCGCGCAGCACCGGACCGTGCTGGGCAGAACATCTGCGTCCACGCGCGTTTGGGGTTGCCGGTCATCGTCTGCGTTCGGCGCATGGCGGGCCAGCCTCGCTGGCGCAGATGACATGACGATGACGTGGCGGTGCGGGCCGGCCCTGCCGCCCGCAAGCCCGCTTGCCGGTCGCCTGTTTTCGGTTTGCCTTCCGAAAATTCGTGGTTCATGGCCCGCGCGATTTCACGCCGATCCAAAATGGATGCCTTGTTTCGATCTACACGAAGGAAGCAATCATGGGTATAGGTCGCTGTTTTGGTTCCGGTGGGTCAAGCGCGCGTTACCAGCAAGATGAGCACGCACAAGGGTCTGCCGCGCCGCACTCGCCACATGAACGCGATCCCTACCAGCCGATTGCATTGAACGATCCGGCGTTTGCCGGCCTGCCACGCCGCGTCTCGCAGGTGCCGGCACATCAGAGGGGCCAGGTAGCTAACCAGGCCGCTCTGCAGGAGGTGCGTCGCGAGGGGGAAGAATTGCGTTCTCAGATCGCTGAACAGTTCCAGCAGGAGCCGGCTCTGAAACCGATCCTTGAGTCATTGGATACAATTATCCGGAAAATCAATGGCAAGTTGGCTGGCTCGCGTGGGAGCCGCGGTCCTGACGAGTATCGTTCGGAAATCGCACAAGTACGCCGGGATTTCAAGGCGTTCAATGAAGCAGCGAGCGGTTATCAGGGGGCGAACTTCGGATACAGCGGTGTGCTGCATTCGGGTTCTTTCGGGCCGCGCTGAGTCGTTCTGCCGCCACCGAGCTTCGGTGGCGGTCGGCGCTGCCGATCGAGCAAGCTGTCCACCGCGGCCCAGCGCGCCGCGCCATGCCACGCCAGGCGCATGATGCGACGGTCCGCCTTGCGCCGTTCCCCTCAGTTGGCAGAAGACCGCTCCGTTTGCCCCGCATCATGGCGGCCGCTATGTGGGCGCGGCCTCGCCTGCTGGCGGTCGGCGACGGTCTTCCACTTCCCTGACCGCCGCTTCGGCCTGCCATGTAGCGCCGATGATCTTGTACTGCATGCCTGCCGCCGCGCCGGCCACCGTGTTGCCGAGCAGCGATGCGGTCGGCAATGACAACTCCGCCATCTCGGCGATCAGGGCAATCGCGTTGCCGAGGGCGATGTTGGAGTCGATCGCGGCAGTACGCGCGATCGATTGATCCAGCACGCGCATGACGTCCTGGCGACGGCCCTTGATCGCCGGATCCCATTGCTGGCGAGTGCCGGCCTGGGCGGCCTCTTCCTGGGTGACGTTGATCCAGTCGGAGGTCTCCAGCAGGGTGTTGATGGTGGCCTTGATGGCGCTGTAGCGCAGCAGGACCCCGATCGAATCGGTATTGGTCAGATTGGTCGACAGCCCGGCGAAGGATTGTCTTGCCTGGGCGAGGTCTGCCGGGACGAAGACTTCGGCAGTGTTGTTGGCGATGATGTTGGCCATCGAGTAGAAGTGGCCGGCCGAGGTGATATGCCCGCCGCTGATGCCGCCATTGGTTTGCTGTGCAGTGCCGACCATGCGGTACATCGCCTGGATCGTGTCGCGCGCGACCGCATAGGCGGCGATCTTGATGTCCGATGTGAGCACGCGTGCCGCCGTTTCCGGTTGACCGATGGAGGGGCCGATCGCGCTCATGACGATGTTGCTGGCGACGCCGGCCAGGGCCAGGCTCGACACCGCATCCGAATAGCGGCGCTGTTCCTGCCGTTTCGCATCGCGCTGCTGTGGCGACAGTGCATTCCATTGCGCGAGGCTGAGGTTGTGGAAGCCGCGCGCGGCAGCGTCGGGATTGCGCTGCTCGCGCTTCTGCCGCAGTTGGTGCAGCGCCATGGTTGCCGAGCCGGCGACGACCTGCAGTGGAATCACCGCTTCCGGCGGCAGTTTGCGTAGGGCGGCGAACAGCGCCTCGCCGCCCATTTCGCGCAGGAAGGTGGTGGGGCCGACCGAAGAGAACTGATGCAGCAGATGGCCAAGCGCCGCGCTCAGGAACTGGCGGTCGATGCTGAAAACGCCCAGTCCGGAGACCGCGCTGGATCGCGCCACGTAGTCGTACACGGCATCCCTAGCGGTGATCGCGCCGTGTCTGATCCTCTCGGTGCCGGCATCGCGCCAGTGCGCCAGGCGCTGCAGCGCATTGTGCGCCAGCCCCGCGGCGTGGCGATGGTCGTGGTCGTTCTCTGGCGAATGCGAAGCGTGGGATGGCTCCGATGCAATGCCGCTATCGGAATTGTAGCGGAGCGGGGACATCTCCAGTTCACGCTCCGGCGTCGCGCTTTGCGAGGCAATATGGGACCAGCCACTCTCCGGAGTTTGCGCGCCCTGCTGCATCAGGCTGGATGCGCAACCGCGAGGCGGCCTGCGCGCCAGCGCCAGGTCGGTTGACTGCGCAAACGGCTCCGGCGAGGGTGGCGGGGCGGCGGGGCCGCTACATGGGATTTCCGTCTCGGTGTCATCAGATCGTGCGTCGTGCGTGGACGACGTGGACGCGATCGGGGCCTTGGTCACTGGGCGCATAGGCATCCTTTCAGTAATAGAACGCAGTGGGCGCGCGCTCCAGGGCGATTGGAGCTGCGGCACGCCGATCGCCCGGTCTACGTGCTTGCCTGGGGCCGCCCGTTGCGCCAATCGAGCAGCGCTCTGCGCTGCATCACCAGCCCACGCACATCGGTGACCTGGTATTGCAGTGTGCGCAGCCGATTCAGGGTCTGCTGCTCGATGCCGTCCGGCGCGTCGAGTACCTGGCCGATGGTGGCGAGGGCTGTCTCGAATCTGCTTCGTTCGAGCACGTCGGTCCCATGCTGCAGCAACTGCTCTAGCGCGGCAGCGACCTGCTGCAGGCGCGCATTCTGGGTCTGCTCGGCGGCATTGCGGATGAGGTCGATCTCCGGCTGCAACCCGGCCGTGGTGGTCAATGCCCTCGACCTCAGCCTGGCCTGTTTGTTGTCGCGATGCCTGTCCAGGTTGACGGCCAGATCGTGCTTGGTATCGCTCAGTGCGCTGTTGGTCGCATTCCAGACCGCGTCGTTGGAGAAGGACTGGCCGAATTGCTGGACGACGCTGCCGGGCGAGGACAGGGATTCATTGGTCGCAGGCGTGCCGTAGCTGCCGCGCACCAGCGACGCCAGGACCATGCCTCCGCCGGTGGCGACCCAACTGGTCAAGATATTACCGCCGATATGGCGCAGCAGCAGGTCGCGTACGCTGCGCACCGCCATCAGCGGCGACGTGAACGGTAGCGTTGCCAGGGCGCCTGCTTCCTGCGCGATCTCCACAAGCGTGTGATGCAACCGCCGCGCGTCGCTCCAGCGCAGCGCCGGCGCCGATTCGTCGTGGCGGGCGAGCCGGAACAGATTGACCGTTTGGGTGCCGCCGACCAGATTGTCCACCTGGGCCTGGCCGATCCTGGGTAGCGCCTTGCCGGTTTCGAGGATGGCCTTGCCGAGCGCACCGGAGGTGCCGGAGCCGATCATCGATGTGCCCAACACAAGCGGCGGTGACAGCAGGGTTGCGTTGCTGCTCAGGCTGCGCCGTACCCCGTTGAGCGTGCCGCTCAGCACCGGTTTCAGGAAGGTTGCCTCGGCTTTGCCGTCCATCAACTTCTGTCGCTCCAACAGCTGCCGTTGCCGGTCGCGCGCGATGCTCTGCAGTTTCCCGAAGGTCTGTCGGTCGCTTTCGTGTTCGAGGTGCGAGACCTCCTCGTCGCGCAGTGGCCGCCAAAAGTGCTTGTTCCCCTCCGCGGTGATCTCCATTTGCACCGGTCCGGGCTCCGGGCTGAGAATGGACGGCGCAATGGGCTTGAACGCGGGCATGTTGGCCAGGCGCGCGCGGCGTTCGATGGCGCTCAACAGGATCTGCTCTGTGAAGTAGGAGGTGATTCCGGAGGTGGCCCCGCCGACCGCCGTCGGGCCGACCTTGGTGGTGAGGCTGCCGTCTTGCTGGTCGTACTTGGTCGCAGTGGCGCTGCCGGGAGGCGTTCGCAGTGCGGAGGAGAGAAATCCCTTCAGCGTTTCATAGGCTGCCGGCAGCGCCGCCGCGGTGCCCGCCGCGCTCATGTTTTCGTTGAAGCGATAGCCGCCGTTCGGGCCGTACGCTTCGTGCCGCTGCTGCAATCGGTCGGCCGCCCACTCCACGTATTCCTCTTCCAGTTGCTCCTGGGTTCCCGGCGCATCGTCTGCGTCCGCGGTTGCGGGGTACTCGTTCAGGTAAAGACGCAATTGGTTGACGAACGCCCGACGCTGCAATGCAGGGGGCGGTTGGCTGCGGCTGGCGCCCGAAGCCTGCGTCGAAGCGGGGCGCTGCAGCTGCGAAAGCGACGCGACGTCGGAACGAGAGGACGGTTCCGGCTGCTCTTGAAGACGGGCGGCAACAGGCAGCGTGGCGGCGCGATCGGGGTCCTGCGATCCGATCCACAGGCGAATCTCTGGGACGGAGCTGCTTGCGGTCGACGGCGTCGCATCCTGCGCCGTGGGCGAACCGCCTGCCTGGACGCAGCCGCTGCGCTGCGACCCTGGGCGCGGCGCGCGCTGCGAGAGCGCCTCGGTCTGGATGTCGGCAGGCGGCGAGGGCTGGATCGATTCCTGCGGGGGCGTGGGCGCCGTCTCGTGCGCAACGCGCGTCGGCGAGGTGGTAGCGCAGATGGGTGACGATGCTCTCATTGCGTGGCCTCCTGCGCGTGCGCGGCCGGGGCGTCGTCCAGCAGCGCGAACAGGATCGCCCGGCCCAGCGCCTGGACCTGATCCAGCTGCGTGGCCACCTGGTCGATGCCGTCCGCGTAAAGCAGCGGGCGCAGCGACAACATGCCTTCATCGGCCAGGCCCAGGCGCAGGCCGTGCTCGGTCAGCATGAGGTCCTGGATCGCCAGCAGGCGGACGACGTCCGCGCCGCCCAGTTCGGCTCCGGTCAGCGGCAGCAGCGCTTCGGGATAAACGCGCCACGTCGCCCCGTGCGGTTCGCTGTGCAGCCGACACAGCAATCCGGACGGAGCGATGAACGGCGCGCCGCCCGCGGCCGCCTGCATGAGCTGTGCATCGATGCCGAGTTGCAAGCCGATTTGCGCGAACACAGCGTGCAGCGGAACGGATGGCGGCGGTACTTCGCTTTCACTCGGCATGGAGCGTTCACCTGGGATGGATAGCGTATGCAGTCATCAGTTGGTGATGAGCTGATGCTGGGGTGCATGCCTTGTGGCCGCTGAAGAACATTTGAATCGTGTCCTAGAGGATCGGAACCGCTGCAGGCGAAGCCGATGTCGGAGAAGCGAAGCGAACCGCGCGGCGACGGCCGGCGCTGGAAAAAAGTGTGGACTCCATCCCTTGTGCAATACCGGCGTCATACGCGGATCGTAGTGCGTGCTAGCGAGCGGTTGCGGCGCGCGCGCCAGGCGCCGATGCGTGCCGTGCTGGTCGACAGCGGGCCGGCGTGAGCCGCGCGGTCGCACGCCGCCGCCATCAGCGAAGGTGCGGCGCGCGCAGGCCGTTGCAGTTACGCACGGCTGCAGCCGCGCTGGATGCGGAGGCGTCCAGCGCGGGGGCTCACGCGCTGGCCAGGGTTGCCGGCAGCGGCGCCAAGGGCGGCAAGGGCGGCTCGCACGGGCGCTCGCCTTCGATCAGCTCGAGCTGGTAGCCATGCGAATAGATGGTGCGGATGCGCACACTGCCGGTACTGCATAGCCGCAATTTCTTGCGCAACTTGTAGATGTGCTGCTCCAGGGTGCGGTCGGTGAAGTCGCTGACGCTGCCCCAGATGGTCTTGGCCAGCTGGCAGCGACGCAGGCAGACGCCCGCATTGGAGAAAAGCAGCCACGCGATACAGAACTCGCGCGCGGTGAGCTTGATCGGCTCATCGTTCAGATAGACCGTGCTGCTGGGGCGATCCAGCAGATAGGCTCCCACACGGATGCGCTGGTCGTCGTTGGCGGCCGGTTCCAGCATGCGCGTGGCCAACGCGGCGCGTACGTGCAGTTCGTTGGTGTTGAACGGAATGCTGAGCACATCCAGCGCGCCGGCACGATACCAATCGAAGATCGCCGTGCACGTCGGAAAGCGGCCGATCACGATCAGCGGGATCGGCCGGCCCTGATGGCAGTGCTGCCAGGCCAGCACCGCGCTGTCCACCGGCGAGGCGCAGTTCGCGTCGAACAGGATCAATTCGCACGGAGACTGGCGCAGGGCGCGCAACACCTCGAGCTCTTCGCTGAAGACCTGAAGTTCCGGACGCAGGCAGCGCAGGCTTTCGGAGACCTGGGCGATCAGCGCCGGGTCGCGGCTCAGCAGCGCGTAGTGCTGTCCCCGAGGTGCCCAATCCGGACTCATCATCGCGTTCTCCAAGGTGCGCCGGCAGCGGTGCCGCCGGACGGGCAGGTGGCCATTGCGGCGGGATGGGGTGAGGCGCAAGAGCGGGGGCAGAGGATGGGGTCAGGGCGCATAGAAAATATCGCGAAGTCGCTATCGGGGGAGGTAGACAATGGCGCGTCCTAGCAACACTGGCTTGACATAATCGCGAGAAAGACAAGAAATAAGCAACACTCTGTCTCAAATTTCTGTTTATGACATCGATTGCTTTAGCTTGCGGTCAGCCTCCGACTGTGGTGTGGCTTTTCCGAACGGCGTAGATTCAGCCGCCAGTGCGCGGCCGATGGTGTACGGGTTGGTCGTGTTGGTAGCCGTGGTGGTAGCGGTAACGGCGGCGCTTGCCGGGCCGATTGAGGGACGGGTGATGCAATGCCGCCGCCGCTCCGGTGCCTGCAAGCTGACTCCTGTCGGCTTCTGCATCGGCGTCGCCGCGCGGGCCGGCCGGCATGCAGTCGCCGTCAGCACGGGAGCCCAGAAGGGGCGAGGCATGGTGGTTCGCGCTGTTGAGCACAGCAGACGGGATGAACGAAGTGCTGAGGGGATTTTATGTGCGGACGATCACTTTTTACGGCATCGCACAGGCCGATGCGCACGCGATGACGGGCCTCAGGGCGGTGCGCCGGGGCGGCGATCGCGGCGCCCGTGTGCCGTAGAGCGTTTCAGGGGGGGGGGAAGCGCCGGCGACCGGCCAATGCAGTGCGCGCCATGGGCGATTCAGGCGCGGGCGTGGTCTGGCAGCACGGGCCAGGCGAATGGGTCAGGCGCGGATCCAGAGATACTCGCCGGTGCACAGCGCCGAGTACATCTCGTCCGTACAGGCAAAGATGGTGTCGCGCCAGTAGCGCCCGTGTTGGACATAGTGGGTGACCAGATCGGCGAGCCAGCCGCCATGGATGTCGGCGTCCAGACCCACCCTGGCGATCAGCACCACTTCACCGCTGGCCGGCTCCAGCCCCAGCTGTGCCTGGTCCTGCGCATAGACGGAAAGATTGGCCTCCAGCATGAGCCGGAAGACCTGCAGTGTGCGCCCGGGCGGCATCACGCCGAACCCGATCAGCAGGTACATCGCCGCATCGGGTTCGGCCAAAGCGGCCTCGTCCGGATAGCGTAGGGTAACCTGGAAACCGTCGTTCTCGAACGAAAAATGGGTCCCCGCCACATTGGCCGGGACCATGCCTAATTCCGCGCAAAGATCGTCTATCAGCCTGGAAAAAGCTGGTTGGTTCATCTTTGCGCTAACCGATGCTCAGATTCAGGCTGGTTGACGGCGAGGCCTCCGGTGGAGGTCTCGCCGCCGTTTGCACCGCGCAGCGCGGCTACCGCTCATCAACCCTGGGTCAGAGACTTTGCGTTGGCGCCGGCCTGCTTCGAGAGCTGGCACATCGCCATGTGCATATTCAATTCGTTCTGCATCTGGGTGACTTGATCCATCATTGCTTCCTGGTTGCTGACGTCTGTGCGCATGTTTCCGACCATGCTGCCCATCTGGCCTGCGCCGATGGCGTTGTTGGCCATGCCGGAGGCGCCATTGATGCTAAGGCCCGCAAGCCCATTACGGAAGGAGCCGAAAGCAGTGGATGCGCTGCCTGCGTTCGCGAGGGCGCTAAAGGGGAGTGCCATAAGTTTTTTCTCCTCGAAATTATCGCTGTTTAATGAACACGCTTTCGCGTGGGTACCGGCGGCTCCTGCCGCACGGATCTTGGCTGGCCTGTTGGGGCCAAAGAGCGGATACAAGTCACTTGGGAGCGCTGTTTCCGGCTGTACTCGTCACAGCGTCCATGCAGCGATCCCAAACGGCTTCACGTTACAGTTACCGCGCAGTTTTTAGACGTCGGATTCACGCACCTGGGTCACCACCTCGGCGGCTGCGAGGAGTCCCTCGTGCAGTACCTGCGCCTGACTGCGCTCGTGTGCGTCTACCGCCGAGATCCTGTATTGGTTCGCTTGTTCTGCGGCGTCGCGCAGTGCGGCGATGGCCCGCTCCAGGCGCTGTCCTGACGGATCCTCGCGGCGCGTCTCCAGCAGTTTGTTCAGATCGTTGCCGATGCTGCTATCGAATGTCTCGAACATGGCGGTGTCATCCAGTGTCAGGGGGAGATGTCGGTGAAATGCTTGGAGCCGTCAGGCGTCTCCACGTAGTGCAATTCGTCCACGGACAGGGCCGTGTCGTAGGTGCTGGGCAACGCGTCGCGCGGGTCCAGCGCGCGCAGTCTGGCGTCGATCCGCACCACATGCGGCCCCATGTCGTGGCGCAGCTGCTCCAGTCGCTGCGCCACGGTGTCGGGGTGTTCGCTGGCGCCGTTGACCTCGTACACGCCATGCCCGCAGTAACGGATCTTCAGGTTCGGCTCGTGCAGCGATTCGTTCATCGATTCGATCAGGGTCTGGGCAACGCCAAAATGCGTCTGCCATGGACCTGGATGCCGCTCCAGCCAATGCTCCACGCGCTGCGCATCGGCCGTGCTGCGCACCATACCCTCGATCTCCACCTGATCCTGGACAGCGCGCAGACGCAGCTCCGTCTGTCCCATCCGCGCGAAGGCCTGCTGCGCCTGCGCCATTTGCGTCTGCGCCGCGGACTTGGCATTCGCCCTTGGCGCATCGTAGCGCCAGGCGGTCAAGGACAGGGCCAGCACGGTCACTGCCGCGATCCAGGCGAAGCGCCGCTTGCGCTGCGAAGGCGGCGCTGCGGCGGGAGCGCTGGCAGGCGGGCTGGCCGGTCGCGGTTGCAGCGCATCGCGGAGCAGTTGCAGCTCGTCCGGCCATGGCTGGTCCGACGGCCCGGTGCACAGCACGATAGCGTCGAAGCACACCGGCACGTAGGGCTGCAGCGCTTGCGCCACATCCGCCTGGGTGTCGTCGGCATAGCGTACGTTTGCATCTGCGTCGATCTCCAAGGTCAGCGAGGGGCCGGTCCAATCGGTCAGTTGCAGGTCGGCGTTGTCTTCCGGGCCGAGCTGGTAACGTCCTGGGGACAACGGTATCCGCGCGCCGGCGTGGCGCCCGGTCAAGATGCGAATCTCGGCGTTCATGCGCGAACTCCTCCCATTCCGATACAGGCGATGTCAAGCATTGCGATGGCGCGTTGCCGGTGCCTTGCGTTACGCGGTCGGTCCGCGTGCAGTAACAGCAGTGGCAGCAGCAGGTGCAACGTCTGCGTAGCCGGCTCCGGCATGTTCGAGGTGGGCTTTACCAGCTCCCTCAGCTGCGTACGCACCTGTTCCAGCGACTTGCTCGGCGTCGCTGTCACGTTGGCCGGTGTGGTTCGGGCGATGTGTTCGCGCAGCAGGATCCAGCTGGCGATGTTGAAGGACGTCGGCAACGAGCGATCGAGGACGCGATCGCGTACCTGCAGCAGCGCGCGTGCCAGCGCCGGCTGCGCCTGATCGCTGGCGGCGCTGCGGTAACCATGCAGGATCTGCTCGAAGGCCGCATCGCTCTCGGAAAGTTGCGCCGCTGCCGCTGGCACCGGCGCGTCGCCGGCCTGTGAGGACGGTGCGGCCGCTGAGGACTGTGCGGACGCGGGTGTTGCGTCGTGCGCAGATCCGCCGTGCGCAGCTCCGCCGCCAGGGTTTTGGTGTTGGCCCGATTCCTGGTTCTTTTGCTGCTGGGCGCCGGCATGGACCTTGAGCGAAGCGGCTTCGGCGTCGCGTTCGGTTTCGAGCGCCAGCGATGGCGGTTCGGGCAATTCGCCTTCTTCGTCGACATGACGGCCGCCGACCAGGCGCCTGCGCTTGCGCCAGCTCGGCGGAAACCGCGCCGAGGCGACGGCGCCCGGCCAAGTGCTCTGGCTTTCGCCGGATTCTTGCGCATGCGCGTCGGACGTGGGGCACTCTGGCGGCGTCCCGTCCGCTGAGACGATCTGCGTCCCGGATCTGGTGATGCGGCCGAAACGGGGCTTGATCATGGGAAGGCTGCTCCGAACATGGTCTTGGCGAACTCCAGCACCGCGCCGGCGCCCCATGGCGCGGCGATGAGCAGGCTGACGACGACCACGATCAACTTCAATGCGAAGGAGATCGATGCGTCCTGCAGCGACAGCACCGCTTGAAAAAAGGCGATCACCAGGCCGGAGGCCGCGGCGACCAGAACCACCGGCAGCGAGACCATCAGGCACAGCATCAACGCATCGGAAGTGAAGCGGACCAGATCGTCGGCACCCATGGCATCACCTGTAGGTCAGGACCAGGCCGTGCAGCAGCGTGGACCAGCCGTCCAGCGCCACGAACAACAGCAGTTTGAAGGGAATCGCCACGTTGGTCGGGGTGACCTGGTTCAACCCGAGCGCCATCAGCGCATTGGCGATGACCAGATCGACCACGATGAAAGCCAGGTAGATCAGGAAGCCGATCCTGAAGGCATCGGTGAGCTCGGTCAGGGTGAAGGCGGGGGCCAGCACGATCAGGTCGTCCGGCTTGAGCGCGTCGGCCTGGTCCTTGGGCCAGATCTGCCGCGCCGAGTGCATGAAAAAGGCTTTTTCGCGCTCGCGGGTATGCGCCAACAGGAAGCGTTTGAATGGTTGCCGCGCCGCGTCCATCATGACCACCACCTGGCTGGTGCCGGGTGCGGTGCCGCCGCCGGCGCGGGCGATTCGCATGGCCTCCATGCCTACCGGCGCCATCACGAAGCAGGACATGATCAGGGCCACGCCGTTGAGCACCATGTTCGGCGGTACCTGCTGCACGCCGATAGCGTTGCGCAGCAGGCCCAGGACCACCACGATCTTCGTGTAGGAGGTGATCACCATGGCCGCGAACGGCAGCATCGCCAGCAGTACCACCAACAGCAGCAGCGAGCCGAAGTCAGGCGTCTGCATGCGGGTGTCCGTTCACGCTGACCAGTTGCACGCCGAGATGGTCGCCAATGGCGATCAGGCGTCCGTTGCCGATGCTCTGCCCGTAGACCATCAAGTGCACACAGGCGTCTTCCAGCAAGGTGTTCAACTCGAGCACGTGGCCAGGATGCAGCGTGCCCAGTTCGGCCAGCGGTAGCACCAACGGATCCAGCTCCAGCTGTACCGGAACGTCCACCTGTTCGACCGGCACGGGCGCGGACGGCGGGACGGATTGCCCGGGTTCGGCGGCCGTGGTGGCGTCGCTCATCTGTGCCATGTCTGCGCTGTCCTCTATATGGAAGGTGTTGCGTTCGATATGGCCGGGCAGCCGCCACTGCCGGCCGGTGGCCACGCCGCAGCGCAGCCAGGCGCGATAGCCGCCATGGCGGCGTTGCAGAGGCGCGATCAGCACATCGCCGGGGCGCAGCGAGGCCAGCCGCTCGCTGCGATAGCGGCGCTCGCCGAGGCACGGGTATGCGCACAGCCGAAGCGACCGCAGCATTGCGCCGGTCGGCGCCCCTGGGTCGATGTTGCCGCATGCCGTCTCCAGCGCCTGCATGGCGCCGGCGCACGCGTCCACCGGCATGCACGGCAGTGGCAACGCCATATCGCCCAGGACCAGGAGGGGGCCGCATGCGCTGGGCAAGGGCGCCGGCCAGGGGGCGAAGTCGACGACCCGCGGCTGGCCCAGGCCAAGCCGAGCCAGCGCCGCCAACGGCACGTCCAGCAACAGCGCCGCCACGGCGGTTTGCGTCGCGCCGCCATCGACCAGCAGCGCGCGCAAAGCGGGGTCTGCACCGACGTCCATGCACAGCGTCAAGCGGCCTGCGCTGCCAAGCTCCACGCCCACCCGTGCGTAGATCCTCGACTCGGGCAAGCCGTGCTGCAGTGTCAACGCCGCCGCGTCGGCCAGCGGTTGGCGACACAACAAACGTCCCAACCGGACCGCAGAGCGTGCGATGCGCGGCAAACGGGTCTGCAGCTGCGAGATGGGGGCGATCGCTGGGCTGGACATGGGCATCGACAGGGGGAGGGGGTTCAAACGACTTCTATATCCACGTCGCAAGGCTCATCCAACACGGCATCCAGCGCTTTGTGCAGGCTTTGCCGACCAGTGCACACTAGCTGCTGCGCGAGCGGCGTACCGCAGCGGAAGCGAAGTAACAGCGAGCCAGGCGAAAGGCGCATCCACAGGTGGGTGGCCGGCAGCACGTCCTCGCGCAGGTCCAGCTGCGCTTCCCATAGGCCGCCTTCGCGTACCGGTGCGGCATTGCAGAACTCGCTCACGTGGTTGGCCACCCGTTGCATCGCCAGGCGTGCGTGGCTGTCGTGCAGCACGGCGTTTGCGATGCGGCGTTCGATGTTTGCGGGCGCGGTTGGCGGCGGGAGGACTGGCTGGGCGAGATCGTGATGATCCGGTGCCGCTGCATCGGGAGATGCCTGCTCAGGCGCATCTGTCTGGCCGCGTTCTTCTGCCATGTCCGGTTCCGGCGCAAGCATGGACAGGATGGCGGGCGCATTCTCGTCCTCGCATTCCCGATCTTCCTTCTCGTTGCGGCATGTACTGCGGGAGCGCGTGCCATACAGTGACCAGCGCATACGCGCGGCTGATGGCGGCGCACACTTTCCACCTGGCGCCGCCAGTGGCGCGCTACCGATGATAGTGGGGCGCAGCGGGCGGCGCATCGCTATACACCGATGCGCCCGATCGGCGCCAGTTCGACATGCCCATTCAGCTCCTGGTAGGAGTGGACCGGCAGCCAGTCGATTCGCGGTTCAATCATCCGCCGGATATAGCGGCGGATGTCCATCGAGGTGATCAGCGCCAGCGGTGCGCTCGGCGTGTCGCCGGCCATGGCGATGATGCGGTCGGTCACCATTTTCGCGTCTTCCGGTGCCATGGTCAGGAAATTGCCCGCCGGGGTCGGCTTGATCGCCTGGCGGATCATCTGCTCGAGCGCCTGCTCCAGCAACAATGCCGGCAACTGCGGGGCGCCACCGCTGACCCGGTGCGCCAAGAAGGCGCCCAGATCGCCGCGGACGTACTCGGTCAGCATCACCGGATCCTTCTCTTTCGGACCCCAGATCACCAGGCTTTCCAGGATCAGCTTGATGTTGCGGATCGGAACCCGCTCCTCGAGCAGGCGCCGCAACACATCGGCGATGCGCTGCAGTGGCACGACCTTCTGCACTTCCGCGACCAGGCCCGGATAGTCGCCGCTGATCTGCTCCAGTACCCACTGGGTTTCCTGCAGACCGAGGAACTGGTGTGCGCGCTCGCGCAGCGGACGCGTCGCCTGCTGCGCCAGTTCGGTTTCCGGCTGCGCGCTCGGCGGCAGGGATGCGCGCTGCACCGGCACGTCGTGCACCAGCACCTCGAACTCATGCGCCTGCAATTCCGCCGCGCGCCACAGGCTCACCCCAGGGAACGGCAGCCCCAGTTCCTCGACCAGCAGCGTGCGTTCGTGCTCGATGGCGCGACTGAGCGTGTCCGCTTCAAGGCGGTCGGCCAGGTCCGGCGCGAGCCGGACCGACAAAGCCGCGGCGAAGTCAGGTGCATGATCGGCGATCGTCGGCGTCTGCCCCTTGCTGCCGCGGCGCGCGGCGCCGTTCACCGGCGCGCGCACCGGGCCTGTGGTGGCACGGCGCTGGTGTCGCAGCCAGAAGCCGCCGCCGGCGATGGCCGTGGCCAGCAGCAGGAACAGCATCGCCGGGAAGCCCGGCACCAGCGCGAAACAGGCCAGCATGCCGGCGGCGCAGAACAGCGCCTGCGTGCTGCGGGTGAGCTGCTTGCCGATTTCGTTGCCGAGCGAGCTATCGTCGTCTTCGCCGCTGGCGCGGGTGATCATGATGCCGGCCGAGACCGAGATCAGCAGCGACGCGATCTGCGACACCATCGCATCGCCGATGGACAGGATCGCAAAGCGGTTTGCCGCTTCTGCTGCGCTCATGCCGTGGTAGGTGACGCCGATGATGATGCCGGCCACGATGTTGACCAGAGTGATGACCAGGCCGGCGATGGCATCGCCCTTGACGAACTTCATCGCGCCATCCATGCCGCCGTGCAGCTGGCTCTCCATGGCAAGCCGCGCGCGCTTGACGCGCGCATCGTCGGCGGTGAGGCTGCCGTTGCGCAGGTCCGCGTCGATGCTCATCTGTTTGCCGGGCATCGCGTCCAGGGTGAAGCGCGCACCGACTTCGGCGACGCGTTCAGATCCCTTGGCGATGACGATGAACTGTACTGTCGTGATGATCAGGAAGATCACCAGGCCGACCACCAGATTGCCGCCGACCACCAGTTTGCCGAAGCTGTCGATGATGTGGCCGGCGTTGGCGTGCAGCAGGATCGACTTGGTGGAGGCGATGTTCAGCGACAACCGCAACAAGGTGGTGAACAGCAGCAGCGACGGGAAAGAGGACAGCGCCAGCGAGTCCGGCACGTACATCGTGGCCATCAGCAGCACCACGCTGAGTCCGATGTTGACGGCGAGCAGCGCGTCGATCAATGTGGTGGGGAGCGGCAAGATCATCAGCGCCACCACCGCCACGACCAACAGCGCAATCGCCGCCTCGCCGCCGTAGCGCAGTCCACGAGTCAGTCGCATTCGGAAGGTCCTGTGTGATTAGTGAAGGTCTGGCGCTGCATCGGGCGGCGTCTGCACCAGGCCATCGACCCAGCGCAGGACGGCCGCCACGACCGCGAACAGTTCGTCGGGAATGGCCGCGTCCAGCTCCACCTTGTAGAGCGCACGCGCCAACGGTGGATTGGCGATGATCGGCAAGCCCTGCGCCATTGCCGCCTCGCGTAGCGCCAGCGCTGCCTCGTCCTCGCCTTTGGCGACAACCTGCGGCACGCCGAACTCCTGCGAATAGGCGATCGCCACCGCGTAATGGGTGGGGTTGACCACCACCGCCTTGGCCTTGGACAGGCGTTGGCGCGGGTCGGAGAACAGCAGCTCTTGCGCGAACTGCTTGCGCTGGCCTTTGATCTCCGGGTCGCCTTCCACGTCCTTGTGCTCGCGCTTGACCTCGTCCTTGCTCATGCGGTGATCGCGGATGAACAGCCAATGCTGGAGTCCCACGTCGATGCCGGCGACGATCAGCAGGATCACGCAGGTGATGGCGAGCAGGCGCACCAGCACTTCCCAACCGATCTGGGCGATGTCCAGTAGCGGGAGGTAGGCGGTGCCCAACAGCAGCGGCATCAGCGCTTCCACGCCTTTCCACAGGACCACGCCGATCGCCACCGCCTTGACCAGCATCTTGATCAAGTCGGTCAGCGTGCGCGCGGAAAAGATGCGTTTGAGTCCGGTGACCGGATTCAGCGCGTCCAGTTTCGGTTCGAGCTTCTTGAACGACAAGTTGAAGCGCGTTTGCAACAGGCCGACGAACAGCGGTCCTGCGACGATTGCCAGCATCAGTGGCAGCGCCAGCCATGCGGCTTCCACGCCCATGCGCAGCATGCCCTGGCGCATGGCGGTATTGTCGCGGCTGTTGCCCATGTCCAGCGCCAGATGCAGCAAGGCGCGCAGATGCGCACCAAGGAAGCTTGAGGAAACCTGCATGGCCAGCACTGCACAGATCGCGCCAGCGGCCATACCTACATCCTGGCTGAACGCGATCTCGCCGTCGCGCCGAGCATCCTGCAGTTTTTTTCTGTCGGTTGTTCGGTCTTCTCGTCGGACATTGCCTTGAGGCCAAGCTGGGACAATGCATTGTGCGGCGCTCTCGGCGGCCTGGGCTCGCATGCCGCGAACGCGCTGACGCACACGCGAAGCCGGAATGCGGCCATGGTCGGAAATCGTTTCGCCAACGTGTCGTGGATTTCGCCTGGCCGGGAAGGTGCCGGGGGTGGTCACGCTAGGCTGCAAGCTCGAAGCATCCTGCAGGAAACACTGACCATGAGTACGTTCAAAGCCAACGACCAGCTCACCAACGGTCTGATCGAAATCATTACCGTGGCAATGCAACGGAACCAAGTGGAAGAAGCCGAGGCGGTACTGGGCGCGGTACGCCTGCTGCGGCCCAATGTCACGGCACTGGACAGCTTCGACGCCTGGCTGGCGATCAAGCGCGGCCGCTTCGCCGACGCGGCGCGCTTGCTGCGCAGTCTCGACGTAGACAAGGACGCGCCGCCCATCAGCAAGGCGCTGCGCGCGTGTTGCCTGTTCGCGATCGGCGATTCCGACTGGACCATCAGCGCTAACGAGGTGATTCTGGAAAACCGCGACCCCGATGCGGTGGCGCTGGTCAAGATGCTCAGTGGGCAGCCGGTGGAGCAGCGCGAGCCCAGTGCGGCCGACGGCGAGGCCGCTGCCAGTCCCGCCGTGGACATCGCAACGCTCAGCTATGTTCGTGCCTGAGGAGAAACCAGATGACGCCTATCGCGCCAATCAGTCCAGTGACTGCCGCCACGACGGGCAGCGCTGCCGCGCCTGTCCCGGCGGCGCCGTCGGCCGCTTCCGTACATAACTTTCAAGCGTTGATGCAGCAAGGCCATCGGGTCGCGCCGGATCTGCAGATCTCCCAGCACCCGACCGCCATCGGACGGCTGGTCGGTGCTGAAGACAAAGCGATGAAAACCGTGATGGACCAAGCCGAGGATTTCGCTGCGCGCGCACCGACCATGGACATGGCCCAGTTGGCCGCCGGGCAGGTGCAGATGATGGACCGCATGACTGTGACGATGCTGCAGCTCAACATCGGCACTGCCGTGGCGCAGGGCGGCAAGTCCGCGGTGCAGACCCTCTTCAAGAACCAATGATGGGTGCGGCTGTGCCCTGCCGGGGCTTGTGCCGGTGGCTGTGCGTCGCGCTGCTGGCGTTGTGCCTGAGCGGTTGCAGTTCTGCGCTGTACAGCGGCCTGAGCGAGAACGACGCCAACGAAATGCTGGTGGTGCTGCTGCGCAAGGGCGTCCAAGCCGACAAGGAAAGTCCCGATGATGGCAAGACCTGGACGGTGTCGGCGCCGCAGGAGCAAATGGCCGACGCGCTGGAAGTCTTGCGCGCACACGGGTTGCCGCGGGAAAAGCACGCCAACCTCGGCGAAATGTTCAAGAAGGACGGCCTGATCTCCACGCCTACCGAGGAGCGGGTACGGTTCATCTACGGCGTCTCCCAGCAGCTGTCGCAGACGCTGTCGGAAATCGACGGCGTGGTCGTGGCCGATGTGCAGATCGTGCTGCCCAACAACGATCCGCTGTCTAGCGTGGTCAAGCCTTCAAGCGCCGCGGTGTTCGTCAAGTACCGGCCGGGGACCGACGTGGCGCCGCTGGTGCCGAGCATCAAGAATCTGGTGGTGCATAGCGTCGAGGGACTCAGCTACGACAACGTCAGTGTCACCATGGTGCCGTCGCAATTGTTGGATACGAAGCAAACCACGCCGATCCATGGCCCATGGTGGTTGCCGCTGGGCTTGGGCGCGCTGCTGCTGGCCGCCGCCGCTGCCGCCGCGTTCTGGCTGGCCCGTCGCGATGGCGGCTGGCGCGCGCTGCTGCAGCGGCTGCAGCGGCTGCGGCCGCCCAGGTCCGGGGACGCGGCGCAATGAGCACGCTGGCGGCGCCGGCGCCGGCGCAGCGTCTGCTGCGCTACCGCACGCGGGTACAGGCGCTGGCGGGACAGGCGTCTCCGCCGCCGCTATGCGATCAGGTGGCGTTGCGACGCGCATGGGCTGGCGCGGCGCCATTGCGTCGGCAGGATCTGGTGATCGCCGCTCTGCAGCTGGATGGGCTGTCGGCGGCGTGCTTTGACGCGGCGGACAGCGAGCTGGCGCTACTGGAACCGGCGCCGTTGCGGCAACTGCTGTTCGCGCGCGCGCTGTATGCGCGGTCTGACGCGTTGCGCCACTGCATCGAGCGCGCCCCGCGGCAGTGGCTCGCCGAGCGTCTGGGGGCCTCGTTGTGGCAGTGGTTGCGTGGCTGCCCGGCCTCGCCCACATGGGTGCCGTTGCTGGCATGCGGCAACGATGCCCACGCGCAGGCGTGGTACCTGGACGGCTGGTGCCGCCTGGTCGCCGACGGCCTGTGGCCGTGGCCGGGCCTGGCGCGTCTGGCGGCCGCCAGCGCCGGCCTGGACCCGGGCGATGCGGCATTGCCAGGCGATGGTGGCAGCCGAGATTTCATTGCCCAATGGCGCCTTTGCACGCAGGAGAACACAAGATGGGAGAACGCGGCATGATGCGGTTGCGTACAGAAAGCCACGTCGTGATAGACGACGACATTGTGCGGCGTGAGGAATTGTCCACGGTGCTCGAGCTGGACCGCGCCGAGGACCAGCACCGGCAGCGATTGCTGGAAGACGCCGAGCGCGCGCACAACCAGGCGCAGGCCTTGGTGCACAACGCGCAGTGCGAAGCCGAACGCCTGCGCAGCGCGGCGCGCGCGCGCTTCCAGCGCGTTGCGCGGCTTGGCTATGCCGCCGGCAGGCGTGGCGCGTTGCGCGACTGGAACATGCGCTCGGTACGCGCGATGCACGATGAGCGCCAGCAATGGCTGCGTAACCGCGAGCGGCTGCTGCAGGTCGTCGTCGATGCGTGCGCCGCGATGCTGGGCGAAGACCGCGGTGCGCTGTATCGACGGGCGGCGCATGCCCTGGAGCAGGCTTGCGCCGAGGCGAAATTCCTGCATGTGCAGGTTGCGCCCGGCGAACTCGCGTCGGCGCAGCAGGCATTCGCCCGGTTCGCCGCGCAGTCCGGCGGGTTGCGCGTGGAGGTGGCTGAATGCACGACGCTTGCACAGGGCGAATGCCGCTGCGAGTGGGACAGCGGCGTATTCGAAACCGGATTGCAATTGCAACTGGACAGCTTGCGTGATGTGCTGCACAAAGTGCTGGGCAACGACGCGGCGGTGGAGTGCGCAGCGGCCGAGGAGGCTGACGCAGAGGCGGTCACGTGCTGAACCTGGACCGCAGCGTGCTGCAGCGCGAGCTGGAGACGCTGGCGCCGGGCGTGCGCTACGGCAAGGTGGTGGAATTGGTCGGTACCTTGCTGCGTGTGGAGGGGCTGGCCGCCACCGTGGGTGAGGTGTGCGAGTTGCGCAGCCCCGATGGCCGCTTGCTGCAACGCGCCGAGGTAGTGGGTTTCGCGCGCGATCAGGCGGTGCTGGCGCCATTCGGGGCGATGCTCGGATTGTCCGCGAGCACCAGGGTGATCGGCCAGGGGCGGCCGTTGTCGGTGCCTGTGGGAAAGCACTTGTTGGGGCGGGTGCTGGACGGCCTGGGCGAACCAGCCGACGGGCGCGGCCCGGTGCAGTACGATGCGCAAGTGCCGATCCATGCTGCGGCGCCGGACCCGATGCGGCGGCGCTTGATCGATGCGCCGCTGTCCACCGGCATCCGCCTGGTGGACGCGCTGACCACGCTGGGCGAGGGCCAGCGCCTGGGCATCTTCGCGCCGGCCGGGGTCGGCAAGAGCACCTTGTTGGGCATGTTCGCGCGCGGTACCAGCTGCGACGTCAACGTCATCGTGCTGATCGGCGAGCGCGGCCGCGAAGTGCGCGAGTTCATCGAGTTCATCCTGGGCGAGCAGGGCATGGCACGCAGCGTCATCGTCTGCGCCACCTCCGATCGTTCGGCGGTGGAGCGCGCCAAAGCCGCCTATGTCGGTACCGCGATCGCCGAGCATTTCCGCGACCAGGGCCTGCGCGTGTTGCTGATGATGGATTCGCTCACCCGCTTCGCACGCGCGCAGCGCGAGATCGGCCTGGCCAGCGGAGAGCCGCCAACGCGGCGCGGCTTCCCGCCGTCGGTGTTCGCCGAATTGCCGCGGCTGGTGGAGCGCGCCGGGATGGGCGACAGCGGGTCCATCACCGCGTTGTATACCGTCCTGGCCGAAGATGAGTCGGGGGCCGATCCCGTCGCCGAGGAGGTGCGCGGTCTGCTCGACGGCCACTTGCTGCTGTCGCGCGAATTGGCCGCGCGCAACCAGTATCCGGCAGTGGACGTGCTGAACAGCCTGAGCCGGGTGATGACCCAGATCGTCGGCCGCGAGCATCTCGATCTGGCCGGCCAGCTGCGTCGGCTGCTGGCCAAATATCAGGAGATCGAACCGCTGCTGCAGGTCGGCGAATACCGTGCCGGCAGCGACGCGGTGGCCGACGAGGCGGTGTCGCGCATCGATGCGATCCGTGCCTTCCTTGCCCAGGAAACCGCCGATGTGACCGATTTCCAGCAGTCGCTGTGGCATTTGCAGCAGGCGCTGTATGAGTGAGAAGCGTGCGCCGTGGCGGTTGCTGGCGGGGTTGCATCGGCGCCGTGGCGAGGCGGTGGAGGCGGAGTTGCGCCAGGCCTTGCGCGAACTGCAATCGCTCGAGGATGCGCTGCACGCGCAACGCGAACAGCGCGCGCAGCGACAGCTGCAGTGCGAGCAGCGGGCGCAGCAACAGGCGCAGTTGAGCGCCGCGCCGCGCCTGTGCATCGCGTCGTGGCTGGAAGGCGAGCGCCATCGCGAGGAGCTTTCCCGCCAACTGCAGGCGGCCGAGCAGGCGCTGCAGCAAGCGCAGGACGCATGCGACGCGCAACAGGAGCAGATTGCGAGCGTGCGCACGCGGCTGGCGCGCCACAATTCCCAGGCAGAGCAATACCAGCAGCGCGCCGATCGCCTGGCCCGGCAATGCGCCGAACAACGCGAACTCGCCGAGGACGAGGAAATCGCCGAGACCGTGGTGGCGCGTGCGCGCCTGCACCCGGGCATGCGTGCGGGGCGCCGATGAACGTGTCCGATGCCGGCCAGGCGCTGGTCTGGCTGCACTCGCAGGGCCTCGGGCTGGTGCTGTTGCTGGCCCTGGCGAGCGTGCGTTGCTTCGTGCTGTTCATGGTGCTGCCGGCGACCGGAGAAGAGGCCATTCCGGGAGCCGCACGCAATGGCGTGGTGTACCTGCTGGGAGGCTTCGTCGCCTATGGCCAGCCGCCCGATCTGGTGGCGCGGATGGATCCGCTGAGCATGTTCGCGCTGGTCGGCAAGGAGGCCTTCGTCGGCCTGATGATCGGCTATGCCGCATCGACCATCTTCTGGGTGGCGCAGAACGTAGGCACGGTGATCGATGACCTGGCCGGTTTCAACAACGTGCAGATGAGCAATCCGCTGCGCGGAGACCAGAGCACCCCGGTGTCCAATACGATCCTGCAGACCGCCATCACGCTGTTCTATGTGCTCGGTGGAATGAGCATGCTGCTGGGCACCGTGTTCGAATCCTACCGTTGGTGGCCGCTGGCAACGCTGCAGCCGGATACGAGCCAGATTGCCACCCAGTTCGTGCTGCAGACTACCGACAACCTGATGACGGCGACGGTCAAGCTATCTGCACCGGTGATGCTGGTCCTGGTGCTTGTGGACCTGGGTTTCGGCCTGGTCGCGCGCAGTGCCGACAAGCTCGAGCCGTCCAACCTGAGCCAGCCGGTGCGCGGGGCGTTGGCGTTGCTGATGCTGGCCTTGCTGATGCAAGTATTCGTTTCGCAGTTGCTGGACGAACTGTCCTTCGTTCATTTTCAGGCCAAGATCGGCCAGTTCCTGAGCGGGTCTCCCGCTACCCACTGAGCGCCCGTCGCCGCGCGTTTGCCTCGTTTTCGCTGCCGCCTTTGCCTTCGCAGCCACTGCGCCGGCGTCGTTGGTCTGCGCTCGCTGCCGGCGTGCCGAGGTCGACGGGCTGAATTTGTATTTTCGAATATTATTCAATTATTGACCATCGTGCACTGTATGAGTTGCGCTCTCTATCGCTGGCAGCCCCGCAGAATCAATAGGTTGAAGGTGTTTGTCTGCGAAAGGCGACAGAATGAGACTTTTTGATCATCGTCCTGGGGTTATTTGCGGGATTCTGTTGCGGCGTCTACCTACAATGCATTGCGCCATCGCACCGCATGTGCTGCAGACGTTTCTTGCGGTTCTTCCTCTCACTCCCCCGGAGAGAAAACGTTATGTTTCTGACCACCTATCTTGCTGCGATCTCTGCATTAACCCATAACGAAACTTTGCCGAATTATTCGAAGAAGATTCTGGACGGAGCTTGGCCGCAGGCACTGCAATACCTGCATCATCGTCGCGATCAGGAGCATGAGGACGGCGTCGGCGAGGCGAGTCTGTTATGCGCCATCGGCGATGGGTTGTTGATGATGGAATACGAAGAGGAGGCTGAGGAATCCTATCGCCTGGCGCAGAAGCGGATGCGCAACGGCGGCGCGCACCTGCGTCTGCTCTCCTGTCGTAATACCGCCTGGCAGATGCTTCAGCAGCGCAGGCTCAGCGCCGCCTTGAACTGTTTCGGCCAATTGGCGGTGGATCGCGATGCCGATCAGCTGCTGCGGACGGAGAGCCTGATGGGCAAGGCGCTGTCGCACTTCCACCTGGGCCAGAGCATGCAGGCGCTGCAGGTCGTGGATCGCGCACAGGAAGCGGCGGCGGAGACCGAGACCGCCAAGCTGCTGGTGCCGGTCGTTCATGCCATGCGCCTGGACATGCTCGCGCAGTTGAGCATCCGCCGCTCCGAGCGGCTGATCGATCATGTCTTCTGGCAGGCGGCGGCATGCAACGAGAGATGGACCGGCACCTTCGATGCCGACGAGATCGACCGTTGCGTCGCCCATGTCGCCGCGGCGATGCCGATCCTGGCGCGGCGGCTGCAGTTCGTGCGCGCCTTGTTGCGGATCGCCAGCGAAGATGTCAGCGCTTTCGATGCGGTTTACGACGCGATTCCGCAGCCTGCTGCTGCGTGTGGCCGCAACTCGCGGCATGGCCCCAAGCTGGAGCTGGCCCTGGCGGCGCTGGCCGCCGGTCGCGTCGACCTGGCCGAGCGCGCATTGGCCGGCGTGGTCAGGCAGGTATCGATGCGCTGGGATCTGGAACTGGAGTATTGCCAGGCCAAGATCTGCCATGCGTCCGGACGTACCGAGCAAGCCCTGCGCCTGTATAACCGCTATGCGCTGGATGCGGTGCAATGCTTGCGCAGTGAAGTGCAGATTGCGCGATCCCTGGAAGACCGCCCTGCGGCGCAGCTCAGCGACGACATTTCGGCGCGCTTGCCGGCAAAGTACCGTCGTGCCTATGCTTACATGCTGGAAAACGTGCATCGTCCTGACCTGTCGATCAACGAAGTGGCAGCGCAGATCGGGGTGACTGGGCGCGCCTTGCAGTTGGCGTTCAAAGCCGCCACTGGCATGTCGCCTACCCAGGTGCTGCGCCGTTACCGCATGCAGGGCATTCGCGATGAGCTGCTGTCCGAATCCGGCTGCGGCGGAGTGCTGCAGGCGGCCGAGCATTGGGGCGTGGTCAGCCGTTCGGCGCTGGTCAAGTGCTATCGGCGGCAGTTCGACGAAGTTCCGGCCGAAACCTTGCAGCGCTAACAGGAGGATTAATGAAACAGCAACGTTCGCGATCGTCGGCAGTGCCACGCGCGTGTTTGACAGTGGCGTTGGCGATCGCGGTGCACGCCGCCGCCGCTCCGGCGACGGCGGCCGAGGTGCCCTGGCATCGCGGCAACTTCCAGTACGTGGTCGAAAACAAGGATTTGAAGGATGTCTTGCGCGACTTCGCCTCCAGCCAGGGGGTGATGACCTGGATTTCGCCTGAGGTCAGCGGCACGGTCAGTGGCAAGTTCGCTACCCCGCCGCAGAAGTTCCTGGACACGTTGGCGTCCAGCTACGGATTCGTCTGGTATTACGACGGTACGGTGTTGCGCGTGTGGGGCGGCAACGAAGTCACCAGCGCGACCTTGACCCTGTCCGCTGCCACCACCGACCAGGTGAAGTCGGCGCTGGAGCGGATGAGCGTGGCCGATCGGCGCTTTCCGATCCGCTATGACGACAAAGCGCGAACGCTGCTGATCTCCGGCCCGCCCGGCTATGTGGAAACGGTGTCGGCGGTGGTGCGCTCGGTGGATCACAGCAGCGCGTTGCACGACGGTACGGAGATGCGCGTCTTCCCGTTGCATTATGCCCGTGCCGCCGATCGCACCGTTCAGATGGACGGGCAGAGCGTACAGATCCCCGGGATGGTCACCTTGCTGCGCGGCATGTACACACATGCCGCGCAGAGCTCCAGCGGGCTGCCGTTCTCGACCGGCCTCATCGAGCGCGCGCTCGCCAACAAGGAGCGCTTGCGCTCGTTGGAAGAGAGTATCAATAACGGGGCGCGCAGCGATCCCGGCGGCGGAGCATCCGGCGTGGGGCTGCCCAACAACTGGTTCGGTCTGGGCGGAGGGCAGGCGCCGGTGCGGCCCCCGTTGCCTAGCGGCGGGCCGATCCCCGATTCCACTGCCGCATCCGCACCCGCCCAGGCTGGCGCGGACTATGGCGCCGGCGCCGGCGCTCCTGCGCGTAGCGCGGAGCAGGGCGCCGGGGGCGCCTCGGAGCAGCTTCCCTTCATCCAGGCCGATCCGCGCGTTAACGCCGTGGTGATCCGCGATCGCCCGGAACGCATGGCCGGTTACGCGGCGCTGATCCAGCAATTGGACTCGCGTCCGCAACTGCTGCAGATCGATGCGACGATCATCGAGGTACAGGACGGTGCACTGCGCGATCTCGGCGTGGACTGGCGATTGCACAATCGCCATCTGGACCTGCAGAACGGCGACGCAAAGGGCGCTGCGCTGGGCTACCGCGCTCCCGGCGCCAACCCGGGGCTGGGCGACAGTGCCGACGGTCTGACGCCTGGCGGCGGCATGCTCACGGCCGTGCTCGGCGATGCCGGCCGTTTTCTGATGACGCGGGTGTCGGCGCTGGAGCAGAGCAATCGCGCCAAGATCGTGTCCACGCCGAAAGTGGCGACGCTGGACAACGTCGAGGCGATCATGGACCAGCGGCAACGCTTCTTCGTGCGCGTGGCAGGCTATCAGAGCGCGGATCTGTACGGGCTGTCGGCCGGCGTTTCGCTGCGGGTGTTGCCCACGGTGATACCCGATTCAGAGGCCAAGCAGATTCGCCTCGACGTGCATATCGAGGATGGGCAATTGACATCGAAGACGGTGGACCAGATCCCGGTGATCTCTTCCAGTCAGATCAATACCGAGGCCTTCGTCAACGACGGCGAGAGCCTGCTGATCGCCGGCTACGAGAGCAACGACGACGAGAATAACGTGACCGGCGTTCCGGGATTGTCCAAGGTGCCGGTGTTGGGCCGCCTGTTCCAGCATCGCTCCAAGCAGCGCAGCAGCGTGCAGCGTTTGTTCCTGCTGACGCCCCACGTGGTCTCGCCCTGAGTGTAGCGCCTCGCTCGCAGTCGCGAGCGAGGCGCAGTGGCACTCCTCAATTGATCTGGGGGCCAGGGCCTTGCTCGAAGCTGTTGTTGCCGAAGCCGCCGCTCATGCCGCCGCCGAAGCCGCCGCCCATGCCGCCGCCCATGCCGCCGCCCTGCAACTGCTGCAGGAGCGTCGACAGTACAGCCATCAGCACCTGGCCAACGCCGTCAATGCCCTGGCCACCCTGCTGGCCACCCTGGCCGCCGCCCTGACCGGGACCCTGTCCGCCGCCGCTCTGGTCGGGACCCTGAGCGCCCTGGCCCTGCTGGCCCTGCTGGGAATCCTGGCCCTGCTGCGGGCCCTGCAATTGCTTAAGCAGCGTCTCGATCAGCTTAAGCATCAACTGGTCGATCTGCGCGGAGGAGTTGCCACCGTCGCTGCTGTTGGAGGGGGATTGGGTGTTGGCGGTTTCGGTATTGACGTTCTGAGCAGAGGCAGCGAAGTTTCCACCGATGTTTAGAAGGCTCATAGTGACTATCTCATGGCTATGGTTGAGTGATATCGACCACGATGGTCTGGGCATCTAGCCCGGGCCTAAGGTAGACGCCCGATCCGCGGTCTTGCTGTCGATGTACGAAATCGGACCGCCGTGAGCGAAGAAAGAGCGTGCCAGTGGGGGCGATGCGCTGATCTTTTCGCCTTGTTTCGCAGAGGGAGCGATTGGTTCGGTTGCAGCCGCTAGCGCACGCGTGCCTGGACTTAGTGTTTGATCGCGGCCGTCTGGTCGGTCGCTGGGCCGGGCAGGCACCGGTTCACTCCGACAAAAAAGAGGACTTTTCGATGAGCCTTAAAAGTTTCTTCAAAAGTATCGGGCATGGCATCACCAATGCGGTAGAAGATGTCGCACACGGCGTCGAGCAGGGGGCGAAAGACATAGCCAAAGGCGTGGAAGGTGCCGTAGAGCATGGCGCCCATGCTCTCGGCGACGTCATGCAGGGGGATTTCAGGGGCGGGCTTCATGAATTGGGGCAGGCTGGCAAGGCCGTGGGCGACACCGCCAAGGCCGAGTTCAAGCTGGGCTTGACCGTTGGCGGGGCGATGACCGATCTGGCCCTGGGTACTGTGGCCGATGCGCATCTGAGCAAGGGCCTCACCAAGCTCGCCGAGACCGCCAAGGGCGGGCTGGACAAGGCCCGCGACGCCGTCGATAAAAGCCTGAATCAAGTCGTCGATTCCGCCGAAGGCGCGGTGGCCGGCGGCGTGCGTTGCGTCGATGACGTGGCACATGGCCGTTTCGACCGCCTGGGCAAGGATAGCCTGTCCGTGGCGGGCAATGCGTTCAACCTGTGCACCTCGCTGACGCCGGAAGGCATGGCCGCCAATGTCGGCGCCAATCTCACCCGTTCGTTTATGGATGGCACGTCCCTGTCCAAGTACGCCGATGTCGTCGGCGACACGATGGCGCGCAAGCCGCTGTGGATGCTGCGCGACGGCGCCAAGGACGTGGCCGAGCCGTTGCTGGATCCGCTGAAAAAGGATCTGGCCTCTGCCGACGCCGCCGTCGACCGCACTTTGGACAAAGCGGAGGACGGCATCAGCCGCACGTCGACCGAAGCGGCCGTTGCCTCGGGCTTGGCGGTCCAGGGCGACATGACGGCGCAATCGCAGACGCCGTTGCTGTCCGAGGCTCAGGAGGATGCGATTGCGGGCCAGTTGGCGGATGCCCTGCAGGGCAATCTGTCGACACGGGACGGGCGCGGCGATACGTCTTTGCTGTCCGATGCTCAGGAGGATGCGATTGCGGGCCAGTTGGCGGATGCCCTGCAGGGCAATCTGTCGACACAGGACGGGCGCGGCGATACGCCGCAGCTGTCCGAGGCTCAGGAGGATGCGATTGCGCGCCAGTTGGCCGATGCCATGGAAGGGAAGGACAAGCAATCCGGCCGGGAAGAAGGCTTGCTGGCTTCACTCTTCGGCGAACCGGCGCTTTCCGCCTCGGCGGACGTGTCGTTCCAGCTCCATACGGTGTAGCCCGTATGCGACGGATAGGATGGCTGCTTGCGGCGTGGCTAGCCACGCCGCTGGCACATGCCGGTTGCTTTGAGCAGGCCGCGGCCTATCAGCAGGTCAATGCGCGCGTGCTCAAGGCCATCGCCTGGCAGGAGTCGCGCGCCCGGCCGCAGACGGTGCATCGCAACGCCAACGGCAGCATCGACTATGGGCAGATGCAGATCAATTCGATCCATCTGCGGCGCCTGTCACAGTACGGGGTCTCGGTGCGCGAGCTGATGGATCCCTGCGAAAGCACCTATGTGGCGGCCTGGCATCTGCGGCAGATGATGAACAAGTACGGCAACAGCTGGGCGGCGGTGGGCGCCTACCACTCGGAGACGCCGGCCGAGCGCGATCGCTACGCGCGTTCGGTACGCCAGATCCTGGAATCGGACCAGCGGTTCGCGCGCTTCGAACAGTCGTCGGGGCCGCTGACGCAAGGACTGGACATGCGCACGGCGCGTGCGGATGTCCAGCCTGACCGCGCGCAGCAGCAGTCGCAGCCACAGCAGGTGCAGCCACAGCAGGTGCAGCCACAGCAGGTGCAGCAGGCGCCAGCAAGGCGTCAGTCGGCGGTCGGGAGCGATCCGGTGCAGATCGCCGAACAGATGCTACGGCAGCGGCCGCCTCCGGAAGACGATCGCTGCCTGTTCGAGGATCTTGCTGCGTGTTGAACAGCGCGCTGAGGCATGCCTTGGCGCGCGCAAGCTGGGCATCGGCGCTCCGTCCCGCGTGGTACCGCAGGTAGCGTATCCGCCTGCGGTACCGGTATCGGTGGCTCTGCTGTGCGAGCGTTCGCGCCGGGCGTCGGCGCGTTGCGATTCAGATTCAATGCGAGTCGCGGGCCACGTCGGCGCCACTGCCGCCGACCAGGAAATCCAGGTCCGCGCCCAGGTGCGCCTGCTGCACGTGTTCCACGTACAGCTTGCTCCAGCCGCGTAGCGGCGTCGGCAGCGGGGTCCATTCGCTGCGCCGGCGCAGCAGTTCCTCGTCGCTGACCTCCAGGTGCAGCGAGCGCCCGGGGACGTCCAGTTCGATCATGTCGCCGTCGCGCACCAGCGCCAGGGTGCCGCCGGTGGCGGCTTCGGGCGAGGCATGCAGGACCACGGTGCCGTAGGCGGTGCCGCTCATGCGCGCGTCGGAGATGCGCACCATGTCGGTGACGCCGGCGCGCAACAGCTTCGGCGGCAGCGGCATGTTGCCCACCTCGGCCATGCCCGGGTAGCCGCGCGGGCCGCAGTTCTTCAGCACCATGATGCTGTCGGCGTCGATGTCCAGCGCCTCGTCGTCGATGCGCGCCTTCATGTCCTCGATGCTTTCGAACACCACCGCGCGGCCGCGGTGCTGCAGCAGGTGCGGCGAGGCGGCCGAGGGCTTGATCACCGCGCCGTCCGGGGCCAGGTTGCCGCGCAGCACGGCGATGCCGGCCTGCTCGCGGAACGGCGTGTCCAGCGCGTGGATCACCTCGCGGTTCCAGCACGGCGCGTCGGCCACGTTCTCGCCGAGGGTGCGGCCGTTGACGGTGAGCGCGTCCAGGTCCAGTTCGGCACCGAGTTCGCGCATCACCGCCGGCAGTCCGCCGGCGTAGTAGAAGTCTTCCATCAGGTACTGGCCGGACGGCTTGAGGTTGACCAGGCATGGCAGCCGCGAGCCCAACTGGTCCCAGTCGTCCAGGCTCAGCGGCACGCCCAGGCGCCCGGCGATGGCCAGCAGGTGGATCACCGCGTTGGTGGAGCCGCCGATCGCCGCGTTGACCTTGATCGCGTTCGCGAACGCCGAGCGTGTCAGCACCTGCGACATGCGCAGGTCGTCCTCGACCATCTGCACGATGCGCCGGCCGCTGAGCCGCGCCAGCCGCGCGCGGCGCGCATCGACCGCGGGAATCGCCGCGTTTTCCGGCAGCGAGATGCCCAGCGCTTCGACCATGCTGGCCATGGTCGAGGCGGTGCCCATGGTCATGCAGCTGCCCTTGGAGCGCTGCATGCAGGCCTCGGCCTCGACGAACTCGTCCTGGCTCAGGGTGCCGGCGCGGACCATCTCCGACATCTGGATCACCCCGGTGCCCGAACCCAGCGGCTGCCCGCGCCAGTTGCCCGACAGCGACGGGCCGCCGGACAGGCCGATGGTCGGCAGGTCGACGCTGGCCGCGCCCATCAGCAGCGACGGGGTGGTCTTGTCGCAGCCCATCAGCAGCACCACGCCGTCCAGCGGATTGGCGCGGATCGACTCCTCCACGTCCATGCTGGCCAGATTGCGGAACAGCATCGCGGTGGGCAGCATCTGCGTCTCGCCCAGCGACATCACCGGAAATTCCAGCGGGAAGCCGCCGGCCTCGTAGACGCCGCGTTTGACGTGCTCGGCCAGCTCGCGCAGGTGGCCGTTGCACGGAGTCAGTTCCGACCAGGTGTTGCAGATGCCGATCACCGGGCGCCCGTCGAACATGTCGTGCGGGTGGCCCGCGCTCTTGAGCCAGCTGCGGTAGTAGAAACCTTGCTTGCCTTCGCGACCGAACCACGCCTGGCTGCGGCGGACCGGTTTGGTGGGTGAGCCCATGCTGGCGGATTCCTCGAGACCTGATCGGCCCGGATCGGTGCCTGCACGGCGTCGCCCGGGGTGCTTTACGTCGGCGATGCTAGCGGGCATATTGATACATGAAAAATAACAAATATCTGCATTCAGATATTTCTTTTCGTATATCAAAATCCTATCCACCTAGAGCGAAACGGCATGGACAACACGGCAAGCGCGGCGTCTCCCGGCATCGGCAACGCAACCTACGGCAGCCTGCACGGGCGCCGCGTCTTCATCACCGGCGGCGGTTCGGGCATCGGCGCGGCGCTGGTCGAGGCCTTCGCCGGGCAGGGCGCGCAGGTGGCCTTCGTCGATGTGGCGGCCGAGGCCAGTGCGGCCCTGGCCGAGCGCCTGGCCGCGGCCGGCCTGGCCAGGCCGTGGTGGCGCCGTTGCGACGTCACCGACGTAGCCGCGCTGCAGGCGGCGCTGAGCGAAGCCGCCGCCGAGCTGGGCGATTTCCACGTGCTGCTCAACAACGTCGGCAGCGACGACCGGCACGCGCTGGACGCGGTGACCCCGGCGTACTGGGAGCGCTGCGTGGCGATCAACCAGCGCGCCGCGTTCTTCGCCATCCAGGCGGTGGTGCCGGGCATGAAGCGGCTCGGCGGCGGTTCGATCGTCAACCTCGGCTCCACCGGCTGGCAGACCAAGACCGGCGGCTATCCGGTCTACGCCACCGCCAAGTCGTCGATGAACGGGCTGACCCGCGGCCTGGCGCGCGAACTGGGCGCGGCGCGGATCCGCATCAACGTGCTGACCCCGGGCTGGGTGATGACCGAACGCCAGGTCACGCTGTGGCTGGACGAGGCCGGCGAGCGCGAACTGGCGCGCAACCAGTGCCTGCCGGACAAGGTGATGCCCGAGGACATCGCGCGCATGGCGCTGTTCCTGGCCTCGCACGAGGCGCGCGCGATCACCGCGCAAGAGTTCGTGGTGGATGCGGGGTGGACCTGAGCGGCGGATGCGTTGCTGCCATGCGGGAGGGGCCTCGGCCCCGACCGGTCACTGAAACGGTCGCGATTCCGGGCTCCGCTCGTCGCGACTGAAGTCGCTCCACAGGGGCTTGCGATACGCTTGCTGGGTGCACTGTGGGAGGGGCTTCAGCCCCGACGGTATCCGAAGATGGAATGTTGATTTCTGCGTTCGGTCGCGGCTGAAGCCGCTCCTACAAGGGCTTGCGGTTGGCCGGCTGGGTGCACTGTGGGAGGGGCTTCAGCCCCGACGGTGTCCGAAGACGGAATTGTTTATCGCTGCGTTCGGTCGCGGCTGAAGCCGCTCCTACAGGGCTTGCGGTTGGCTGGCTGGGTGCACTGTGGGAGGGGCTTCAGCCCCGACGGTGTCCGAAGACGGAATTGTTTATCGCTGCGTTCGGTCGCGGCTGAAGCCGCTCCTACAGGGCTTGCGGTTGGCTGGCTGGGTGCACTGTAGGAGGGGCTTCAGCCCCGACCTCACTCTTCGGTTCGCGCATCTGCCGGTGTCACCGCATCCTCGGCCGGCGCGATGTAGCCGTACACCGGCCCGGCGGCGGCCTGCAGCGCCTGCAGCATGATCCGCGCGCCCGGCGACAGCAGCCAGTCGGTGCGGGTGACGATGCCGAAGGCGTCCATCCGGCACGACAGCTCCACCGGCACGATCGCCACGCTGCCGTGGTCGGCGAAATGCCGGGCCACGTCTACCGGGACCACTGCCAGGTAGTCGCCATGGCGCAGCAGTTGCGGGAGCACCACCAGCGCCGAGGTCTCCACCACCCGCTTGGGCGGCTCCAGCCCGGCGTTCTGGAACATCAGTTCGAAGCGGTGACGCAGCACGCTGCCGTCCGGCGGCACGATCCAGCCGGCCGCGGCCAGCTCGCGCAGCGCCGGCCGTGGCATCGCCAGCAGCGGATGGCCGGGACGGGCGATCGCGCACACCTCTTCCTCGGCCAGCGCCTGATAGTGCAGGTTGCGCTTGTCGTGGCGCGCGAACAGCCGTGCCACCACGATGTCGAGCTTGTTCTGCGCCAGTTGCTCCAGCAGCACGTCGCTGCCGTCCACGCGCAGCGTCACCCGCAGCAGCGGATGCTGCTCGGTGACCCGGGCCAGCGCGGCCGGCAGCAGGGTCATCGCCGGCCCGGCGATGGCGCCGACGCTGACGCTGCCGAAATAGCCGGCCTTCAACGCCTCGATCTCGGCGCCGGCCTCGCCCAGGCTGGACAGGGCGATGCGCGCGTGGCGGATCATCGCCTCGCCGTACCAGGTCGGGCGCATGCCGCGCGGCAGCCGCTCGAACAGCGGCACCTCCATCATGTCTTCCAGGTCCTTGAGCAGCTTGGACGCGGCCGGCTGCGACATGTTCAAGGTCTCGGCGGCGCGATGGATGTTGCCTTCCTCCTCGATCGCCAGCAGCAGCATCAATTGCCGGGTCTTCAGGCGGGCGCGGACGAACCAGGGCGTGGCGGCAGGCATGGTGGCCCAATGCATATGAATGTTCGTATACATTAAGCCAAAAACGATATTTGTTGCATATAGGTCATCCGGCCAGAATAGAACCGCATCCGCGGCACCGGCGGTCTGTGCTGCCGCGCCGCTCTTTCGTATTCCGACAGGCGACCGATTCATGCGATTGATCCAACTGCTCGACGAGTCCGGCATCCCCAGCGTGGGCGCCGTAGAGGCGGACGGCACCCAGGTGCGCCTGCTGCGCGAAGTCGGCTCGACCTATGCGCTGGCCAACGCCGCGCTCGCCGCCGGCCTCGGCCTGGACGCCTACGCCACGCATCAGCTCGGCGACATCGTGCTCGACTACGCCGAACTGCTGGCCAACCACCGCGTGCTGTCGCCGCTGACCCATCCGGACCCGGCGCACTGCCGCGTCACCGGCACCGGCCTGACCCACCTGGGCAGCGCCGCCACCCGCGACGCGATGCACCAGAACCTGCAGCAGCAAGCCGACCAGGGCACGCTCACCGATTCGATGAAGATCTTCCAGCTCGGCGTGGAAGGCGGCATCCCGCGCGACGGCCAGCCCGGCGCGCAGCCGGAATGGTTCTACAAGGGCGACGGCAGCATCCTGGTCGCGCCGGGCGCGCCCTTGCCGTCGCCGGACTTCGCGCTGGACGGCGGCGAGGAGCCGGAGCTGGTCGGGCTGTACGTGATCGGTGCCGACGGCGTGCCGTACCGGCTCGGCTTCGCGCTCGGCAACGAGTTCTCCGACCACATCACCGAACGCCAGAACTACCTGTACCTGGCCCATTCCAAGCTGCGCGCCTGCGCGGTGGGGCCGGAGCTGCGCAGCGGCGAGCTGCCGCGCGACCTGCGCGGCAGCAGCCGCATCCGCCGCGGCGATGCGCTGATCTGGGAGAAGCCTTTCGTCACCGGCGAGGCCAACATGTGCCACTCGCTGGCCAATCTGGAATACCACCATTTCAAGTACGCCGCGCATCGCGTGCCCGGCGACGTGCATCTGCACTTCTTCGGCACCGCCACGCTGAGCTTCGCCGACGGCGTGCAGGCCGAGCCGGGCGACCGCTTCGAGATCGAACTGCCGGAACTGGGCGCGGCCTTGGTCAATCCGCTGCAGCGGGTGTCGGCCGGGTTCGACCTGGGCGGCGTGCGCGCGCTGTAAGCGAATAGGAGAACGGCATGAGCCAGCGTTTCCAGAGCTATATCGACGGCCAGTGGGTGGCCGGCAGCGACATCGCGGCGGACGAGAATCCGTCCGACCTGTCCGCGCCGGTGGGCGAGGTCGGCAGCGTCGATGCCGACGCGGTGCGTGGCGCGATCGCCGCGGCCAACGCGGCGCAGGCCAAGTGGGCGGCGAGCACGCCGCAGCAGCGCGCCGACGCGCTGGACTTCGTCGGCAGCGAGATCCTGGCGCGCAAGCAGGAGCTGGGTACGCTGCTGGCTTCCGAAGAAGGCAAGACCCTGCCGGAGAGCATCGGCGAGGCCGCCCGCGCCGGGCAGATCTTCAAGTTCTTCGCCGGCGAGGCGCTGCGCATTCCCGGCGAAAAACTCGCCTCCACCCGCCCCGGCGTGGACGTGGAGATCACCCGCGAGCCGGTCGGCACGGTCGGCATCATCGCGCCGTGGAATTTCCCGCTGGCGATTCCGGCGTGGAAGATCGCCCCGGCGCTGGCCTACGGGAACACGGTAGTGTTCAAGCCGGCCGAGATCGTGCCCGGCTGCGCCTGGGCGCTGGCCGAGATCCTCAGCCGCGCCGGCCTGCCCAGCGGCGCGTTCAACCTGGTGATCGGCAGCGGCCGCACCGTCGGCCAGGCGCTGGTCGAGGACCGCGGCATCGACGCGCTGAGCTTCACCGGCTCGGTGCCCACCGGCAACCATCTGCTCACGCAGGCCGCCGCGCGCGGGCTGAAGATCCAGCTGGAAATGGGCGGCAAGAATCCGCTGGTGGTGCTGGCCGATGCGGACCTGGACCTGGCGGTGGAGATCGCGGTCAACGGTGCGTACTTCTCCACCGGCCAGCGTTGCACCGCCTCCAGCCGCTTGATCGTCGAACGCGCGGTGTACGACGAGTTCGTCGCGCGGGTGAGCAAGCGGCTGGCCACGCTGAAGATCGGCCATGCGCTGACCCCCGGCATCGACATCGGTCCGGTCGCCAGCGCCAGCCAGTTCGCGCAGGACCGCGACTACGTGCGCATCGCCCAGGAAGAAGGCGCCGAGCTGGTGTACGGCGGCGAGGCGCTGGAGTGCGCGCACCAGGGCCACTACATGCGTCCGGCGCTGATCGCTGCGCAGCCGCAGCACCGCATCGCGCGCGAGGAAGTGTTCGGCCCGGTCGCGGCGGTGATGCCGGCCGACGACTACGAGCACGCGCTGGCGCTGGCCAACGACACCGAGTTCGGCCTGTGCGCCGGCATCGCCACGCGCTCGCTGCAGCACGCCTCGCATTTCAAGCGGCACGCGCAGGCCGGCATGGTGATGGTCAACCTGCCCACCGCCGGGGTCGATCCGCATGTGCCGTTCGGCGGGCGCAAGGCGTCCAGCTACGGCCCGCGCGAGCAGGGCCGCTATGCGGTGGAGTTCTATACGACGGTCAAGACGGCTTATACATTCGCGGGATGAACTGATCGATCCATTCGCGCGCCTGCCTGGGAGGGTGGGCGGCCGCCGCGGCCCTAGCGCCGCGCGACCGCCAGCGTGCAATCAACGAGGAGGGGTTATGCAGAAGTCAGGTATGCGTGCGGCGGTGCTGGGAATGGTGGTGCTGCTGGGCGCGGCGTTGAGCGCGTGTTCCGGCGGCGGCAAGGACGCGGCCGCCAAGCCGGGCCAGATCACGGTCGGCTTCAGCCAGGTCGGCGCCGAGAGCGAGTGGCGCACCGCCAACACCGCCTCGGTCAAGCAGGCGATCGAGCAGGCGGGGATGAAACTGAAATTCTCCGATGCACAGCAGAAGCAGGAGAACCAGATCAAGGCGCTGCGTTCGTTCATCGCTCAGCGCGTGGACGTGATCGCGTTCTCGCCGGTGGTCGAATCCGGCTGGGAAACCGTGCTGCGCGAAGCCAAGGCGGCGAACATCCCGGTGGTGCTGACCGACCGCGCGGTCAAGGTGTCCGACGACAGCCTGTACACCACGCTGATCGGCTCGGACTTCGTCGAGGAAGGGCGCAAGGCCGGGCGCTGGCTGCTCGAACAGTCGCCGCTGAAGGACGGCGACAAGCCGGTGCGCATCGTCGAACTGCAGGGCACGGTCGGCTCGGCGCCGGCGATCGACCGGATGAAGGGCTTCAAGGACATCATCGCGGCCAACCCGCGCTTCCAGGTGGTGCGCTCGCAGAGCGGCGACTTCACCCGGGCCAAGGGCAAGGAAGTGATGGAGGCGTTCCTGAAGTCGGAAGGGCGCAACATCGACGTGCTCTACGCGCACAACGACGACATGGCGATCGGTGCGATCCAGGCGATCGAGGAAGCCGGGCTGAAGCCGGGCAAGGACATCCTGGTGATTTCGATCGACGGGGTGAAGGGCGCGTTCGAGGCGATGCAGGCCGGCAAGCTCAACGTCACCGTGGAGTGCAATCCGCTGCTCGGCCCGCAACTGGTGCAGGCGATCCGCGATGCCAAGGCCGGCAAGCCGCTGCCCAAGCGCATCGTGGTCGAGGAATCGGTGTACACCCAGGCGCAGGCCGCCGCCGAGTTGCCCAAGCGCAAGTACTGACGGGGCCTGCCGATGACGCCGGTGGTGCTGCATGCGCAGGGACTGAGCAAGGCCTACGCCGGCGTTGCCGCGCTGGACGACGTGGCGCTGTGCCTGCGCGGCGGCGAGATCCACGCGCTGATGGGCCAGAACGGCGCCGGCAAATCCACCCTGATCAAGCTGCTGACCGGCGCGGTCGCCGCCGATGCCGGGCGCATGGCGCTGGGCGGCGAGGCGATCGCGCCGGCCTCGCCGCTGCAGGCGCAGCAGCTGGGCATCAGTACCGTGTACCAGGAAGTGAATCTGTGCCCGAACCTGTCGGTGGCCGAGAACATCTTCGCCGGCCGCTATCCGCTGAAGGGCTGGCCGCGGCGCATCGACTGGCGCCGGGTCGAGCGCGAAGCGCGCGAGTGCCTGCAGCGGCTGGGCGTGGACATCGACGTGCGCCGTGCGCTGTGCGCCTATCCGGTGGCGGTGCAGCAGATGGTGGCGATCGCGCGCGCGTTGAGCGTGTCGGCGCGGGTGCTGATTCTCGACGAACCCACCTCCAGCCTCGACGAAGGCGAGGTCGCCGAGCTGTTCCGGGTGATGCGCGGCCTGCGCGAGCAGGGCATGGCGATCCTGTTCGTGACCCACTTCCTCGACCAGGTGTATGCGGTCTCCGACCGCATCAGCGTGCTGCGCAACGGCCGCTTGGTCGGCGAATACCTGGCCGCGGAGCTGCCGGCGCCGCGGCTGATCGCGGCAATGGTCGGACGCGAACTGGACGTGGCCGCCGCGGCCGCCGCCGCGGTGGACGCCGCGCCGGCCGAGGACGCGCCGGCGCTGCTGCAGACGCAGG
>NZ_CAPJ01000376.1 GCF_000331775.1 Xanthomonas translucens pv. translucens DSM 18974
GACCCAGGACTACAAAGCCACCCTCCATCTGCCGGCGACGGACTTCCCGATGCGCGGCGATCTGCCCAAGCGCGAGCCCGATACGCTGGCCCGCTGGGAGAGCGAGGGGCTGTATGCGCAGCTGCGCGACAACGCCCAGGGCCGGCCGCTGTTCGTGCTGCACGACGGCCCGCCGTACGCCAACGGCGCGATCCACCTCGGCCACGCGGTCAACAAGATCCTCAAGGACATCATCGTCAAGTCCAAGTACCTGGCCGGCTTCGATGCGCCGTACATCCCGGGCTGGGACTGCCATGGCCTGCCGATCGAGATCGCGATCGAGAAGAAGTACGGCAAGGTCGGGGTCAAGCTGGATGCGGCGCAGTTCCGGCAGAAATGCCGCGAATACGCCAACGAGCAGATCGACATTCAGCGCCGCGATTTCAAGCGCCTGGGCGTGATCGGCGACTGGGACAACCCGTACCGCACGCTCGACTTCCATTTCGAAGCCAACGAGATGCGCGCGCTGGCCAGGATCATCGACAACGGCCACCTGACCCGCGGGGTGAAGCCGGTGCACTGGTGCTTCGATTGCGGCTCGGCGCTGGCCGAGGCGGAGATCGAATACGCCGACAAGCAGTCGCCGACCGTGGACGTGGCCTACACGGCGCGCGACGGCGCGGCGCTGGCGGCCGCGTTCGGCGTCGAGTTGCCGGACGGTGTCGAGGTCGCGGTGCCGATCTGGACCACCACGCCGTGGACGCTGCCGGCCTCGCTGGCGGTGTCGCTGGGGCCGGACCTGAGCTACGCGCTGGTCGAAGGCCCGGCACGCGACGGTCGCCGCCGCTGGCTGGTGCTGGCCGATGCGCTGGCCGAGCGCGCGCTGCAACGCTACGGCGTGAGCGAGGTGGTGGTGCATGGCCGCGTCGCCGGCGCGGCGCTGGAAAACCAGTTGCTGGCGCATCCCTTTGCTGTAAAGGGGGATGCTTACGACGAGCGCGACATCCCGCTGATCCTCGGCGACCATGTGTCCGACGAGGAGGGCACCGGCGCGGTGCACACCGCCCCCGGGCACGGCCAGGAAGACTATGTGGCGGCCAGGCAGTACGGGCTGATCGAGCGCTATACCGCCGCGCAGATCAACCCGATCGACGGCCGCGGCGTGTACCTGTCTTCGACCCCGCCGGCCGACGGCGTGGCGCTGGCCGGGCTTCACATCTGGAAGGCCAACGACACCATCGCCGAGGTGCTGGCCGCGCGCGGCGCGCTACTGGCGCACGCGAGCATGGTGCACAGCTACCCGCACTGCTGGCGGCACAAGACCCCGATCGCGTTCCGCGCCACCCCGCAGTGGTTCATCTCGATGGAACAGGCCAGGCTGCGCGCCGATGCGCTGCAGGCGATCGAGGGCGTGCACTGGTATCCGTCCTGGGGCCAGGCGCGCATCGCCGGCATGATCGCCGGGCGTCCGGACTGGACCATCTCGCGGCAGCGCACCTGGGGCGTGCCGATCGCGCTGTTCGTGCATCGCGAGACCGGCGAGCCGCATCCGCGCAGCACCGAGCTGATGCGCCAGGTCGCCGACCGTGTCGAAGAGAGCGGGGTGGACGTGTGGTACACGCTCGATGCCGCCGAACTGCTCGGCGACGAAGCCGCCGATTACGACAAGATCACCGACATCCTCGACGTATGGTTCGACTCGGGCGTCACCCACGAAACGGTGCTGGCCGAGCGCGGCATCCCCAAGCCGGCCGACCTGTACCTGGAAGGCTCGGACCAGCACCGCGGCTGGTTCCAGTCCTCGCTGCTGACCGGCGTGGCGCTGGACCAGGCGGCGCCGTACCGGCAATGCCTGACTCACGGCTTCACCGTGGACGAGCACGGCCGCAAGATGTCCAAGTCGCTGGGCAACGGCATCGAGCCGCAGGACATCATGAAGACCCTGGGCGCGGACATCCTGCGCCTGTGGATCGCCTCCAGCGACTACAGCAACGAGATGTCGCTGTCGCAGGAGATCCTCAAGCGCAACTCCGACGCCTACCGGCGCCTGCGCAACACCGCGCGCTTTCTGCTCGGCAACCTGCACGGCTTCAACCCTGCCGTGCATCTGCGCACCTTGCCGGAACTGGTGGCACTGGACCGCTGGATCGTGCATCGCGCCTACGAGGTGCAGGAGCAGATCAAGGCCGCCTACGCGCGCTACGACTTCGCCGCGATCGTGCAGGCGTTGCTTAACTTCTGCAGCGTGGACCTGGGCTCGCTGTACCTGGACGTGACCAAGGACCGGCTGTACACCATGCCGGAGGACTCGCACGGCCGGCGTTCGGCGCAGAGCGCGATGTTCCATGTCGCCGAAGCGTTCGTACGCTGGATCGCGCCGATTCTGAGCTTCACCGCCGACGAACTGTGGGGCTACCTGCCCGGCGCGCACGTCGGCAACGTGCTGTTCGCGACCTGGTACGAAGGCCTGGCGCCGATGCCGGACGATGCGCCGCTGAGCGCGGCCGATTTCGAGCAATTGCTGGCGCTGCGCGAGCAGGTGGCCAAGGTGCTGGAGCCGATGCGCGGCAACGGCGTGATCGGCGCGGCGCTGGAGGCGGAGATCACCGTCGCCGCTGACGCGGCCACGGCCGCCAAGCTCAAGCCGCTGCAGGAGGAACTGCGCTTCCTGTTCATCAGCGGCGACGTGGTGGTGCGCGAGGCCAGCACCGACGAGATCTTCGTCAGCGCCCAGGCCACCAGCAAGCAGAAGTGCGTGCGCTGCTGGCACCACCGCGCCGACGTGGGCGTGGATCCGGCGCACCCGGAACTGTGCGGCCGCTGCGTCGGCAACATCGACGGACCGGGCGAGGAGCGCACCTGGTTCTGATCCGTCCCCGCGCGGCAGCGGCGGCGGCGACGCATTCGCCGTCGCCGTCGTGATTTTCGCCGCGTCGCCGTCTTTCACATCCACCCTTCGCCCGAGCCGGACCCCGCGCATGACCGTACGATCCAAACCCTCCGCCCTGAGCTGGCTGCTGCTGTCCGTGCTGGTGATCGGCCTGGACCAGTGGAGCAAGGCCTGGGTGCTGTCCAGCCTGCCCGAGTTCACCGCGGTGCCGGTGATCCCCGGCTTCTGGAACTGGTACCGCACCTACAACACCGGCGCTGCGTTCAGCTTCCTGAGCCATGCCGGCGGTTGGCAGCTGTGGTTCTTCACCGCGCTGGCGGTGGGCATCAGCGCGCTGTTGGCCTGGTGGCTGGCGCGCACCCCGCGCGGCGACTGGCGCGGCGCCATGCCTTACGCGTTGGTCATCGGCGGCGCGATCGGCAACGTGATCGACCGGTTGATGCACGGCCACGTGGTCGATTTCATCCAGTGGTACGTGGGCGACCATTACTGGCCCTCGTTCAACATCGCCGACTCGGCGATCGTCGCCGGTGCCGTGGGCATCGCCGTGTTCGGCGTGTTCGACGGCAAGTCGAAGCGAAAAGCGGGATAATTGGGCAATGGACGTCCTGCTCGCCAATCCCCGTGGTTTCTGTGCCGGCGTCGACCGTGCGATCGAGATCGTCAAGCGCGCCATCGAGACCCTGGGCGCGCCGATCTACGTGCGCCACGAGGTGGTGCACAACCGCTTCGTGGTCGACGACCTGAAGCAGCGCGGCGCGATCTTCGTCGAGGAACTGGACGAGGTGCCCGACGGCAACACGGTCATCTTCAGCGCCCACGGCGTGTCTCAGGCGGTCCGCCAGGAAGCCGAGCGGCGCGGGCTGAAGGTGTTCGACGCGACCTGCCCGCTGGTCACCAAGGTCCATTTCGAAGTGGCCCGGCACTGCCGCGCCGGCCGCGACGTGGTGCTGATCGGCCACGCCGGCCACCCCGAGGTGGAGGGCACGATGGGCCAGTGGAACCGCGAACGCGGTGCCGGGCGCATCTACCTGGTCGAGGACATCGAGCAGGTCGCCACGCTGGACATCCAGCAGCCGGAGAACCTGGCCTACACCACCCAGACCACGCTGTCGGTGGACGACACCCGCGGCATCATCGACGCGCTGCGCGCACGCTACCCGGCGCTGCAGGGGCCGAAGAACGACGACATCTGCTACGCCACCCAGAACCGCCAGGACGCGGTGCGCGACCTGGCCAGGCAGTGCGACCTGGTGCTGGTGGTCGGCTCGCCGAACAGCTCCAATTCCAACCGGCTCAGCGAGCTGGCGCGGCGCGACGGGGTGGAGTCCTACCTGATCGACGGCGCCGACGAGATCGACCCGGCCTGGGTCGCCGGCAAGCGCCGCATCGGCCTGACCGCCGGCGCCTCGGCGCCGCAGGTGCTGGTGGACGGGGTCATCGCCCGGCTGCGCGAGTTGGGCGCCGACGGCGTCGGCGAACTGGCCGGCGAACCGGAGTCGATGGTGTTCGCCCTGCCCAAGGAACTGCGCCTGCGCCTGGTCAATTGACCGGCGGCCGGCGCCCCCCTAGAATTGGCGGTTCAGCCGGAATAGCTCAGTTGGTAGAGCGGCGCATTCGTAATGCGTAGGTCGTAGGTTCGATTCCTATTTCCGGCACCAGATGCAGCGAAGAACCCTGGCCTCGGTCGGGGTTTTTTGTTAGTGGAGTTTGTAAAGAACCAGAAACCGGCCAACGGGCCACTTCCACAGCGCTCTCGCACTACTTTTCTCCGCCGTACTCAGCCATAAAGGCCGACAGCGACATCCCTGATTGGAACTGGATACGGTTCATTGCCATGCTCTGACTGCTGCACGAATGACTTGCCGTCAATGTGCGGGGCGGTTGGCGCCCAGGCTGCGACCGGGCTGAAGTGGCGTGCTAGTCAGATACATTTTTGGGTACGTAATGAAACGGGCCATGAACCTGGTCTCGCTGCCCTATCAAATTCAGCTCGACCCTGTTCCAGGTGGCTTCGTATCAGGCACCAGCCATTCGCGTAGCATGCGAACAGCGCAGCATTCGGTGGTTTACTTAGGCATCGACTTAGCGCCCATCCGACCAGTGATTGAGTAGCGAACTGCTTGCGTTGAAACGGCGACCACAGGCACCACAGAGACATCGCTGCGGATGCGCCAGCCGCGATCGCATGATGAAGAAGGGCAGGGCTGATCCAACATCGCGCGATGCAGGCACTGCGACATGCAGCGTGATCCGGCAAGCGGACTGAGCTCTATGACGCACGTAAAACAAGTATTGCACCACGCCGCGGCACCGGGCGTTTTCGCTGACTTGCCAGGCCTTTCCGTGCCACACCCCCCAAGATCCACGCACATCCCGAGAACGGGCGCATCTGGACGTCATGCGCGTGGCAATTGAATGGCAATATCAGAGGATGCACCGTGCCTAAAGTCAGAACGACCAATCAGACCCCACTGGATCCCTCGCAATCCACGCAACCTGCACCGACGCGCCCGGATCCGGGGGTAACGGCAAGTGCGTCTGCCGACGTTGTGGCGACCTCCGCGCAACTCAGCGGGCTTGCCATCAGGCCGCGGAGGCCGATCAGAGCGTCCAGAGCCAATGCCCAAGCGGCATCGTCCGCCAACGTCAGGGACGTCAGTGCGGCGCTCTTTGCCCCGACGCCTGCCTCGCAAGGATCAGATCCTTGCGTCGTATTGAACAATGCCTTGTCCAGGCTACAACAGTTCAACCGCTTGGCAAACATAGCGCCGGCGGATCCGGGGAACATAAAGGGCCTTGAAGCAAGACTCAGGTCCGGCGCGTTAGCCATCGAATCCGCTCGACAAGGGTTGCAGGCGCTGGCCGAGCTGAAGATGCGACAACAGTTGCCGCTCGACCAAGTCGAATGCCACGAGAGTAAGTTGCTTTCGCATCTCGCACAAGCCGCAGCGCTGAACTATAATTCGTGCCAAAATATAATCTGTGAAAAGATGGCCAAGGAATTGGGCTATGTGCAAACGGAAGGGGTCGCTATGGTGGCGTTGCCCATCGAAGCCATGCTTCTGCAACAGCCGGAATCATGGCTTGCGTTACGCACTCATCTTCTTGATGCCATTGCAGCGTTGGAGGAAGTTTGCCGACGCATCAAGTCGCCGATGACAGATAAAGCGCCGCCCGACTGGCTCAAGGACCAACTGCAGCTCTTCAGGGCGATTATAGGAGGTTGCCACACTCTGATGCAGACCGTCCGCGGAGTGATCTTCGACATACATGCAAAGAAACTCTACGTTCAGGCCAGCGATTGCGGCCTACCACAGGTGCTGGACCGACTGAGTGAGCTCGTAGAAGTCGGCAACTATATGGACGCCGATTTGAGTGTAGCGCTCGTAAAACTGATGAATTTCCATGTCGAACGCCTGTCCTCAGCCGAGTGTTCGCTTACACCGGAGGAGCTGGCCATGTACAAAGGCGTCGTTATCGAATACGCCGAGATTCGTGGCCGAGTGGGGATGAAGCTGTGTCTAGATGCTGCCGCTCTCATTCAGGAAGGGGATCATTCCAGAGATCATCTATGGCCGACCATGCTCGAAATCGCAACGGCGCTCACCGATCAACGCCAGGCGTTTCTTGATATGTGCCAGTCCGCTGTCCATGACAGGCGGTTGATTGGCGCAGCGAAGGCCCCGACCGAAAAAACATCCGCATCAGTGACGCCACGATTAGCGATAACGACATCAGGCGAATCGGCCAAGTCACGCAAGGTCCGCAAGGAGACGCCCGCTGCCTCCAGCTCGACGGCAGTGCCCGCACGGCTGGCAAACGATGATCGCAGCGCAGCGCAGAAACAGGCCGACGAGGTGCTGAGGGGCACCCCCTTGGAGCCGTCACTTGTGGCCGAACTCGGGGGAGATTTCATCAAGATCGCCAAACGCCTTGGCAAGGACACCACAAACGTAGAGCGACTGATCGGCGATTCCAGGCATGACGCTGCGACGGCCTTCGATTTTGCCAGGACCTCCATGCAGGGCTGGTTCGGATCGAGAGAGCGTCTGCTGCAACTCAAAAGCAAGCTTCCCAGGCAAGACCAACGCCTCGCGCAACTCGACACGCGGTTGCATCTTCTCCAGATGATCGAGCACGATTTCGATCGGCGCGAAGCCGATGCGCTCAAGACCGATCCGCAGCCGCGCGCGCCGCATTTGCAGCGCTTGTTGGCAATGAAGGGACTGGCACGCGTCGCGACTACGAACCGCCTTCCCTCGGAGGGCGACCGCGGCAACCGTGGCAGGCTGTTCGAAGTGCGTATCGACCACATGCCGCAGTCGAATGGCAACCTCCCTGCGCCCTGGTTCGTACACCTGCATACCGAAAACCTGGTAACCCCCACTGCGCTGCGCTCGCTTCCCTATAAAGATTTTACAGCTGTCCACCTCAAGACGGCGAGTGAGGTGAACTTGGGCTCACGTTGGGAAGAAGTGATGCGCGCACTCGGGCACACCGATGCCAAGGTGCACCGGGCAACGATTGGCTCGAAGCTGCTCGGCCAGCTTTGGGCGGCTGGCTCTGATGGACATAGGTAACTGGCTTGACCAACTCTATTGCCCTCCGGGGCACCCGCGACGTCACCAGACTCATTCGTTAAGTGCGATGCAGTCACAGTCCCGGCTCCTAAACCAATAGCAATAAGAAGTAGAGATGCCGCTCGTGGTTTCATGAGTGTTCCACCCACTGATCATTTCGTTGCCTAGCCGAGAACTTTGCTCCGAGCCTGAGGTATCCCCGCGTTTTCCCGAGTGAGATCAACAGGTTAACGGCGACCTGACTGGAAACAAGTGCGCGCATGGCGCAGTCTTCCAGGTGACGAAACCGATAGAGGACTGACGACCATGCGCGCCAGCCAAGTATTGCAGAAGTGCCTGTGTGATTCATTGGAGGCGATGCACGCGCTGCGTGAAGCGGTGCTGTTG
>NZ_CAPJ01000375.1 GCF_000331775.1 Xanthomonas translucens pv. translucens DSM 18974
AGGGCAGGGTTCGGTGCCGCGCGGCGGCGCACGCAGGCCGCAGGCGAGTGCTGCCGCGCTAGTCGGCGGGGCCGCCTGCATCGTCGCCGAACGCGCGCCAGCTGCGCCCGTCGTAGGCCTGCAATGGCCGGAAGCGGCGCTTGTAGTCCATCTTCTGGTGGCCGCGGATCCAGTAGCCCAGGTACAGATGGCTCAGGCCTTCGCGTCTGGCCCATGCGATCTGCTGCAGGATCGCCAGCGTGCCCAGCCCGCGCGCGGCGACGTCGGGATCGTAGAAGGTGTACACCGCCGACAGGGCCTGCTCGGCGATATCGGTGACCGCCACCCCGAGCAGCGGCCCGCGCTGTCCGTCCACGCTCTTCTGCCGCATCTCCAGGAAACGCCCATGCGACCAACCGCCGATCAGGAACTGGTCGAACTCGTGCGCGCCATGCGTGTCCATGCCGCCGCCGGGATGGCGCATGCGCAGGTAGCGCTGGTACAGCGCCAGCTGTTCCTCGTTGCGTTCGGCGGCGACGATGCGTATGTCGATATCGGCGTTGCGCGCCAGGCAGCGGCGCTGGCTGCGGTCGGGCACGAACTCGGCGACCGGAATGCGCACCGCCACGCAGGCGCGGCAGTGGTCGCAATGCGGTCGGTAGACCAGATCGCCGGAGCGGCGGAAGCCCCAGCTCAGCGCCAGCGGATACAGCGCGCCCAGGCGCGGATCGTGCGGGTCCAGCACCAGGTCGCGCGCCTGCCGCTCGGGCCAATAGCCGCAGGCGTGCTGGCCGGTCTGGAACAGGCGCAGGTCGTCGCTGGCGTCGGTGTGGATGGCCATGCACCGAGCATAGCGCTTCGCGATCGCAGCGGCCGCGACTGTCCGCCGCATGAATGCGCCCCGGCGCGGGTCAACCGCGCCCGCAACGGGGCGTTGATTGCAGTGAAGGCGCCGCTGCGCCGGCCCGCCTGGCGGTCCGTTCCTGCTGCGCTGGCGACTGCCGCACGCGCTTGCCGCACCGGCAGGTGTCTTCCTTTCCCTCAGGGAGTTTTCCATGAATTACCGCAACCCGCTGCTCGCCCTGGCCACGCTTGCCGTGCTGTCCGGCGGCGCCTATGCCGCCAACCCGCCGCCGTCGGATCCGGCCGCGCCGGCCGCTGCCGGCGGCTTCGCCCGGCTGGACAAGAACGGCGACGGCGTCGTCGACCGTAGCGAGGCCGCGGCCAATCCGCGCCTGGCCGAGCATTTCGACGCGCTGGACAAGAACCACGATGGCAAGCTGAGTCCCGACGAGTTCCCGCGCCATGGCCGCCACGGCGAGCGCGGCGGACGTGGCTGGCATGGCGCCATGCTGGCCAAGCTGGACGCCAACAAGGACGGCCGCATCAGCCGCGACGAGGCCAAGGCCGATCCGACGTTCGCCGCGCGCTTCGACAAGATGGACGCGAACAAGGACGGCTTCGTCGATCGTGCCGATTTCGAACTGCGCGCCAAGCAGCATCGCGACGCCTGGTTCGCCAAGGCCGACACCAACAAGGACGGCATGCTCAGCCGCGCCGAGTTCGACGCGGCGCAGTCGATGTGGATGCACAAGCCCGGCCAGAAGCATGGCGCGAAGCCGATGCCTGCCGCACCCGACGCGAACTGACCGTTTCACCCCGTAACAAGTAACAAGGCGCCGATCGACAGCCGCCCCTGCGCAGCAATGCGCAGGGGCGTTTTTATTTGTTGGCAGCGCTCCGCAATGCACCTGGCCGATCGCCATGCTCCTGCAGGAGCGGTTTCAACCGCGACAGGCCCATTGGCGAAGTCGCGAACTTCGGTAGCCTGTCGGGGCTGAAGCCCCTCCTACAGTGCAGCCAGCCAGCAGTGCACCCAGCCAGCCGATCGCCAGCGGCTTCAACCCCACACAGGCGCGCTGAGGAAATCTCCGGCTTCGGCCGCCGTCAACGGCCACCCAAACCCCGCAAGAAACAGCATGCCTTTGCCGCCGCCGACTCAGTTGCCGCGCTGCGCCGGCTGCACGCGTACCCGCACTTCGTCGCTGTCTTGTGCCGGCTGCGGCGCCGGTGCGGCGGCTGGTGTCACCGCCGGAGTGGGGACAGTGGCCTGATTGCCGCGATGGCGCAGCACCGTCACCAGCGCCACCGCGCCGATCGCCAGCAGCAGCGCGACACGCAGCCGCCACGCCCAGCGCTTGCCGCTGTCCGGCACCGCCTGCGAGCGGAATTCGCTCAGGTACGGCAGCGTCTGCGCCGGGTCCTGGCGGGTGCTGTCGATCAGGCCGGACTCGCGCAGCACGGCGCGCGCGCGCGGCTGGTCGTCGGCATGCACCACCCACACCGTGGGCTGCACCTGCGTCGCCACCGGGTCGATGTAGCTGAACTGGCCGCTGCGCCGGCTGCGGTAGGAGCGGCCGTTGCTCAGCCGCACCTCGATGCCTTGCTCGCGCAACAGCTTGGCCACGCCTTCGGCGGTTTCCACGCGTTGACTGCTGAAGATCTGCCGCATCGTCGCCGCCTCAGTGCTTGGCCGGGACCTGCGCCGCGGCGCCGGCATCGGGCACCACGCGGATCAGGCCTTCCTGTACGGTGCTGGCGACCAGCACCCCGTCGCGGGTGAAGAACTGGCCGCGCGCCAGCCCGCGCGAGCCCTGCGCGCTGGGACTGTCCAGCGCATACAGCAGCCAGTCGTCGGCGCGGAACGGGCGGTGGAACCACAGCGCATGGTCGAGCGAGGCCATCTGCACGTTCGGCGTGTAGTAGCTGATGCCGTGCGGGAAGGTCGCAGTGCCGAGCAGGTGGAAATCCGAGGCATAGGCCAACAGCGCCTGGTGCAGTTCCGGCGCGTCGCCGACCGGTTCGCTCAGGCGCAGCCACATCTGCTGGAACGGCGGGCGCTTGGGCGGGTTCAGTTCGTCGCGCGGGTAGACGTGGCGGAACTCGAACGGGCCGCCGCGCGAGAGCCAGCGCTGCACCTTGGTCGGCAGCGTCGCCAGCACCTCCGGGCGCGCGGCCTGGGTCGGCTCGATGTCCTCCGGCTGCGGCACTTCCGGCATCTTCAGCTGGTGGGTGGCGCCGTCTTCCTGTTCCTGGAACGAGGCGGCGCAGAAGAAGATCACCTTGCCGTGCTGGAGCGCGGTGACCCGGCGCACCGAGAAACTGCCGCCATCGCGGGTGCGGTCCACCTCGTACACGAGGGGATGGTCGATGTCGCCGGCGCGCAGGAAATAGGCATGCAGCGAATGCGCGCGGCGGCCGTTGTCCACCGTCGCATGCGCTGCCGACAACGCCTGCCCCAGCACCTGCCCGCCGAACACGTACTTGGTGCCGATGTCGCGGCTCTTGCCGCGGAACAGGTTGTCCTCCAGCCGTTCCAGCGACAGCAGTTCGATCAGTTCGGAGACGACGGGGTCGGGCGGCTTGGCGGACAAGAGGCGGGGCCTTGACGAGGACTGTCCGCGATTATAGCGGGCGGCCCGCGCCGGCCTGCGTGCAGGCGCCGCTCAGCGCTTGCCCAGCCTGGCCACCAGCGCGTGCAGCGCGGCCTGGGTGTCCGGCGCCTGCCAGCCGTCGACGAGGCGCTCAAGCTGGATGTGCTCGTCGGCCAGCGCCGCGCGCAGGTCGGCGCGGGCGATCGCGCGGGTCTGCAGCATCGGCTGCCGTGGAAGCCTCGACAGGTCCTGCAGCCAGTCCAGCGCACGCGCGACCACCTGTTCGGCGTCCACCAGTTCGTCGACCAGGCCGATCTGCAGCGCACGCTCGGCGCTGACCAGTTCGCCGCCGACCAGCAGCCGCTCTGCGCGGTGCGCGCCGACCACGCGCCGCAGCAGGCGCTGGATGCCTTCCGGCGCGGCCAGGCCGACCTGGGTCTCGTTGAGTCCGATCGTGACCGGATGCGCCGGCTCCGGGCTGCGTGCCATCACCCGGTAGTCGCAGCACAGCGCCAGCACGCAGCCGCCGGCTGGCGCATGGCCGGTCAGCGCCGCTACTACCGGGATCGCGCTGTCGGCCAGCGCGCGCGCCGCGGCGAAGAACGCCTGCCAGCTGCCGAGCAGCTTGGCGCGGTCGCTGCCGTGCCCGAGCAGGTGCGGCACGTCCATGCCGGCGGAGAAGATGCGTTCGCTGCCGGACAGGACCAGCGCGGACACCGCGTCGGCCTGCGCCTGCGCGATCGCCGCGGCCAGTTCGGTGCACAGGGCGGTATCGAGCGCATTGGCCGGCGCGCGCGCCAGGCGCAGCTGGCGGATGGGGCCGTGGTCGAGAACCTGGATCAGCGAAGTCATGTGCAGCTTCCGAAGGCGGCGGGTCGCGGGACGGCTATCATAGAGCCATGAAGCTCAAACCATTCGCATGCGTACGGGGGCTGGCCATCGGGCTGGCGTGTTTGGCGGGGTTGGCGCCGGGGGCCATCTTCGCGGCGCCCGCCGCGAGCAAGGCGGCTGGCTGTTTGCCGCAATGGCAGGCCGGCTGGGTGCGGCTGCCGCCGAGCGCGGCGATGCCGATGGCTGCCGGCTTCGGCCGCCTGCACAACCCGTGCGGGCAGACGCTGGCGGTGGTGGCGGTGCGCAGCCCGGCGTTCGCCGAGGTGAGCCTGCACCAGACCACGCAGGTGGACGGGGTCAGCAAGATGCGCGAGCTCGAGCGCCTGCCGCTGGCCGCCGGCGCCGACGCGGTGCTGCAGCCCGGCGGCCTGCACCTGATGCTGATGCAGCCGGCGCAGCCGCTGCGCGAGGGGGCGAGCGTGCCGATCAGCTTCGTGCTGGAGGACGGGCGCGAAGTGCGCGGCGTGTTGAAGGTGAGTGCTGGCAAGCCGTAGTTTTTACGGAGCTCGGGACTCGGGACTCGGGATTTTCGCAAGTTCCCCGCATTTCTGCTTTTCTGTAGGAGGGGCTTCAGCCCCGACGCCTTACCGGTAACGCGTCGGGGCTGAAGCCCCTCCTACAGAAAAGCAGTTGCGCCGGAGCTGCAAAAAAAGCCGCTTTTTTTTAAAAAATCGGCCCTTTTTGCATCAAATCGCTTGACATCGATTTGCCCAGGTACATCATCCCGAGTCCCGAGTCCCGAGTCCCGAGTCCCGAGTCCCGAGCCCCGAGCCCCGAGCCCCGGCCTTTCAGCCGCAGGCCGCGCGGATCTCGTCCGGCAGCGGCGCGCTCTTGCCGGTTTCGGTGTCGATCCACACCACGACCACGTTGCCGTCCGAATGCAGCACGCTGTCGTCGGTCTGGTCGACGATGCGGTGGCCGACGGTGATGCTGCTGCTGCCCATGCGCTCGACGAACAGTTCCACCACGATGTCGTTCGGCCACACGATCGGGCGCCGGTAGTTGACGTTGGTCGCGGCCACCACCGGGGCGATGCGGTTGCGCATCGAGAAGCCCTCCACCTGCAGCAGCCAGCGCAGGCGCGCCTCTTCCAGGTAGGAGATGTACTTGGCGTTGTTGACGTGGCCCATGCTGTCCATGTCGCGCCAGCGCACGCTGATCGGCACGCGCGCCAGCGGCTTGTGCGAGGGGAAGGCGGAATCGGCGGGAGATGCGCTCATCGTGCGGCCTTCTTCTTGGTCGTGGTCTTCTTGGCCGCCTTCTTGGCGGCGGCCTTCTCGGCTTTGCTCTTGCGCGGCGGCAGCGCGTCGGGCTTGTTGGCCATCGCTGCCGGTTTGGTCGGCTTGGCCACGGTGCCGGCGGGCAGCAGCCTGGCCAGGAACTGGCCGGTGTAGGAATCCGGATGCGCGGCGATGTCCTCCGGGGTGCCGGTGGCGAGGATGGTGCCGCCGCGATGGCCGCCCTCCGGGCCCAGGTCCACCACCCAGTCCGCGGTCTTGATCACGTCCAGGTTGTGCTCGATCACGACCACGGTGTTGCCTTCGTCGCGCAGCTTGTGCAGCACGCCCAGCAGCGCCTCGATGTCGTGGAAGTGCAGGCCGGTGGTCGGCTCGTCGAGGATGTACAGGGTGCGGCCGGTGTCGCGCCGCGACAGTTCCTTGGACAGCTTCACCCGCTGCGCTTCGCCGCCCGAAAGCGTGGTCGCGCTCTGCCCGAGCTTGATGTAGCTCAGGCCGACATCGACCAGCGTCTCCAGCTTGCGGGCGATGGTCGGCACCGGCTCGAACAGGCGCAGCGCGTCCTCCACGGTCATCTGCAGCACGTCGTTGATGTTGAAGCCCTTGTACAGGATCTCCAGCGTCTCGCGGTTGTAGCGCTTGCCATGGCACACGTCGCAGGGCACGTATACATCGGGCAGGAAATGCATCTCGACCTTGATCAGGCCATCGCCCTGGCACGCCTCGCAGCGGCCGCCGCGCACGTTGAAGCTGAAACGGCCCGGCGAATAGCCGCGTGCACGCGATTCTGGCACCTGCGCGAACAGCTCGCGCAGCGGCGTGAACAGGCCGGTATAGGTGGCCGGGTTGGAGCGCGGGGTGCGCCCGATCGGCGACTGGTCGATGTCCACCACCTTGTCGAACAGGTCCAGGTGTTCGATCTCGCGGTACGGCGCCACCGCATGCGAGGCGCCGTTGATCTCGTTGGCGGCCAGGGTGAACAAGGTGTCGTTGATCAGCGTCGACTTGCCCGAGCCGGACACGCCGGTGATGCAGGTCAGCAGCCCGGCCGGGATGTCCAGGTCCACGTTCTTGAGGTTGTTGCCGGTGGCCCCGCGCAGGTGCAGGGTCATCTTCGGATTGGCCTTGTGCCGCTTGGCCGGGATCTCGATGCGGCGCTTGCCCGACAGGTACTGGCCGGTCAGCGAGCGCGGCGCCTTCAGCAGGTCCGCCACCGTGCCCTGGCCGACGATCTCGCCGCCGTGCACGCCGGCGCCGGGGCCGATGTCCAGCACGTAGTCGGCCAGGCGGATCGCGTCCTCGTCGTGTTCGACCACGATCACCGTGTTGCCCAGGTCGCGCAGCCGCGTCAGCGTGCCGAGCAGGCGTTCGTTGTCGCGCTGGTGCAGGCCGATCGACGGTTCGTCGAGCACGTACATCACCCCGACCAGGCCGGCGCCGATCTGGCTGGCCAGGCGGATGCGCTGCGCCTCGCCGCCGGACAGGGTGTCGGCCTTGCGTTCCAGGGTCAGGTAATCCAGGCCCACATCGACCAGGAAGCCGAGCCGCTCGCCGATCTCCTTGACGATCTTGCTGGCGATCTCGCCGCGCCAGCCGGGCAGGTCGAGCTGGCGGAAGAAGCGCAGCGCGTCGTCGATCGGCAGCACCACCAGGTCCGGCAGCGGGCGGTCGGCGACGAACACGTTGCGCGCGGCCTTGTTCAGGCGCGCGCCCTTGCAGTCCGGGCACGGCCGCTGGCTGATGTACTTGGCCAGTTCCTCGCGCACCGCCGGCGATTCGGTCTCGCGGTAGCGGCGCTCCAGGTTGGGGATGATGCCTTCGAAGCGGTGCTTGCGCTGGCTGCGGCCGCCGGCGTCGGTGAAGTAGGTGAAGGTGATGGTCTCGTCGCCGCTGCCGTACAGCACCGCCTGGCGCACGCTCGCCGGCAGCGATTGCCACGGCGCGTCCACGTCGAACTTGTAGTGCTTGGCCAGCGAGGCGATCAGCTGGAAATAGTAGGCATTGCGCCGGTCCCAGCCGCGCACCGCGCCGGCCGACAGCGACAGCTCCGGATGCACCACCACGCGCTCGGGATCGAAGAACTCGGCCACGCCCAGGCCGTCGCAGCTCGGGCAGGCGCCCATCGGCGCGTTGAACGAGAACAGCCGCGGTTCCAGCTCCGGCAGCGAGTAGTCGCAGACCGGGCAGCTGTACTTGGAGGAGAACAGGTGCGGCGCGGCCGCGGTGTCGTCCAGCGATTGCACCGAGACCATGCCGTCGGCCAGCTTCAGCGCGGTCTCGAAGCTCTCGGCCAGGCGCTGCTTGATGTCCGCGCGCGGGCGGAAGCGGTCGATCACCGCCTCGATGGTGTGCTTCTGGCGCAGCGCCAGCGCCGGCACCGCGTCGATTTCGTACAGCGCGCCGTCCACGCGCACGCGCACGAAGCCCTGCGCGCGCAGCTGCTCGAACACCTGCGCATGCTCGCCCTTGCGCTCGCGGATCACCGGCGCCAGCAGCATGTAGCGCTGCTCGGGATCCAGGGTCAGGATATGGTCCACCATCTGGCTGACCGTCTGCGCCTCCAGCGGATAGCCGTGGTCGGGGCAGCGCGGCTGGCCCACGCGTGCGTACAGCAGGCGCAGGTAGTCGTAGATCTCGGTGATGGTGCCGACAGTGGAGCGGGGGTTGTGCGAGGTCGATTTCTGCTCGATTGCGATCGCCGGCGACAGGCCTTCGATGTGGTCGATGTCGGGCTTTTCCATCACGCTGAGGAACTGCCGCGCGTACGCCGACAGCGACTCCACGTAGCGGCGCTGGCCTTCGGCGTAGATGGTGTCGAACGCCAGCGACGACTTGCCCGAGCCGGACAGGCCGGTGATCACGATCAGCTTGTCGCGCGGCAGGTCGAGGTCGAGGTTCTTGAGGTTGTGCGTCCGCGCGCCGCGGATGCGGATGAAATCCATCGCCATGAGAAGTCCGTGTTGTGCCGGCCGGGCGTCAGCCCGTGCCAGCGTGGGGCCGGAGAGGGGACGGCAATCGATCAGCGTACCCAGCTTGTCAGGTGGGGGCAATTGCCGGATTTGCCAGGATTGCGGGCCTGCCGCAGCTGGCCGGTTCAGCCAATCGTGGCGGGGCGCCGGGGCCGCATCCGCGCCGGGGGCGGGACTTGACCCTAAGCCGCTGAAGCCATTACAATTCCGCTCCTGTCTGCCCGAAGAGGCACGGCAGGGGCGACCACAATAACTACAGAGGAAGTCTGGTCATGTACGCAGTACTGGTAACTGGCGGTAAGCAATACCGCGTCGCGCAGGGCGAAACGCTCCGCGTGGAAAAGCTCGAAGTCGAAGCCGGCAACGAGATCAAGTTCGACAACATCCTGATGCTGGGCGACAGCGACGGCATCAAGCTCGGTGACGCGCTGAACGGCGCCACCGTCACCGCGAAGGTCGTGGCCCATGGCCGTGCCGACAAGGTGCGCATCATCAAGTTCCGCCGCCGCAAGCACCACATGAAGCGTCAGGGACATCGTCAGCATTACACCGAAATCGAGATCACCGGCATTGCCGGTGGCGAAAAAAAGTAAGGAGCAGCAGTCATGGCACATAAAAAAGGCGTAGGTTCCTCGCGCAACGGCCGCGACTCCAACCCGAAATACCTGGGCGTGAAGATCTTCGGCGGCCAGGCGATCGAGGCAGGCAACATCATCGTGCGTCAGCGCGGCACCCAGTTCCACCCGGGTTCGGGCGTCGGCCTGGGCCGCGACCACACCCTGTTCGCGCTGGTCAACGGCAAGGTCGAGTTCTCGGTGAAGGGCGCCAAGAAGCGTCGCACCGTGAGCGTGGTGACCGAAGCGGCTACCGCCGAGGCGTAAGCGTTTCGCCTCCAGGGTCTGCGCCACGGCGCAGGCTTGCTGACGAAAGCCCCGCTTCGGCGGGGTTTTTCGTTTGGTAGAGCCGGGACTCGGGACTCGGGACTCGGGACTCGGGACTCGGGATTTTCGCAAGTTCGCAGCTTCTGCGCTTTTTTGTAGGAGGGGCTTCAGCCCCGACGCGTTACCGGTAAGGCGTCGGGGCTGAAGCCCCTCCTACAAAAAAAGCAGCTGCGCCGGAGCTGTAAAAAAGCCGTTTTTTTGGAAAAAATCGGCCCTTTTTGCATCAAGTCGCTTGACAGCAATTTTTGCTGGGACACCATCTTGCCGGTCCCCGGTCCCCGGTGGTCCCCGGTCCCCGGTCCCCGGTCCCCGGTCCCCGGTCCCCGGTCCCCGGTCCCCGGTCCCCGGTCCCCGGTCCCCGGTCCCCCGCTACACTTTTCACTCTCTATCAGGCCGTACCCCATGAAACTCGTAGACGAAGCAGAAATCCAGGTCAGTGCCGGCAATGGCGGCAACGGCTGCATCGGCTTCCGCCGCGAGAAGTTCATCCCGCTGGGCGGGCCGGACGGTGGTGATGGCGGCAACGGCGGCAGCGTGTGGCTGGTCGCCGACGAGAACCTCAATACCCTGGTCGATTTCCGCCACCAGCGCGCGTTCCGTGCGCAGCGCGGCGAGAACGGCATGGGCCGGCAGATGTACGGCAAGGGCGGCGAAGACCTGGTCATCACCGTGCCGGTCGGCACCGTGGTGATCAATGTCGATACCGACGAGACCATCGGCGACCTGGTCGCCCATGGCGACAGGCTGCTGGTCGCGCAGGGCGGCAAGGGCGGCCTGGGCAACATGCATTTCAAGAGCTCGGTGACGCGCGCGCCGCGCAAGGCGACGCCGGGCGAGGAGGGCGAGGAGCGCACGCTGAAGCTGGAGCTGAAGCTGCTCGCCGATGTCGGCCTGCTCGGTTTCCCCAATGCCGGCAAGAGCACCTTCATCCGCGCAGTGTCCGCGGCCACGCCGAAGGTCGCCGACTATCCGTTCACCACGCTGTATCCGAATCTGGGCGTGGTCAGCGTCGAGGCCTACCGCAGCTTCGTGATCGCCGACATCCCCGGCCTGATCGAAGGCGCGGCCGACGGCGCCGGCCTGGGGGCGCAGTTCCTGCGCCATCTGCAGCGCACGCGCTTGCTGCTGCATCTGGTGGATCTTGCGCCGATGGAAGGCGGCGTGGATGGCGTATCGCCAGTCGAGCAGGTGCGCGCGATCGAGCGCGAGCTGGAAAAGCACGATCCGGAACTGTTGGCCAAGCCGCGCTGGCTGGTGCTGAACAAGGCCGACCTGTTGTTCGAGGACGAGGCGCGCACGCTGGCCGAGCAGGTCGTGGCCGAACTCGGCTGGACCCAGCCGTGGTACCTAGTCTCGGCGCTGAGCCGCGACGGCACCTGGCCGATCATGAAGGACGTGATGGCGTTCTTCGACCGCCAGCGCGAGGATGCGCTGGAAGCGGCCGCCAATGCCTCCGCCGCCGATGCGGTCTGAGCGCGGCGGCCGGTCCGCCGTGCGCTTGTCGCCAGCGGATCGCACGCACACGAAAAACCCGGCCGAAGCCGGGCTTTTTCGTAGTGCCGGAAGCGCGGACGCCTCCGGCAACGACCGCAACCGCTCAGGCGGCGGTCTTGATCGCCTTGATGCGGGCGGTCAGGCGGCTCTTGTGGCGCGCTGCCTTGTTCTTGTGGATCAGACCGCGCGAGCTGAAACGGTCGAGGATCGGCTGGGCAACGGCGAAAGCGGCTTCGGCGCCGGCGGCGTCGTTGGCGTCCAGGGCCTTGATGACCTTCTTGACGGCGGTGCGCAGCATCGAACGCTGAGCCGTGTTGCGCGCGTTGCGCACGACGGTCTGCTTGGCGCGCTTCTTGGCGGACTTGATATTGGCCACGGTGGTGGTTTCCTGGAAAGCTGTGTGGTGGATAAAAACAAGCGGGAGAGTATGAAGGTTCTAAACAACTGCGTCAAGCCAATTGTCAAGAGGGTCGCTGCATGAGCACGCCGCGCATGCTCCGCGGGCTGCTCTCGTTCAGCAGCATGACCATGGTCTCGCGCGTGCTGGGGCTGGTACGCGATCAGGCTATCACCATTTCGTTCGGCGCCAACGCGACCACCGACGCTTTCTGGGTCGCGTTCCGCATTCCGAACTTCCTGCGCCGGCTGTTCGCGGAAGGCTCCTTCGCCACCGCCTTCGTGCCGGTGTTCACCGAGGTCAAGGAAACCCGGCCGCATGCCGACCTGCGCGCGCTGATGTCGCGGGTGTCCGGCACCCTGGGCGGGATTTTGCTGCTGGTCACTGCGCTGGGGCTGATCTTCACCCCGCAGGTGGCGCTGCTGTTCAATCCCGGCTCCAGCGACGATCCGGCCAAGTTCGGCCTGATCGTCCACCTGCTGCGGCTGACCTTCCCGTTCCTGCTGTTCGTGTCGCTGACCGCGCTGGCCGGCGGCGCCTTGAACAGCTTCCATCGCTTCGGTCTGCCGGCGCTGACCCCGGTGATCCTCAACCTGTGCATGATCGCCGGCGCGCTGTGGCTGGCGCCGAAGCTGGAGGTGCCGATCCTGGCGCTGGGTTGGGCGGTGCTGGTCGCCGGGCTGCTACAGCTGCTGTTCCAGTTGCCGGCGCTGCGCGGCATCGACCTGCTGACCCTGCCGCGCTGGGGCTGGAGCCATCCGGACGTGCGCCGGGTGCTGACGCTGATGGTGCCGACCCTGTTCGGCTCCTCGATCGCGCAGATCAACCTGCTGCTGGACACGGTGATCGCCTCGTTCCTGTACGCCGGCTCGCAGAGCTGGCTGTCGCAGGCCGACCGCTTCCTGGAATTGCCGCTGGGCGTGTTCGGCGTGGCGCTGGGCACGGTGATCCTGCCGGCGCTGTCGCGGCACCACGTCAAGACCGACCATGCCGGCTTCTCCAACGCGCTGGACTGGGGCCTGCGCACCACGCTGCTGATCGCGGTGCCGGCGATGCTGGGGCTGATGCTGCTGAGCCAACCGCTGGTGGCCACGCTGTTCCAGTACGGCAAGTTCACCGCGTTCGACACGCGCATGGCGGCGATGTCGGTGTTCGGGCTGAGTTTCGGCCTGCCCGCGTTCGCGCTGCTGAAGGTGCTGCTGCCGGCGTTCTACTCGCGCCAGGACACGCGCACCCCGGTGCGCGCCGGCGTGGTCGCGCTGGTCGCCAACATGGTGCTGAACCTGCTGTTCCTGGCGATCCTGTACCAGCTGTGGGTGCCGGCCGAGCTGCGCGCGCAGGGCGTGCGCGCGGCGCTGGCGGCGGTGCCGGGCCTGCATCTGGCACTGGGCCTGGCCAGCGCGGTGGCCAGCTACATCAACCTGTCGCTGCTGTGGCGCTGGCTGCGCCGTGCCGAGGTGTACCGGCCGCGGCCGGGCTGGGCCGGCTACCTGCTGCGGCTGGGCGTGGCCTGCGCGGCGATGGCCGCGGTGCTGGGGCTGGGCCTGCACTGGCTGCCGGGCTTCACCACGATGGACAAGTGGCACCGCATCGGCAGCCTGCTGGCGCTGGTCGGTGGCGGCGGGGCGGTGTATCTGCTGGCGTTGCTGGTGTTGGGGTTCAGGCCGCGGGATTTGCGCGAGCAGTGAGGACTCGGGACTCGGGACTCGGGACTCGGGACTCGGGACTCGGGACTCGGGACTCGGGACTCGGGACTCGGGACTCGGGACTCGGGACTCGGGACTCGGGACTCGGGACTCGGGACTCGGGACTCGGGACTCGGGACTCGGGACTCGGGACTCGGGACGGGTCTCACGGGTGAATGAGCCGAATCCAAAGTCTGCTGGATCGCATTGGTGCGAGCAGCGTCTGCTTTTACGTGTCCCGAGTCCCGTGCCACCCGAGCTATAATTAACGGTTAAGCATCATCGGCCGACGCACCCGCGCCGGCGCTTCTTTCGGAAGGAGCTCTCTTCACAGCTATCGACACACACTCGATCAGCGTTGCTCTAAGGCTCTTTGTGCGTCTCGGATGGCCTTTATAAATCCTTGTTTGTCCTTAGGGGAAATCAGGATTCTCTTCTGGCCATAGTGTATTTCAAGGCGATCAAGAGAGAGGGCCGGGCTGGAAATTGGATTTGATGAAGGCCTTATGTCACTAATCTGATCTAGCGGTATACGTTGCCTGATCGGGCCGCTGCGAACGATGAGGACTTCTGATTCAATGGTGTATGCCGTGGAAAGCAGGAGCCAGGCGGGCAATACGGTACCTATAACAAAGACGGCTGCCGCGGTTAGCAAGCCTCCATTGGATCGCCCATGCGACGCAGCTACGACAGTTACGAGAGAGACCGCGATCACTAACAACATGATAGCCGCTAACCACCAGTCGATCTTCGATCTGAACGTCATAACTTGCTCCGACTCTCACTCTGAGGTGCTAGGCCAGAGATCCTGATTGAATAGGCCTGAACCGCGGATATGGCTGTGCTGAGTTGGGTCTCGTCGAATTGGAAGAGCGCCGTGGCGCCTGCTCCCCAACGACTTCCCGCCCTGGGAGGCGGTCTACCAACAGACGCAGCGCTGGCTGCAGGCGAGCTGCTTTGAAGCCATGGTCAGCGATCTGCGTTCCATCCTGCGTGTCGCCCAGGGGAAGCAAGGCCAACCCAGCGCCATCATCCTGGACGGGCGGACACTGCAATCCACCTGTGAGAGTGGCCCGCGCGCCGGTTACGACGGCTATAAGCGGAAGAAAGGCAGCAAGGTGCATATGGCAGTGGATACGCTCGGGCATTTGCTTGCAGTGCAAGTCACGCCTGCCAACGAACAAGAGCGTGCTCAAGTGCGCTCGCTCGCGCAGGAGGTGCAACACGTCACAGGTGACACCGTGACGGTGGCATTCGTGGATCAAGGCTACACCGGCCAGGAGCCGGCGCAAGCGGCTCAGGAAGAGGGAATCGATCTGCACGTGGTGAAACTTCCCGAAGCCAAGAAAGGGTTCGTGTTGCTTCCTCGACGCTGGGTCGTCGAACGCAGCTTCGGCTGGGTCAACCGCTTCCGTCGGCTTGCACGCGACTACGAGCGCTTGCCGGAAACCCTGGCTGGCCTGCATTTCGTCGTCTTCACGGTCCTCATGCTCAGCAACGCTGCCGCCATCCTTCAAAGTTCATAACACGCTCTAAGCTCGTACACAGAGAGGCCCTGATCATGGAGTCGAACTGGGCAGTGATCCTGAGTGTCCGGGCCGGGACGTCTTTGGATCAGCGATTGACAGTGGTTACCGATTGTTTTCGGGCGCTCTGGTCCTCGCCAGGAATACGTCTCGGTGATTCGGCCGACGATACTGCTCGAATCCAGCGCATGATCGGCAACCATCGCCGACGTCTGCTGTTTTATCGGTCGATTCAGGTCTTGGGAGTGGCCCATCTTCACTTTTCCGCGACCCTAATCCAGACCCCGAACCCCGAACCCACCCCTCAGTCGCTATACTCGCCGGTTACGCATCATCATCGACCGGCGCCCCAGCGCCGACGCTTCGGACCGAGGAATGAGCAGGCTGTTTAGAGACGTCGAGGGCGGGATTTTGTTCCCGCAGGGAAGCGTGGTCTGCATCGGCGCCTTCGATGGCCTGCATCTGGGCCACCGTGCGCTGGTGCGCCATGCGCTGGCGCGCGCGCGCGCGCTGGGCGTGCCGGCGGTGGCGTTGAGCTTCGAGCCGCTGCCGCGCGAGTTCTTCGCGCCGGCAGCGCCGCCGCCGCGGCTGACCCTGGCACGGACCAAGGTCGAAGGCCTGCAGCAGCTCGGCGCGGACAGCGTGGGCCTGCTGCGCTTCGATCTGCGCCTGTCGTCGATGAGCGCGCAGGATTTCGTGCGGCGCACCCTGGTCGATCGGCTGCAGGCGCGCGAGGTGTGGATCGGCCCGGCGTTCCGTTTCGGCCACAAGCGCGGCGGCGACATCGCGCTGCTGCGCGAGATGGGCGCGCAACTGGGCTTTTCCGCCGGCGAGATCGAGCCGGTGCATCTGCGCGACGAACGCATCTCCAGCACCCGCATCCGCGAATTGCTGGTGGCCGGCGCATTCGCCCACGCCGCCGAACTGCTCGGCCGCCCGTACGCGATCGACGGCCGCGTGGTGCGCGGCAAGCAGCTCGGGCGCACACTTGGCTATCCCACCGCCAACCTGCGTTTCCCGCGCACCCCGGCGCTGTCGGGCATCTACGCGACCTGGGTGCACGGGGTGACCGCGCAGCCGTGGCCGGCGGTGTCCAGCTTCGGCACGCGGCCGACGGTGCAGGGCGTGGAGCCGCTGCTGGAAGCGCACCTGTTCGATTTCCACGGCGACCTGTACGGGCGCCACATCGCCGTGGAATTCGTCGCCAAGTTGCGCGACGAAGAAACGTTCTCCGATCTGCCGGCGCTGACCGAACAGATGCACCGCGACGCCGCACTGGCCCGCCGCCTGCTCGCGTCCGCGCCGCCGCC
>NZ_CAPJ01000374.1 GCF_000331775.1 Xanthomonas translucens pv. translucens DSM 18974
AGTCCCCGATCGCGGCTGCAGCGCCACATCCACCCACACCAGGTGATGGTCGCTGCCGTCGGCGATCGCCGCGGCCGGCACGCTGGAGGCCGGCCAGAACACGCCGCTGTCCAGGTAGCGGAAATCGTTCGACGGCAACACGTAGTCCAGCCGCATCGCACCGGCCTTCGGCCCGAAATCGCCGGTCACCTGCTGCGGCGGCCCGCGGTGGGCGATGCCATGCGCGGCGTAGGCGCGCGCGGTTTCTTCGCCGCCGGCGCTGTGTGGGGTCGGGTAGTGCAGCACGCGCGGGTGTTCGACAAGGGCGCGGATCGCGTCGTGGCGGCCATCGCCGTCGATGATGTCGTTGTTGAGATCGCCGAGGATCACGAAGCGCGCATCGGCGGCGAGGCCGCCGCAGCGGCCGGCGTCGTCGCACAGCCATGCCGTGCCGGCGCGGTTGTCCAGATACTCGCGCCACAGCCGCAGCTCGTCGTGGTTGCGCGCCAGGTTGCGCTTCTCGGGACCGTCGAACACCGGCGGCGTGGGATGCGCGACCAAGGCATGGACCAGGCCCAGCGGCGTGCGGACCGGCACGTCCCAATGCGATTTCGACGACAGCCGCAGTTGCGCCCAGACCGCGTCGCTGTGGAACGGGTGGCCGCTGGCCGGATCGATCGGTCGCAGCGCGCCGGGCAGCGCGCTCCACTTCAGCAGGCGGAAGCTGCGCACCGCGGCGGCGTCGATCGGGTACCTGGACAGCAGCAGCATGCCGTACTGGCCGGGATGCAGGCCGTAGCCCCAGGCGTCGTTGCCGCGCGCGCGTCCATCGCCGCCGGCGCTGCCGTTGTTGTCCAGGTCCAGGCCGCTGGGCACGCCGGTGTTGACCGGCGCCAAGTAGCGGTATGGGTAGTGCAGCGCGGCGCCGCCGAGGGGCTGGGCGACGTCCAGGTAGCGCTGCTGGAACAGATCGGCGGCGCGGTGCGCGTCGTCGTAGTCGAATTCGTTGAGCAGCACCAGGTCCGGGCGCACCTGCTGCAGCACCGCGGCGATCTTGCGCGCCTGCGCGCTGTCGCCCTGCAGGGCGGCGATCAGGCCGCCGTCCTCGTCCGCATTCAGCGAGGTATTGTAGGTGGCCACGCGCAGCGCCGCGCGGGTGGGCGCTGCCGGCGTGGCGGCGGTCGGGGCGGAGCCGGTGTGCGAGCAGGCGCTGCACAGCAGGGTCAGGGTAAGCAACAGGGCGCGTGGGTTCATGCGCGCATGTTCGCATGCGGCGCATGTCCGAACGATGGCGCCGTGGCGGCGCGCGGAGCGCGGCGGATCGAGCGGGAGCGCAGGGCAGGGTTCGGTGCCGCGCGGCGGCGCACGCAGGCCGCAGG
>NZ_CAPJ01000373.1 GCF_000331775.1 Xanthomonas translucens pv. translucens DSM 18974
GAGGCCGGCCAGGCGTTCGTGCAGCGCGCTCAGCGGCAGCCGTGCGGCGGCATCGGGCTGCCGGCGCGCGCGCAGGGCGTCGAGGCGATCCAGCGCCGCATCCATGCCGGGTTCGTGCATCAGCCGCGGCAGCAGCGCGTGCACGCCGTGCGCGGAGGCGGCCGCCAGATAGCGGCCGTCGCACTTGCGCCGCAATAGCCAGGTCGCCTGCGCGAGCAAACGCGCATCGAGGTTGCTGCGCGCGCGCAGCAACCTGGCCGGCAGCAGTTCGATGCATTGGGTATTGAGCAGCAGGGCGGGAGCTGGGCGCATCCGCACAGGGTAGGGCTAAGCGTGGTGCGCGGCCAGCCGTTGCAGGTCCTGCAGCAGTTGCCGCGGCTGTTCGGGGCTCAGCAGCAGCCAGCGCCCGTCGCGCAACGGCAGCGCCAGCACGCGGCTGGCATCGGTGAGCAGGCAGAACGCGCGCTGGCCGTTGCGCATGCGGAAATAGCCGGATTTGAAGCCGGGCAAGGTGTAAGCGATGCTCCTGCGGGTCGGCGCGAATTCGCCGTGCTCGGCCAGGTCCAGCACGCGTGCCTGCGCCAGATCGATCTGCGCGATGTCGGTGCGCGCGGCGAACAGGCTGGAGCGGACCAGCAGCGTTGCTCCTTGCAGGCGGATGCCGCGCCGCAGGTAGAACAGACTCAGCACCGTGCCGGTCGTGGGCAGCAGCGCCAGCGTGGCCCAGTGCAGGCGATGGCCGCGGTCCGGACTGGACAGGCCCACGGCGGCGACCAGCCCGGCGGCGAGCAGCAGCGGCAGCCACAGGCCCAGCAGCGGCAGGCGCCCGGGCGGGGCCACGCGGTAGTCGCGGCAGGTCGGTGCGGCGCGGGAATCGCTGCGCATGGCGGTCACTGGTGTGCGCGGATCCGTTGTGCGCTGATCCACTGCGCGGTGTCGGCGATCAGCTGCGGGTCGACATGTCCGGGGTGCGCGTACTCGGTCGGCGACGGCGCGCCGCTGCCGGCGATGCCGAGATGGTTGAGCTGCGCATAGCGGTGCAGGGTCGCACGCGGGTTGTCGCCCAGCGCCTGCTGCCAGCGCTGCCAGTCCGGCGCGGTGACCTGGAAGTCGCGCTCGCCCTGCAGCCACAGCACCGGCTGGCGCAGGGCGAGGACGTCGGCCACCGGATCCACCTTGTCGAACGCGCGCCAGTACGCGGCTGGCAGGTCCTGCGGCGAATCGGTCCGCGCCACCGCACCGTCGCCGCGGACCTTGGCCATGCGCCGCTCGATCTCGGCCACGCGTGCCTTGCCCTCGGCGGACGGCGTGCCTTGCAGGCCCAGCAGATAGCGGTTCTGGTCGAGCAGCAGGTCCAGCAGCGCGCGCGCCGGTGCCGCCCACAGGACGATGCCGGCGGTCTTGCCGGACATGCGCGCGATGCGCGCGGCGAGCATGCCGCCCTGGCTGTGGCCCATCACGAAGTTGCGCCTGGGGTCGATGCCCGGCGTGCGCGCCAGCGCCGCGACCGCGGCGACGGCATCGTCGGTGGTTTCGTCGTCCATGGTGAAGCCGTCCTCCATGCGCCCGGCGAAGCTTTCCGGCAGGGCGAAGCTGCGTTTGTCGTAGCGCAGCAATGCGATGCCTTGCGCGGCGAGGCCACGCGCGACATCGAGGAACGGCCGGTTCGGGCCGATGCTCTCGTCGCGGTCGAGCGGGCCGGAGCCCTGCACCAGCACCACGGCCGGGAACGGTCCCTTGCCGGCCGGCAAGGCCAGGGTGCCGGGCAGCGGACCGACCGCGAACGCCTGTTCGGCGAAGCCGGCATCGGCGGCGGGTGGCGGCGGTGCCGGTGGCGCCGCCGGGGTCAGCAGCAGGCCGGCGATCTTGCCGTCGGCGTTCACCGAGACATGCAACAGCATCGCCCCGCGTTCGAACTGCAGGCGTTGCTCGATCAGGCTCAGTCCCTGTTGCTGGCGTTCGCTGGCGGTGCCGCGCTGCTGCAACGCGCCCATCTGCGCGGACACGCTGTGCCAGGCCTCGGCCAGTTTCTCGGCCGGCACCGCTTGCGCCATCGCGGGCGTGAAGTCGCGTTCGGCCGCAGCGATGTCGCCGGCCTGCAGGCGATCCAGCAGCGTATCGGCGGCCTGTTGCGGCGAGGCGGCCAGCGCGGCGGCCGGGGGCAGCAGCAATGCCAGGAACGGGATGAAGCAGCGGCGTCCGCGCATGTCAGCTCTGCTTCTTGAAGACCAGCAGTATCGGCTGCAGACGTGGCGAGTTGATCACGCTGACCAGTTCCCAGCCCAGGGCGCCGTGCTTGTTCAGTTCGGCTTGGATCGGTTCGGGGTCCGCTCTGCCGAGGAAGGTGAGCTTGAACTTCACTTCGACGGTGAGGTAGGTCCAACGTGTGCTCATGGCTTGGGTTCCTTGTCGTCGCCGGGCTTGGGCAGCCGGCCGGCCTTGCGCAGCGCGTCGCGCAACACGTATTCGATCTGCGCGTTGAGGCTGCGCAGCTCGTCGTCGGCCCAGCGCTGCACCGCCGCCAGCACGTCGGCGTTGATGCGCAGCGGATAGGCCTTCTTCTCGCTCATGCGGGATGGCTCCTGTGCATCCGTGCGGCCGCTGCCGCACGGAAGTGGCGGGGCTCGCGCATCAGTACAGGGAGCCGGCGTTGACGATCGGTTGCGCGCCGCGGTCCGAGCACAGCACGGTCAGCAGGTTGCTGACCATATGCGCCTTGCGTTCCTCGTCCAGTTGCACGGTGCCGTTCTTCTCCAGTTCGGTCAGCGCCATCTCGACCATGCCCACCGCGCCGGCGACGATGCGCGTGCGTGCGGCGATCACCGCATTGGCTTGCTGTCGCTGCAGCATCGCCTGGGCGATTTCCGGCGCGTAGGCGAGGTGGCTGATGCGCGCTTCGATCACGTCCACGCCGGCCTGGGTCAGGCGCTCGTCGAGGTGGCGTTTGAGCTGCTCGCTGATCTCGGTGGGGTGGCTGCGCAGCGAGATCTGGCCGTCCTCGTGCTGGTCGTAGGGATAGCTGGTGGCCATCGCGCGCAGCGCCGATTCGGACTGGATGTGCACGAAGCTCTCATAGTCGTCGACGTTGTACACCGCCTCGGACGCATCGATCACCTGCCACACGATCACCGCGGCGATCTCGATCGGGCTACCGTCCAGTTCGTTGACCTTGAGCCGGCCGCTCTCGAAGTTGCGCACGCGCTGGCTGACTTTTTTCTTGGAATAGAAGGGATTGTTCCAGCGCAGGCCGTTGTCCTTGACCGTGCCCACGTACTTGCCGAACAGGCTCAGTACCGCGGCCTGGTTCGGCTGCACCGTGTACAGGCCGCACAGGCTGGACAGTGCGACGGCGCCGAGCAGCAGCGACAGCAGCACCAGCGGCAGCGAGCTTGGCCCGTCGCCGACCGGGTCCTTGGTGATGCCGACGCCAAACAGCCACAGCGCCAGTCCGGCCAGGACCAGGACGCCGAGCAGGAGCGGAATGCCGGGCAGCGAGCGAAGCGTGCGTTCTTTCATGGCGGGGTTCCCAAAGGGGTGTGAGCAAAAGATATCACTTTGATATCGGTTTGCAAGAGGGGTGCCATGTTGCTGCGGCGCCGATCGAGCGGCGGCGCTTGGCGAAGGCATTGCCGTCATGGCTGCCGGGGAGTGCGCTGCGCGCTGGTGGCTGCTGCCTCAGGCACGATGCGTCGCCCGTACAGGCACGGCGTTGCCGCCCGGCACCGCTGCGGGCAGAGGACACGGCGTGCGCTGCGGCAGACGCGGCGATCAGCCGTCGATGATGACCACGGGCGTGCGCAGCGTGGCCAGGTGATGGGTGCCGACGGCGATGTCGCTGCGGTAGCAACCGGGGACATCGACGGTGCAGCGTTTGCCGACGCGCACGCCTGCGGCGATGTCCACGCGCCGGCCCAGCGTCGCGTGGCTGCCGATCACCGCTTGCGCACCGATGAAAACCCCGGCGTCGATCCATGCCGACGCGCCGATCTTCGCGCCGTGTTCCAGCACGGCCGCGGTTCTGATCCAGGCGTTGTAGGCGATGTCGCAGTGCGCGCCGACGATCGCGCCGGCGCCGACCATCTCGGCGCCTTGCAGATGCGCCAGCAGCACCGTATCGGAGGTCGCGTAGCGGTGCTTCTTGCGTGCGGTGACGTACTACGCGGTGAGCTCGGTGCGCTGTGCGCAGACCGGTTGGTGATGCTCGATGATGAAGGAATAGCCGCCCGACCCCGAGGCGATATGCAGAGTGGGGTACAGCAGCCAGTTCAGGTACCAGTCGTCGTTGCCGAAGCGCTGGACCTTGTCGTGCCAGGCGTAGTGCGGCAGCGACTGCAGCGGTTCGTTCAAGCCGTCGTTGCTGAAACTACGCTGGCGCGCCAGGTGTTCGGCCTGCGCGGCGCTGCCTTGCGCGTGATAGCGGTGCGCATCGGCGATGCGGGCGTCGTCCATCTGCACCTGGAACTTCACCTGCCGGGCCAGGGTGCGTGCATGCACGAAGCGCGGGTGCAGCGCATCGCGCAGGTTCTCGTAGGCCAGCTTCCAGTTGAAGTTGGCCTCGAAGGTCGCGACCAACACTTCGCTGTCGAACTGTTCGGACGCCCGCCGCAGCATGTCCAGCGCCGGCAGCGATAACTGCGCTTCCAGTGGCAGCGGATCTGCGGAAACATTGTCGCCGATGCAGGCCACGGCGAAGCGCTTGAGCCGCAGGCATGCGCGTTGCTGCGGCGGCAGGCGATAGGCGTCGTCGTGGAACGGGATGTTCTCGATCCCGCCCTCGGCGCCGTAGCGCCAGCCGTAATAGCCGCAGACCAGCGGGCGCACGCCCTGCGGCTGTTGCTGCAGCGGGTTCTGGCGATGCAGGCACAGGTTGTGGAACGCGCGCAGCTCGCCATCGACGTTCTGCACCACCACATCCACCCCGCACACCGAGCGGCGCACGAAGGCGTTGTGCTTGTCCAGCAGCATGCGCGGGGCGACGAACTGCCACAGCGGCCGCATCAGCCGCTCGCGCTCGCGGGCGAACTAGGCCTCGTCGATGTAGGCCTCGGCCGGGATCAGCGAGTGCATGGGCGGGGCGCTGCGGCGTGGAGGTTTCCGCAGACGCCGGCCGGCAGCGCTGCCGGCGCATGGCGGCACGCGTCTGCAGGTGTCGCGCGGGCGCGCGACGATCGGTAGGTGCACTCGGCAGTGCGTCGCTTCATGGCAGCGTCCCAGGCGTGGACGATGAAGATAGCATCCCGTCCTGCGCGCGCGGCGCCGGCGCAGGACTGTCGGCAGCGGGCGGCAGCTAGAATGGTGTCTTCTCTCTATTCGCGCAGGCACCGCCGCCATGACCACCCTGGGAACCCCGCTGTCCGCTTCCGCCACCCGTGTGCTGTTGCTGGGCTCGGGCGAACTGGGCAAGGAAGTGGCGATCGAGCTGCAGCGCTTCGGCGTGGAGGTGATTGCCGCCGACCGTTACGCCGATGCGCCGGCGATGCAGGTGGCGCACCGCTCGCACGTGCTGGACATGCTCGATGCGATGGCGCTGCGCGAACTGATCGCGCGCGAGCAGCCGCACCTGATCGTGCCGGAGATCGAGGCGATCCACACCGAGACGCTGGTGGCATTGGAACGCGAGCACGGCCAGCGCGTGATCCCGACCGCGCGCGCGGCACGGCTGACCATGGACCGCGAGGGCATCCGCCGCCTGGCCGCCGAAACCCTGGGCCTGCCGACCTCGCCGTACCGCTTCGTCGACACGCCGGAGGAATACCGCGCCGCGATCGCCGCGGTCGGCCTGCCGTGCGTGGTCAAGCCGGTGATGTCGTCCTCGGGCAAGGGCCAGAGCACGCTGCGCAGCGAGGCCGACATCGACGCCGCCTGGGACTACGCGCAGACCGGCGGCCGCGCCGGCGCCGGCCGCTGCATCGTCGAAGGCTTCATCGACTTCGATTACGAAATCACCCTGCTGACCGTGCGCCATGCCGCCGGTACGGCGTTCTGCGATCCGATCGGGCACTGGCAGAAGGACGGCGACTACCGCGAGAGCTGGCAACCGCAGCCGATGTCGGCGCTGGCGTTGCAGCGCGCGCAGCAGATCGCGCAGGCGGTCACCGACGCGCTCGGCGGCTGGGGCCTGTTCGGCGTGGAACTGTTCGTCAAGGGCGACGATGTCTGGTTCAGCGAAGTGTCGCCGCGGCCGCACGACACCGGCCTGGTCACCCTGGTGTCGCAGGAACTGAGCGAGTTCGCGCTGCATGCGCGCGCGATCCTGGGCCTGCCGATCCCGGTCATCCGCCAGAGCGGTCCATCGGCCTCGTGCGCGTTGCTGGCGCACGGCGAAGGCGTGCCGCTGTTCGGCAACGTCGCCGCCGCGCTGCAGGCCCCGGACACCGCGTTGCGCCTGTTCGGCAAGCCCGCCGTGCACGGCCACCGCCGCGTCGGCGTGACCCTGGCGCGCGGTGCCAGCATCGACGAAGCGCGGCAAATCGCCCGCGCCGCCGCCGCCGCATTGACCATCGAATTGCAGGCCTGAGCGGACCGTCTTTCCGACGCCCTAGTCCTT
>NZ_CAPJ01000372.1 GCF_000331775.1 Xanthomonas translucens pv. translucens DSM 18974
CGACGAGCGCCTGAGTGCCGGCGATGCCGGGTTCGCGCGCGAAGCCCTGCGCCACGCCCGCGCGATCGATCCGGGCACGCCGGAACTGGCCGCGTTCGCGCGCCGCCTGCGCAGTCTGTCGCCTGAGCGTTGAGCGGCGTTGCGGCGCATCCGACCTTGCATGAGGGTTCCAGTCCCAGTGACCTTCAGCCCCGATAGCGATTGAAGCCGTCGTGGTTCCCGACGCCGCTCTTCGCGGCTGAAGCCGCTCCTACAGGAGCTTGCCGCGCTTGCTGGGTGCACTGTAGGAGCGGCTTCAGCCGCGACCGGGCGTTACCAGCAAGCAAGGCTCCGGTCCCGTTGCAGTGAGTGCGCCTGTGCTCGCCAACGGGTCTTCCGCTGCACGTTTAAGGTGTTCTCAGTGGTATTGGCAGGGGTTGCACGTCAATCCGCGACCAGTTCCACCTGCGTCTGCACGCGGATCCAGGCGTCCTGGCTGGGATCGTTGAGCGTGGCGTGCAGGACATAGGGACCGAGCGGATCCTCGGGTTCGAAGCGCAGCTGCAGCGACAGCGGCGCCAGTTCCAGCATGCCCGCTGCGGCCGGTTTGCCGCCGGTGGTCAGCGGCCGCGCGGGTTCCTGCAGCGCGACCTGACCATCCGGCCCGAGCATGCGCAGGCTCAGTTGCGCGTCGCAGGCGCCGTCGTTGTTGGGACTGGGCGCGCAGCCCGAATACAGCACGACCACGCGCAGCGGTTCGCCGCGGCGCACGCGCGCGGCCGTACGCAATTGCGGGCGGTGGCTGCTGTCGGTTTCGGTCCACTCGTTCCCGAAGCGCGCGAATGCGGCTTCGTCGGCGACGTGGACGGCCGCTGCGAAAGTCTTGTCGTGCGCGCGCTCGGCGCTGTCGGCGACCGGCTTGCCCTGGCGATCGTGCCACTGCGCGCAGGCGCCGAACGGCAGCGCCAGCAATCCCAGGGCGCAACACGCCAGGCCGCCGCGCAACACGCGCTCCACGCGCTGCTCCATGCTGGCCTTCATGCCGGCGTTCCCGCGTGCCAGCGCCAATGCCAGGGTTCGTAAACGATCCCGTGCGGATTGTCGCGCGGATAGCTCATCCGGTAGCCGAAGCCGGCGGCATGCGCGCGCAGCCAGGCGAAGGCCGCGGTGCGCTCGAAGCTCTCTTCGGCCGGCGGTTCGCCGGGCGTGCCGATGTCCAGCGCGTCGCCGCTGTGGTGCTCGCTGTAGCCGGGCGCGGCATTGACCTGCAGGATCTGCTGCAGGGCCTGCCCGCGCGCGAACTTGCGCGCGAAGATGCCCAGTTGGTAATCGTGGCTGCGGTAGCCGGAGATCGCCTCCAGCACCACGCCGTCGCGCGCGGCGGCG
>NZ_CAPJ01000371.1 GCF_000331775.1 Xanthomonas translucens pv. translucens DSM 18974
TGGCCAAGTCCAAGTTCACCGTACAGGGCGTGGGCAATCTGCTGGTGCAACTGGCACGCTGCTGCCAGCCGGTCGCCGGCGAGCCGATCGCCGGCTACCTGACCCGCACCCGCGGCGTCACCGTGCACCGGGTCGATTGCGCGTCCTTCGCCCGGCTCGCCGCCAGCAACCCGCAACGGGTGCTGCCGGTGGAGTGGGGCCAGGCCGGTGGCGGCTACGAGGTGGACGTGCTGGTGCGGGCGATGGACCGGCGCTGGCTGCTCAAGGACATCACCAACCTGATCGCGCAGGAGGAGGCGCACGTGCTGGAGATCAATAGCGACAATGTGCGCGACAGCGGCCGCACCCAGCTGCGGCTGCGCTTGAAGGTCGGCGACTACGGGCAGTTGTCCACGCTGCTCGGCAAGCTCGACGCATTGCCCGGGGTGGACGAGGCGCGGCGCCTGGGTTGAACGCAGGCCGTGCGCGGCCGGCGCATGCATGGTCTTGCCATGCACGCGCGCTAAGCTTGCGCGGTGAGCAAGCCGCCAGATCAGGTCAGGGACGAACGCCGGCGCCCGCCGCGGTCGGTGCCGCTGTGGCGCGACCGCCGTGTCTGGCGCTGGGCGCTGGCGGCGCTGCTGCTGGCGGCGTTGGCGCTGGTGATGTTCCGCGGCCCGCTGGCCGATCTGCTGTGGCCGGAAACGCGCATCCAGCAATTGCTCGACCACGGCAATGCCGCCTTGCGCGCCGGCCGCCTCAGCGTGGCCGACGGCAGCGGCGCGCGCGAGCGTTTCGAGGCGGCGCTGGC
>NZ_CAPJ01000370.1 GCF_000331775.1 Xanthomonas translucens pv. translucens DSM 18974
CTGTTCGACCTGCCCGGCTTGCGCGCGCAACTGGCGCAGTTGCCGGTCGCGCCGCCGGCGCGGGCGCAGGCGGTGGTCGGCCTGCTCGACGGCCAGGACGCGGCCGACCAGGTCTGGGCGCTGCACGCCGGGCGCGATGCCGGGCGCAACAGCGAAGGCCTGCGCCGGTTGCTGCTGTCGATCGTGCAGGACCTGCGCGTGGTGCCGATCCTGCTGGCGCGGCAGCTGGCGAAGATGCGCGTGGCCGACAAGCTGCCCGAAGCGCAGCGCCGTGCGCTGGCGCAGCTGACCCGCGACATCCACGCGCCGCTGGCCAACCGGCTGGGCATCTGGCAGCTGAAATGGGAACTGGAGGATCTGGCGTTCCGCCACCTGGAGCCGGACACCTACCGGCGCATCGCGCGCGAGGTGGACGAGAGCCGGGTGGCGCGCGAGCGCTACATCGAAGCGGTCAAGAAGATCCTGTCCAAGGCGCTGGGCGAGCAGGGCCTGCGTGCGGAGATCAGCGGCCGGCCCAAGCACATCTACAGCATCTGGCGGAAGATGCAGAAGAAGCGGCTGGCTTTCGACCAGCTGTACGACCTGCGCGCGGTGCGGGTGATGGTCGACGACGTTGCCGCCTGCTACGCCGCGCTGGGCGTGGTGCACGCGCTGTGGGCGCCGGTGCCGAGCGAGTTCGACGACTATATCGCCCGGCCCAAGGCCAACGACTACCGCTCGCTGCACACCGCCGTGGTCGGCCCGGAAGGGCGCACGATCGAGGTGCAGATCCGCACCCACGACATGCACGCGCAGGCCGAACTGGGCGTGGCCGCGCACTGGAAATACAAGGAAGGCGGCAAGGGCGCGGAGAAGGCATTCGACCGCAAGATCACCTGGATGCGGCAGCTGCTGGAACAGTCGCAGGACGGCGAGCAGGGCGGGTTGGCCGGCGCGCTCGACGCCGAGCTGGTCGAGGACCGTGTCTATGCGCTGACCCCGATGGGCGAGGTGATCGACCTGCCGCAGGGCGCCACGCCGCTGGATTTCGCTTACCACGTGCACACCATGGTCGGGCACCGCTGCCGCGGCGCCAAGGTCAACAACCGCATCGTGCCGCTGACCCACAAGCTGCGCAGCGGCGACCGCGTCGAGATCCTCACCGGCAAGGAGGCCGAGCCGCGCCGCGACTGGCTGCTGCCGGCCAATGGCTACCTGGCCAGCGGCCGTTCGCGCGACAAGGTGCGCGCCTGGTTCCACAAGCTCGACCGCGCGCGCAACGTGCAGGCCGGCAAGGACCTGCTCGAGCGCGAACTCAAGCGCCTGGGCCTCCAGCACGCCGACCTGCTGCCGGCGGCGAAGAAATTCCACGCCGACGGCATCGAGGAGCT
>NZ_CAPJ01000369.1 GCF_000331775.1 Xanthomonas translucens pv. translucens DSM 18974
GCAACTCGGCATGCTCGGGCGCGCGCTCGCAGACCGGGTCCAGCGTGGCCGCGTCGCCGCTCAGCGCCAGCGCCTGGCAGCGGCAGCCGCCCCAGTCGATCTCGCGTTTCGGACAGCCCTGGCACACCTCTGGCATCCACGCGGTGCCGCGGTAGCGGGCGAAGGCTTCGCCGTCCTGCCAGATCGCCGCCAGCGGCCGCTCGCGCAGGTTCTCGAACACCATGTCCGGCAAGGTCTCGGCGGCGTGGCAGGGCAGCACGTCGCCGCGCGGGGAGATGTTGACGAAGCGCTGGCCCCAGCCGCCCATGCACGCCTTGGGCCGGTGCGCGTAGTAGTCGGGAGTGACGAAATCGATGGTCAGGCGCTCGCCCAGGCGTTCGCGCGCGGCAGTCACCGCGACCACGGTGGCGTCGATCTGCGCGCGGCTGGGCATCAGCGCGGCGCGGTTGCGCAGGCCCCAGCCGTAGTACTGGGTGTGCGCCACTTCCAGGCGTTCGGCGCCCAGTTCCAGCGCCAGCTCGATCATCGCAGGCACCCGCTCGGCGTTGTGGCGGTGGATCACCGCATTGATCGTCAGCGGCAGGTCGAGCGCACGCACCGCTGCGGCGAAGGCGCGCTTCTTGGCCAGGCTGTCGCGGTAGCCGGCGATGATGTCGGCGCCGGCGGCGTCGGCGTCCTGCACGCTCAGTTGCACGTGTTCCAGCCCGGCGGCGGCGAGCTGCGCCAGCATCGGCGCGCCACCGGCCACGCCGGAGGTGATCAGGTTGCTGTACAGGCCCAGCGCGCGCGCATGCGCGACCAGCGCGGGCAAGTCCTGGCGCAGCATCGGTTCGCCGCCGGAAAAATGCGCCTGCAGCACGCCCATCGCCGCGGCCTGGTCCAGCGCCGAGCGCCAGCCGGCGGTGTCCATTTCCTCGCGCAGGCCGGCCAGGGCGATCGGGTTGGAGCAGTACGGGCAGGCCAGCGGGCAGCGGTGGGTCAGCTCGAGCAGCAGCGACAGCGGCGGCGGCACGGTCGCGGTCATGCGCGCAGCAGGCGCTTGCCATGCAGGTCCGCGGCCAGCTCGAGCACGTCGCGCTCCACTTCGGCCGGGTCCGCATCGAATTCCGCAGCCAGCTCCGCGGCGATCGCCGCCAGCGAGCGCGTGCCGTCGCAGCGCGACACGATCGCATGCGCGATCTCATCCAGTTCGATCACCCGTTCCGGCGCCAGCAATACCCATTGCGCGCGGGTGCGGTCGTGCTGCAGGCGCACGCCGGCCGCCAGCCGCGGGCAGCTGTCGGACGCCGCTGCGCTCATGCCGCCGCCTGCGCCGGGGCGGCGACGAACGCCTCCGGCCAGGCCACGCCGGGTTGCACGTAGGCGAAGTGCAGCGCGTCCAGCTGCGACCACAGCACGCCGCACTTGAAGCGCAGCGCGTCCTGCACCAGCTGCTGCTTTTCCACCGTGTCGGCGTGGCGCCTGACGTAGTCCAGGGCGAAGTCCGAATCGCGCGGCGCCTCGTGCAGGCGGTGCTCGAAATACGCCAGCGCCTCGCGCGAGACGAAATCGTAGTGCTGCAGCATGCCGGCGACGCGGCGGCCGATGATGCCCGGCGCGAACAGCTCGGTCAGCGACGAGGCGATCGCCTCCAGCAGGCTCTTCTCGCGCACGAACTGCAGGTAGGCCTGCACCGCGAAGCGGGTGCCGGGCAGCAGCGCGCGGCCGGACTGCACCAGGTCGCGGTCCAGGCCCAGCGCGTCGGTCAGGTGCAGCCAGCGCGCGATGCCGCCTTCGCCGTCGGCGCTGCCGTCGTGGTCGACGATGCGCTGGCGCCAGATCCGGCGCAGCGCCGGATCGTCCATCCGCGCCAGGATCGCCGCGTCCTTCAGCGGGATGCAGCGCTGGTATTCGTAGCGGTTCAACGCCCAGGCCTGCACCTGGCCGCGTTCGAGCCGGCCGCTGTGCAGCAGCGCGTGGAACGGATGCTGGTCGTGGTACAGGCGCGCGCCGATCGCGCGCAGTTCCGCTTCCAGCTGTTCGGGGCTCAGCAATGCGTTCACGGGCGGATGCTCGCAGGTGGATGGTTCACAGCGTGATGTCCATGCCGTCGTGGGCGACGTCCCAGCCGTGCGCGGCCACCGCCGCGCGTTCGGCCGAGCCGGCGTCGAGGATCGGGTTGGTGGTGTTGATGTGGATGAAGACCTTGCGCGCCACGTCCAGGTCGGCGAACGCGCGCAGGGTACCCGCCTCGCCGTCGATGCTGAGGTGGCCCATGCGTTGGCCGGTCTTGGTGCTGACCCCGAGCTGCACCAGTTCGTCGTCGCGCCACAGGGTGCCGTCGAAGAACACCAGTTCGGCACCGCGCAGGCGCGCACGCAGCGCGTCGGTCATGGCGGCGCAGCCGGGAATGTAGTGCAGGCGATGGCGGCCGTCGTCGATGGTCAGGCCCAGGGTTTCCCCGTCGGAGCCGGCCAGGTCGCCGCTGTGGCGGCTCTCCATGAACAGCGGCACCTTGCCCGGCACCGCGAACGGCGTTACCTGCAGCCCGAGCAGCGACAGCGGCGCGTCCAGGGCGAAGGCATGGCGCTGCACGTGGGCCGGGTGCAGCGCGTCGAAGATCGGGTTCTGCGCCAGCAGGTCGAGCACGCGTCCGCTGGCGTACAGATCGAAGCGCTGGCTTTCGCGCATCGACAGCAAGCCGGCGATATGGTCGATCTCGCCGCTGGTCAGCAGCACGGCCTCGATCGGCGAATGGCGCAGGTCGCGTTGCGGCCACAGCGCCGGGGTTGCCAGCAGTTGCTGGCGGAAATCGGGCGAGGCGTTGATCAACAGCCAACGCTGGTTGTCGGCGCTGACTGCGATGCTGGCCTGGGTGCGACGTTGGGCAGCCGCAAGCTGTTGCCATGCCCGCAGGCTCGCGGGTGTGCGGCAGTTCCATTGCGGGTGCCCACCACCGGCCGCCGATCCCAATACGATGAGGTGCATCCGGTCTCCGTCTACGGCGCCTGGCCGGTCACGCAGCGTCTGGGCAACGCGGCTGACACGCGATCAAAGCTCGCCGGAGGCGTAACAGTTGATTTCCGCACCGACGCAGATCTCGCGAATGACGGGTTTGTTCCATGTCTTCATTGCAATGCCTCTGGAAGGTTCGAACAGCTCGGCAACGACGCTCGACATTCGCCGCAAACGACGAGTGCGCGTCATGCCCAGAATAGGCATCGACTTGACGGGTGTTGTGAATTTTCAGTGAAACAGTTCGCAAATGTAAGTCCGATCACACTGGGCTAAAAGTGAGTCAGAAAATTGGCGTTGGGGTGGAGGCGGGTTGTTTTGGGCCGCCGAGTCGCCAGGCGACCCCGCGGCATCAGGAAACCGCAGCAGCCGAGGACGGCCCGGCCGCCGAGTCGGAGGTCGCGTCCGTGCGGCGCGGCTGTTTGGACAGTTCGATCGGTTTCTTCTGGACCCACTCGGTTTCCACGTGTATGCCCAGCTCCTTAAACAGCGCGGCGACATTGGCCAGATGGGACGGGGTACGGTCCGCGTATTCGCTGAACCGGCCGGAGTCGTTGTCGATGCACAGCCGGTCTTTTTCGTCGTAGTACAGCCTGCCGCAGATCCTCGATTCGGGGAGGAAGCGATTGCGTTCCCACGGGCTGTTCCATTGTTGGCCACCGACCAGGGTGACATGCCCCTGCGCGAACGGCTGCGCGGCCTTACGTACCGCCTTTTCCTTCATGTTGCCGGTGAGCGGGTGATTCGGATGGGTCTCGCCGACGATCAGGCTGCCGTTGCGGCTGATGTTCCATTTGTATTCGACCTGCCGCTTGCGCAGCGCCTCCAGGTTCAGGCACTGCGACAGCTGCGCGCCTGGCGTGGGGGGCTGCATTTTCTCGATCTGTTCCTGCATGAGGAGGGTGGGCGGCTGCTGGGCGATCTGATGCAGTTCTGCCTCGCTCAGTTGCAATGCTTTGGCCGCCGCTCTGGAGGCGGCCGGGGCGGTCGCTGCGCGGCCGAGCTTGCGCAACGGCCCTGCGGTGGCGACAACCACCCGGCTCGGATTGATCTTGACCCGCCCCATGCCCTCGCCGAGATTCTCGACTTCCTGCTTCTGGATCGGCGTTCTCTTGACCAGCCCGCCGTCTTTTTCCATCACCTTGCCGCGGGCGGGCTGGCAACTGCCGAACAGCGTATCCAGCCGTGCGGAGGGCAAGGGCGTGCCGAGCGCCATGGCCGGCAGCGAACGCGTGCGGCGTAGCGACGGCGCTTTCGGAAGCGGCGACAAGGCGGCGCCCACCGCCGATTCCGTGGATGTTTGCGCTTGCCGGATGCTGCCGTCGCTGTGACCGCCGGCAACGGCAGGCTCCGAACGTGATGGGCTGACCACGCTATTTGGGCTGATTTTCATGGCAGTTCTACCGAAACACGGCGCCTGAGCATAGGCATCCGCGTTGCGCGATCGCGCGACCGGTGCGAAATGTCATAGGTGCCGGCGAAAAGGCGCCGCCGCCCGGCGCGCCCGGTCGCCATCCACGGGCGATTGTGACCCGCGGCGCAAGCGGGTTAGTGTATCGGCACCCCTCTTCGCGACCGCCGCTCCTTGACTGTCTTCGCTCATCCCGGCCTGGAGGCGCTGCTGCAGCGTCCGGCTGCCGCCGCGCTGGCGCCCGCGCTGCGCGAAGCGCTGTTGCATGCCTGGCACGCGCAGCCGGAACAGACCGCGCACGCACCGTGG
>NZ_CAPJ01000368.1 GCF_000331775.1 Xanthomonas translucens pv. translucens DSM 18974
CCTCAATCGTCCACCCGCTCGCCCATCAGCTCGCGCTGGCGCTTGTCCAGCTCCTCGGCGTAGCGCTTGCGCACGAAGCTTTCGGTCAGTACGCCGAGTACCTTGCCGTGTGCGTCGACCACTGCCAGTTCGTCGCTCTGGGTCAGGTCGAACTGGCGCATCGCGGTGACCACGTCGGTGTCGGCGCGTAGCGCCACGTCGCGGTTGCCGGCGTAGTCGGCAATGGCCGCGTCGGCGTTCACGCCGTCGGCGTAGGCCGCGGCCAGCGTCACCAGTCCGGCGTAGTGGCCGTGTTCGTCTTCCAGCACCACGCGTGTGCTCGAGCCGAGCGGGAAGCGGCGGCGGAACTCGGCCACCGAGGTGCCGGCGGCGAGCGGGTGCACGTCCTGGCGCATCATCCGCCCGGCGCTCAGGTGCTTGACCCAGCCCACGTCGCGCGCGCTCTTGATGGTTTCGCCGCGCAGGTGCAGGCGCCAGGTCGAAAACGAATAGCCGAACACCTGGCGCACGATGGTGTTGGCCACCAGCACCGCTACCATCACTGCGCTGGCCAGCACGAAATCGTGGGTGCCCTCGAGCACCAGCATCGCCATCGTCATCGGCGCGCCGACCACCGCCGCGGCCAGCGCGGCCATGCCCGCCAGCGAAGCGGCGGTGCCGTCGACCAGGGCCATGCCGGTACCCAGGTTCAGCAGGCCGGCGAACAGGCCGCCGACCAGCGAGCCCATGAACAGCGAGGCGAAGAACAGGCCGCCGCGGAAGCCGAAACCCAGGGAAATGCCCGAGGCCAGGCACTTGAGCAGCAACAGCACGCCCAGCCATTGCAGCGAGGTCGGGCTGGTCAGGTCCAGGTGCAGCGCGCCGTGACCGGAAGAGAGCACTTGCGGGGTGATCAGCGCCAGCGGGATCAGCATCAGGCCACCGGCCACCGGCCGCGCCCAGCGCGGCAGCGGGCTGCGGTTGACCGCCTGCTCGATCGCGCCGACCAGGCGCATCACCGCCACCGCCAGCAGCGCGCAGATCACGCCGAGCAGCGCGTACAGCACGTAGTCGCGCGCCTCCAGCGCGGACGCCGCCGAGGCCGGCAGCAGATACGGCTGCACGCCGGCGGCCTGGGCCACGAACACCGCGCCCAGCGAGGCCACCGCCACCGGCGCCAGCGCCGACGGCGAGTACGCGCCGATCACGATCTCGAACGCATAGAACGCGCCGGCCAGCGGCGCGCCGAACGCGGCGGCGATGGCCGCGCCGGCGCCGGCGCCGACCAGGGTGCGGATGTCGGTGCGGCGCAGGCGCAGGATCCGCCCCAGGTGCGAGCCGCTGCCCGCGCCCATCTGTGTGTACGCCGCCTCCAGCCCCACCGAGGCGCCGCAGCCATTGGACAGCAGGGTCTGCGCGGACACGATCAGGTTGTCGCGCATCGACATGCGTCCGCCGTACAGCGCATTGGCTTCGACCGCATCGATCAGCTGGCGCTTGCGCGCGCGCGCGGCCATGCCGAGCAGGCCGACCAGCAGCCCGCCCAGCGGCAGCACCAGCAACTGGCCCAGGCTCAACGCCGGCAGCGCGCTGAGCCGGGCATCCACGTCCAGGCCGTACAGCCAGGCCTGCGCGCCGTGCGCCAGGCCGCTCTGCAGCAGGGTCAGCAGGCCGGCGAGCAGGCCGACCAACAGCGCCAGCGCGATGAACCAGACATCGCTGGCGCGCAAGCGCCGGCGCAGCACGTCGGCGAGGCTGTGCGAGGCGTCGGCCAGGCCCGGCCGCGGCGGCTGGCGCATGTTCACGGCAGGCGGTTACTTGATGCGACGGACTTTGGCGCGGGTGTTGTAGGTGTCGATCTGCATATACCACGCGCCCATGATGCCCGGGGTGATCTTCACCTTGGGCGCGGTGCGGCGCACGCTGGCCAGGCTGGCGGCTTCGGTCTGCTCCCATTCCTGGCCGTTGGCCAGCACGTAGCGGCGGCCCTTGGAGAAGCCGCTGAACGTGCCGACCAGGGTGCTCTCGATCGGCTCCTGGCTGCCGAAGTCGAAGAAGCCGCGGTTCTTCACGATCACTTCCTGGCGGCCTTCTTCCTTGGCTTTCTCCAGCGCCACCGCGGTCTCCTTGGCGACCTTGCCCTGCAGCCAGTCGTTCAGCGCGGTCAGTTCCTGCGGCGACAGCTTGTCCAGCCCGGCGGCCTTGAACTGCTGCGCCGACATCTGCGCCTGCAGGTCGCCGGACACGGCGCGCTGCGCGGCGGCGGGAGCGGCGGCCACGGCGAGCGCCGCGCACAGGACCAGGGGAATGAGGCGCGCAAGCAGCATGGCGTGATCCGGGCAGTGGAGTGCGGCTTAGTGTAGTCGCAAGACGCGGTGCGGGCGCCGCGTGCATGGCCGGGCGGCGGCGCCCGCGCTGGTCCGAAATGGGCGCGGTT
>NZ_CAPJ01000367.1 GCF_000331775.1 Xanthomonas translucens pv. translucens DSM 18974
CGACGCGCCACGTGCCAGCGAGCGCGAACGCGCCGCCGCCTACCAGGCCTTGCATCGCGCGCTGCTCGCCGGCCTTCCGACGCAGGTCGGCCATCGCACCGAGAAGGGCGATTTCCTGGCGCCGCGGCAGCGCCGCTTCCTGCTGTTCCCCGGCTCCACGCTTGCCCGCAAGCCGCCGCCGTGGGTGTTGCCGGCCACGCTGCTGGACACGCAGAAGGTGTGGGGCATGACCAATGCCGCGGTCGAGCCGGACTGGGTCATCGCCGAGCTGCCGCACCTGCTGGCGCGCAAGCATTTCGACCCGCATTGGTCGCGCGCGCAGGGGCAGGTGCTGGCCTCCGAGCAGATCAGCCTGTTCGGGCTGGTGCTGGCGCCGAAGAAGCCGGTGCATTACGGCCGCATCGACCCGCCCGGCGCGCACGAACTGTTCGTGCGCCAGGGCCTGGTGCCGGGCGAGATCGATACCCGCGCCAGCTTCGTCGCCGACAACCAGAAAGTGCTGGCGCAGGCGCACGAGGAAGAAGCCAAGCTGCGCCGCGCCGGCATCGTCGCCGACGAGGACTGGCAGGCGCGCTGGTACCTGGACCGGATTCTCGGCGAACTGCATTCGGCCGCCGGCCTGGACGCGTGGTGGAAGGCAGTGGCGCCGGAGCAGCGGCGCGCGCTGCACTGGTCGCTGACCGACCTGCTGCCGGGCGAAGGCAGCGAGGCCGACCGCTATCCGAAGTACTTCGCGCTGGGCGACGCGCGGCTGCCGCTGCACTACCGGTTCGAACCCGGTGCGACCGATGACGGCGTGACCCTGGAGGTGCCGCTGCACCTGCTCAATGCGCTGGATGCGGCGCGGCTGTCGTGGCTGGCGCCGGGCTTCGTCGCCGACAAGGCGGCGGCGTTGATCCGCAGCCTGCCCAAGGCGCTGCGCCGCAACTACGTGCCGGCGCCGGATTTCGCCCGCGCCTTCTACGAGGCGTTCCCGCAGCCCAGTGCCGACGACATCCGCGGCGAGCTGGCGCGCTTCCTGCAACGCGCCACCGGCGCGGCGCTGAGCGCGCTGGACTTCGACGAAAGCGCGCTGGAGCCGCATCTGCGTATGCACCTGCGGCTGCGCGACGATGCCGGCAAGGTGCTGGCCGAATCGCGCGACCTGGAGGCTTTGCGCGCGCGCTTCGGCGATCGCGCCGGGCAGGCGTTCGCCACGCGCGCCGGGCGCGAGATGGCCGCGGACGGGCTGCGCGAGTTCCCGTCCGCGCCGATCCCGCTGCAGGTGCCGGGCGAAGCGGGGGTGCCGGCGTATCCGGCGTTGGTCGATGCAGGCGAGGCCGCGGCGCTGCGCATCTTTGCCGACCGCGCGCAGGCCGAGGCGGCGCATCCGCGTGGCGTGCGCCGGCTGCTGGAGATCGCGCTGGCCGACAAGGTCAAGCAGGCGCGCAAGCAGCTGCCGGTGTCGCCGAAGACCGGGCTGCTGTATGCGGCGATCGAGTCGCAGGAGCGGCTGCGCGGCGATCTGGTCGATGCAGCGTTGAATGCCTTGCTCGAAGAGGGCCTGGACGCGATCCGCGACCCGGACAGCTTCGCCCAGCGCCGCGATGCGGCCGGCAAGCAACTGTTCGGCGAAGCGATGGAGCGATTGAAGCTGGCCGAGGCGATCATGGGCGCGGCGGCGGAACTGAAGCCGCAGCTGGAATCGCCGCTGATGGGCTGGGCCAGCGGCAACCTCGACGACCTGCGCGCGCAGCTGGCGGCGCTGGTGCATCCGGGCTTCCTGCGCGAGACCCCGGCGACGGCGCTGGCGCAGTTCCCGCGCTATCTGCGCGCGATGATCCTGCGCGCCGAACGCGCCAAGCGCGATCCGGCGCGCGACCAGGCGCGGATGCTGGAGTTGAAGCCCTTCGCCGATGCGCTGGCCGCTGCCGCCGCAGCCGGGCGCAGCGCCGATCCGCAATGGCAGGCGCTGCGCTGGGACCTGGAGGAATTGCGCGTGTCGCTGTTCGCGCAGGAACTGGGCGCCAAGGCTGGGATCTCGGCGAAGAAGCTGGCGCAGCGGATGGCTGGGGGGCGGTGAGGCTCGGGACTCGGGACGCCTCGGGACTCGGGACTCGGGACTCGGGACTCGGGACTCGGGATTTTCGCAAGTTCGCCGCATTTCCGCTTTTCTGTAGGAGGGGCTTCAGCCCCGACGCGTTACCGGTAAGGCGTCGGGGCTGAAGCCCCTCCTACAGAAAAGCAGCTGCGCCGGAGCTGAAAAAAAAAGCCGCTTTTTTTTAAAAAATCGGCTCTTTTTGCATCAAATCG
>NZ_CAPJ01000366.1 GCF_000331775.1 Xanthomonas translucens pv. translucens DSM 18974
CATCGCCGCGCGCGCGGTGGCGGCGCGTGTGGCCGAGGAATTGCGCACGCCGGTGGGCGGGGCGGTGGGCTTCCAGGTGCGCTTCAACGACCGGGTCGGCGAGGAGACCCGGATCAAGTTCATGACCGACGGCATCCTGCTGGCTGAGATCGCCAGCGACCGCTGGCTGTCCAGCTACGACACGATCATCGTCGACGAGGCGCACGAGCGCAGCCTCAATATCGATTTCCTGCTCGGCTACCTCAAGCAACTGCTGCGCAAACGCCCGGAGCTGAAGGTGATCGTGACCTCGGCAACGATCGACACCGCGCGCTTCGCCGAGCATTTCGACGGTGCGCCGGTGATCAGCGTCGAGGGCCGCACGTTCCCGGTGGAAGTGCGCTACCGGCCATTGGAGGGCGAGGGCGGCGGTGCGGATGGCGAGGGCGAGGACCGTGCCGGCGAGCGCACCGTCAACGATGCGATCGTGGCCGCGGTGGACGAAATCACCCGGCTGGATGCGCGCGGCGACGTGCTGCTGTTCCTGCCCGGCGAGCGCGAGATCCGCGATGCGCACCAGGCGCTGGAGCGGCGCAAGTACCGCGAGACCGAAGTGCTGCCGCTGTACGCGCGGCTGTCCAACAGCGACCAGGACCGGGTGTTCAATCCCGGCCCGCGGCGGCGCCTGGTGCTGTCCACCAACGTCGCCGAGACCTCGCTGACCGTGCCGCGGATCCGCTACGTGGTCGATCCCGGCTATGCGCGGGTCAAGCGCTACAGCCCGCGGCAGAAGCTGGACCGGCTGCACATCGAGCCGATCTCGCAGGCCAGCGCCAACCAGCGCAAGGGCCGTTGCGGGCGTGTGGCCGAAGGCATCTGTTACCGGCTGTACGCCGAGGCCGATTTCCAGGCGCGGCCGGAATTCACCGATCCGGAGATCCGCCGTTCCAGCCTGGCCGGGGTGATCCTGCGCATGCTGCAACTAGGCCTGGGGCGGATCGAGGATTTCCCGTTCCTGGAACCGCCGGACGAGCGTGCGGTCGCCGATGGCTGGCAGCAGCTGGTGGAACTGGGCGCGGTTGGCGAGCCCGATCGCCATGGACTGCGCAAGCTCACTGAGATCGGCCGCAAGATGGCGCGGCTGCCGGTGGACGTGAAGCTGGCGCGGATGCTGGTGGCCGCGCAGCAGCACGGTTGCCTGCGGCCGATGCTGGTGATCGCCGCGTTCCTGGGCATCCAGGACCCGCGCGAACGCCCGCCGGAAGCGCGCGAGGCGGCCGACAACGCGCACGCCAAATTCGCCGATGCGCGCTCGGAATTCGTCGGCATCCTGCGCCTGTGGGACGGCTACCGGCAGGCGCACGAGGAGCTGACCCAGTCCAAGCTGCGCGACTGGTGCGGGCGCCACTTCCTCGGTTTCCTGCGCATGCGCGAATGGCGCGAACTGCATCGCCAGTTGCATCTGCTGTGCGAGGAACTGGGCTGGAGCGAGGAGCCGGCGAGCGCGTCGTTGCAGCCGCTGCTGGCCGGTGCCGCATCGCCGCCGCCGGCCCGCGATGCCGAGACCAGCGCGCGCGCCACGCGTGGGCAACTGCATCGCG
>NZ_CAPJ01000365.1 GCF_000331775.1 Xanthomonas translucens pv. translucens DSM 18974
GGCGTTGCCGCGCGCCCGGGCCGCGGCCAGCAACGGGGTTGCGCCGCTGCCGCGCGGCGCGGCGCGGGTGATTTCGACCTGGGATTTCGGGGTCGCGGCCAACCAGGCGGCGTGGCAGGTGCTGGCGCGCGGTGGCGCGGCGCTGGATGCGGTGGAGGCCGGGGTGAAGGTGCCGGAGGCCGATCCGAACAATCCCACCGTCGGGCTGGGCGGCTATCCCGATCGCGATGGGCGGGTCACGCTCGATGCCTGCATCATGGATCACACCGGCGGCTGCGGGTCGGTGGCGTCGCTGGAGGACATCGTGCATGCGATCTCGGTGGCGCGGCGGGTGATGGAGAAGACGCCGCACGTGATGCTGGTCGGCGACGGCGCGCTGCAGTTCGCGCTGGCGCAGGGCTTCGAGCGCACCAGGTTGCTCACGCCGTCGTCGGAAAAGGCGTGGAAGGCGTGGCTGAAGACGTCCAAATACGCGCCGGAGGCGAACATCGAGAACCGCGCCTACCAGCAGGGCACGCTGCCCGGGGGGAAGGATAACCACGACACCATCGGCATGCTGGCGCTGGATGCGCACGGCAATCTGTCCGGCGCCTGCACCACCAGCGGCATGGCGTGGAAGATGCACGGGCGGGTGGGCGACAGTCCGATCATCGGCGCCGGTCTTTACGTGGACAACGAGGTCGGTGGGGCGACCTCCACCGGCGTCGGCGAGGAAGTGATCCGCAATGTCGGCAGTTTCGCGGTGGTGGAGAGGATGCGCCAGGGCAAGAGTCCGGCCGAGGCCTGCCGCGAGGTGGTGATGCGCATCGTGCGGCGCAAGCCGCAGTTGACCCGCGACCTGCAGGTCGGCTTCCTGGCAATGAACAGGCGCGGTGAGGTCGGTGCGTTCGCGATCCAGCCCGGTTTCAGTTACGCGGTCTGCGACGCGCAGCGGCAGGATCTGCTGCTGCCGGGGCAGAGCCATTTCGCGACGTCGGCCGCATGAGCCGGGTCGTGCCGATTGGGCTGGAAGTGGCCGCCGATTCGATCGGTTCGGCGCTGGCGGCGCAGGCCGGCGGGGCGATGCGGGTGGAACTGTGCGGCGGCCTGGACGGCGGCGGGCTGACGCCGTCGTTCGGCACGCTGGCGGTGCTGCGCGATCGCCTGACCATTCCGCTGTACGTGCTGATCCGCCCGCGGGTCGGCGATTTCGTGTTCGACGAGGCCGAGGTGGAGGCGATGCGCCGCGACGTGGAGCAGTGCGTACGGCTGGGCTGCGACGGGGTGGTGCTGGGCGCGCTGGATCCGGCTGGCGAAGTGGATATGGCGACGATGCGGGTGCTGATCGCGGCGGCCTGCGGCTTGGGCGTGACCTTCCATCGGGCGATCGATGTCAGTGCCGATCCGTCGCGGGCGCTGGAGGATGCGATCGCGCTTGGGTGCGAGCGGGTGCTGACCTCGGGTGCGCGGGCGACCGCACTGGACGGCATCGGCACCATCGCCGCGCTGCTGCACCAGGCCGACGGGCGCATCGGCGTGATGCCGGGGGCCGGTGTGTCCGAGCAGAATGTGCGTGCTTTGCGGGTGGGGACCGGGGCGCGTGAGTTTCATGCCTCGGCGCGCAGTCCGGTCGTCGCGCAGGTGCATGCCCGGCATGCGTACATTCGCGATCTGGGCGGCGATTATCAGCGCACCGACGTTGCGCGCGTGCGCCGCATCGTGGCGGCGTTGCAGCAGCCATAGCGGCCCTGGGGCATACCGCGCGGAGGCACCGGCCAACGTCCCGGACGTCATGACCGGCATCACGCGCCGCGCAGGATCGCTATGGCCGGTTTGCAGAAGCGCGCCCGATCTGTGGGAGCCGACCTAGTCCTGTGCCCGTTGTGCATGGGCATGCGCATCGGCTTGCTCGGGGACATATGCGCTGGCGGATGCGTCGGAGCGCGTTTTTGCGTGCTTGGCTCCGAGCCAGCGTGCTCGCGCCGATGGCGAAATCCACCGCAGTCGTCGCGGCGGTCATCTGCTGACGGGGATTCTTCAGGGCCAACTAACGACATCCGCGCCTGCCACGCGGCATCATTACCGCCGCCGCCAGCGGCCCCCCACCACGACGGATGCACTGCCCGATGAGCCACGAACTGATCTACCTGCTGCTGATCTTCGCCCTGCTGGTGATCCCGCGCGCGCTGCAGCGCTTCAAGCTGCCTGCGCCGCTGACCTGCCTGCTGTTCGGCATTGTCGCGATGCTGGCGATGGGCGAGCGGGCGCATGATCCGGTGATCGTGCTGCTGGCCACGCTCGGCATCTCCTCGCTGTTCCTGTTCGCCGGTCTGGAGGTGGACCCGAAGGCGCTGCGCCGCGGAATGTGGCCGCTGCTGCTGCATCTGCTGGTGCGCGGCGGCACCTTGTTCGGGGTCGGTTGGCTGGCCTGGCGCTACGCCGCGCTGCCGTGGCAGGCGGCCGGGTTGCTGGCGCTGGCCCTGCTGACCCCGTCCACCGGCTTCATCATCGATTCGCTGGGCCGGCTCGGGCTCAGCGAGGAGGAGCGCTTCTGGGTCACCAGCAAGGCTATCGCCGGCGAATTGCTGGCGTTGGCGGCGTTGTTCGTGATCCTGCAGGCCGGCGATCCCTGGCGGATGGGTCTGTCCAGCCTGGCGCTGCTGGCGATGCTGGTCGGCCTGCCGCTGCTGTTCGTGGCGCTGGGGCGCTGGGTGGCGCCGCAGGCGCCCGGGTCGGAGTTCTCGCTGCTGGTGATGGTCGGGCTGATCGCCGCCTACATCACCTATTCGCTGGGCGTGTACTACCTGGTCGGCGCGTTCATCGCCGGGCTGGTCGCGCGCCTGCTGCGCCAGCGCATGCCGCTGCTGGCCTCCGACGAGAACCTGCAGGCGGTGCGGCTGTTCGCTTCGTTCTTCGTGCCGTTCTACTTCTTCAATGCCGGCACCAAGGTGCCGAGCGGGGCGCTGAGCCTGCGGGCGCTGGGACTGGGCCTGGCGCTGACCGCGTGCGTGCTGCCGTTGCGTATCGGCATCGTCTGGCTGCAGCGGCGGCTGCTGTTCGGCGAGGATGCGCGCAGCAGCCTGCGGGTGTCGCTGGCGCTGGCGCCGACCCTGATCTTCACCCTGGTGCTGGCCGGGATCCTGCGCGAGCGCTTCGCCATCGCCGATACGCTGTTCGGCGCACTGCTGCTGTATGCGACGCTGAGCACGCTGCTGCCGTCGCTGCTGTTCCGCATGCCGTTCGACGTGGACCCGGTCGAGGCCGCGTCGCCGCCGGCGGCGCCGGCCCAGGGCCTGCTGGAGGCGCCGGTTGTGCAAGATCCGGCGCGGCCGCCGCTCGATCCGCCGCGGCCAGCGCTGCCGCAGGCGGTCGTTTGAGCGGCCCGCGGTTTCCGAACCTGTGCAGCGCCGCTGCGGCCCGCCGGGGAATGCAGGACAGGGCGCCATGCGCCGGTATCGCTTGAAAGCCGGCGCCCGGGCCCCATACTGGCTGCCTGTGTTCCTTTCGCGTTTTTGCCGCCATGCCGATCTATGCCTTCCAATGCGCCGAGTGCGGTCACAGCTTCGACCGCCTGCAGAAACTGTCCGATCCCGATCCGGATGCCTGTCCGTCGTGCGGGGCGTCCGCGGTCAAGCGCCAGCTGACCGCACCGTCGTTCCGCCTGTCCGGCAGCGGCTGGTACGAGACCGACTTCAAGAAGGACGGCGACAAGAAGCGCAACCTGGCCGAGTCCGGCAGCGGCAGTGCAGGCGAGGCCAAGCCGGCCGCCGCGGCCGCCCCACCGACAATGCGCCCAAGCCTGCCGCAGCACCGGCGGCCACGCCGGCACCCGCCGCCAAGCCCGCCGCGACCTGAGCAGGGCGTCCCGGAGCAGGGTGTCCCGGAAATGCAAACGGCCCGCAGTCGCCTCCGGGCCGTTTGCGTTCCTGCACAGCGGGATTCAGCGCGCGCCGAAGCGCGCCCGGCAGCCTTCCTTGACCCACACCGCATTGCCCTCGTAGCCCCAGTTGCGGCCCTCGACGCATGTGGTGCCGGACAACTGCTGGATCACGCTCGGGCGGCCCTGGCCGCGATCCCAGGCGCAACTGCGCAGGCGCTTGTCGTCGCTACTGCAGGTCACCGAGTAGTCGTCGCCGGACGGCGGGCGGCCCGGATCCCAGCCGCCGCCGCCGCGGCCTTCGGCGAACTCGCCGCGGCAGCCGTCGTCCACCCACACCGTGCCGTCGCGCTGGCCCCAGCTGCGGCCTTCGATGCAGCGGGTGTCGGACAGCTGCCGGACCAGCACCGCATTGCGCCAGCCGGTATTGCAGACGCGCTGGCGCTGGTCCTGGCTCTCGCAGCGAATGGTGCCGCCGGGGCCGCGGCCGGGACCAGGGCCAGGCCCGCCGCTGTCGCCCCAACCGCCGCGGCCCTCGGCGAAGCGGCCTCGGCAGCCGCCGTCCACCCACACCACGCCGGGGCCGGAACCCCAGGTCTGGCCTTCGATGCACGGCGAGTCCGACAGCGCACCGACCAGCCGCGCGCGGCCGCGGAACGGGGTCGCGCACTGGCGGCGCTTGCGGTCGTTGCTGGAGCAGGCGACGGTCTGTGCGTCGAAGCCCGGCTGCGGTAGCCACTGGCCGCTGCTGCCGCGCAGCGAGGTGGAGATGTCCTGCTGGATGCGGCCGAAGCCCCAGCCGCGGTCGATCTGGTCCAGGTAGAACTCCAACTGGTCGTCGGGGATCTGCCGGCCGCGGGTCTGGTCGGCGTATTCGCGCTCGATCACCCGCACCCGGCTCGGCATCGACAGCTGCCGCAGGTCCTCCGGCGCGTAAGCGCGCGCGCTTTGCGCGACCACCGGCCCGCTGGCCAAGGCCAGTCCGGCCATCAACAACCAACCGCTCAGTTGCTTCAACATGGGTCCCCTCCGATGCCCGTGACGGTGGGCGGACTATAGCCTCACGGAAACTTAAGGCCAGGTGAGTTGCGGCGCGATTTGCCCGGGCCGGCGCCGCGCCGCAGAATATCAGGCTTGCCGGCGCGTTCTGCGCCGGCGGCCCCACCTTGGAGTTTACGATGCGTACCCACTTCTGCGGCCTGGTCGACGAGACCTTGATCGGCCAAACCGTCACGCTGGCCGGCTGGACCGATGTCGCCCGCAATCTCGGCGGGGTCTGCTTCATCGACCTGCGCGACCACGAGGGCATCGTCCAGGTGACGGTGGAGCCGGAGAGCGCGGAGGTGTTCGCGGTCGCCGCCTCGCTGGGCTATGAGGACGTGCTGCAGGTGGAAGGCGTGGTGCGCGCGCGGCATGCGGTCAACGACAAGCTGCGCAGCGGCAAGGTCGAGGTGATCGCTACCCGCATCACCATCCTCAACAAAGCCGCGCCGCTGCCGTTCCATGCGCACGAGAACCCGGGCGAGGAAACCCGCCTGAAGTACCGCTACCTGGATCTGCGCCGCCCGGAGATGCAGCGCATGCAGCGCACCCGCATCAAGCTGGTACAGGCGCTGCGCCGCTATCTGGACGAGCGCGGCTTCCAGGACATCGAAACTCCGATCCTGACCAAGGCCACCCCGGAAGGCGCGCGCGACTTCCTGGTGCCGGCGCGCATGCATCCGGGCGAGTTCTACGCCTTGCCGCAGAGCCCGCAGCTGTTCAAGCAGATCCTGATGGTGGCCGGCTTCGACCGCTACTACCAGATCGCGCGCTGCTTCCGCGACGAGGCGCTGCGCGCCGACCGCCAGCTCGAGTTCACTCAGCTCGACATGGAATTCGCCTTCGTGCGCGAGCGCGACGTACAGGATGCGGTGGAGCAGATGATCCGTCACATCTTCAAGCAGGTGGTGGATGTGGAACTGGCTGCCGAATTCCCGCGCATGACCTGGGCCGAGGCGATGCGCCGCTTCGGCTCGGACAAGCCGGATCTGCGCATCGGCCTGGAACTGGTCGATGTGGCCGAACTGGTCAAGAGCAGCGAGTTCAAGGTGTTCGCCGATGCCGCCGCCGATGCCGAAGGCCGCGTCGCCGCGCTGCGCATTCCCGGCGGCGCAACGCTGTCGCGCAAGCAGATCGACGAGTACGCCGCGCACGCGGCCAAGTACGGCGCCAAGGGTCTGGCTTACATCAAGGTGTCGGAGACCGGCGAAATCAGCTCGCCGATCGCCAAGTTCTTCTCCGAAGCGGCCTTCGCTGCACTGGTCAAGCACGTCGGCGCCGGCAACGGCGACATCGTGTTCTTCGGCGCCGGCGGCTACAACACCGTCTCCGATTTCATGGGCGCGCTGCGGCTGAAGGCCGGCAAGGACTTCAGCCTGGTCGCCGCCGGCTGGGCGCCGCTGTGGGTCACCGATTTCCCGATGTTCGAATGGGACGAGGACGCGCAGCGCTACGTCGCCCTGCATCACCCCTTCACCGCACCGGCGGTGGACGACATCGCGCAGCTGCGCACGCACGCCAGGACCGCGGTGTCGCGCGGCTACGACATGGTGCTCAACGGCAATGAAATCGGCGGCGGTTCGATCCGCATCCACCGTCCGCAGATGCAGAGCGCGGTGTTCGAACTGCTCGGCATCGGCGCCGAGGAAGCGCGCGCCAAGTTCGGCTTCCTGCTCGACGCGCTGAACTACGGTGCGCCGCCGCACGGCGGCATCGCCTTCGGCATCGACCGCATCGCCGCGCTGATGGCCGGCACCGAATCGATCCGCGACGTGATCCCGTTCCCCAAGACCACCGGTGCGCAGGACCTGATGACCGACGCGCCGTCGCCGATTGCCGATGCGCAGCTGGCCGAAGTGCATGTGCAGGTGCGTGCCAAGCCGGTGCAGGGCTGAGCGATGGCATTGGCGATCCGCCAGGCCACCGCGGACGACGCTGCCACCCTGGCGGCGCTGGCCGCGGCCACCTTCACCGAGACCTTCGGGCATCTGTATTCGCCGCAGGACCTGCATGGCTTCCTCGACCAGACCTACACCGCCGCGCGGCAGCGCATCATCCTGCAGCATCCGGACTACGCGATCTGGCTGCTCGAGGACGACGGCGTGGCGGTGGGCCATGCTGCGGCCGGCCCCTGCGGCCTGCCGCATGCCGAGGTGCAGCCCGGCGACGGCGAACTGAAGCGGCTGTATCTGCTGCGTTCGCACCAGAACAGCGGCTGGGGCAGCCGCCTGTTCGAAACCGCGCTGGCCTGGCTGGAACGCGACGGCCCGCGCACGCTGTGGATCGGCGTGTGGTCGGAAAACTTCGGCGCGCAGCGTTTCTACGCGCGCTACGGCTTCGAGAAGGTCGGCAGCTACGAGTTCCCGGTCGGGCAGACCCGCGACCTGGAGTTCATTCTGCGCCGCGTGTCGCGGCGCTAGCCTGGCCGCTGCCACACGGCCGTGCCGGCGTATCGCGTTGCAGGCGTTGCGCAACGCCAACCAATACTAACGGCGTGTGCAACGGCATCGCTTGCGCTGTAGCCGCCGTCGGCTTTGCAACGTGCTCTGCACGGCAATGAGCACGCGGCGCAGTACCTTGGTCAACCGCGACGCCTGCAGGCCAGCAGGGCGTGTCGCTCCGCGTCCATCTAGTCGTTCTCGGCGCAAATGCACCGCACAGCAACGAACACCTGGATCGGAACGACACGCCCTGTTGGAACGCGCTCTCGCCGGTCGCCCGGTCAGTTGGGCTGCAGTTCCCAGGTCTGGTTGGGATTGCCCAGGCAGCCCCACATCTGCACGCGTGCGCCGTTGCTCCTGCCGCCTTCCGAGTCATCGAGGCACTTGTTGTTGAGGTCGCTACGGATCTGCCCGCGAATCCGCCAGGCTTGCGCGGCGCTTCCATTGCAGGTGGCCATCAGGATGGTGTTGCCGTTCGCGCCGGAGGCCCCCCTGGCTTCAAGGCAGTTGCCGCCGTAGCCGACGATCGAGCCATTCGTGCCCAGCGACCATTTCTGGTACTTGTTCCCCGAACAGTCCCAGAGTTGCACTGCCGTGCCATTGGTCACGCCGCCGCCCATCACGTCGAGGCAGCGTCCGCTGGACACCTGGATGGCGCCGGTGGCCGGATCGAATTGCCAGGTCTGGTTGCTGCCGCCGAGATTGTCCCAGGTCTGCAGGCGCGCGCCGTTGCCAGATCCCCCGTTGACCACGTCCAGCACCTTGCCGCCCGTGGCGATGATGGAGGACGAGCGGAAGTTCCAGCGCTGGTTGGACGCGTTCAACCCCTGGTAGAGCTGCACGCCCGCGCCGTTGTTGCTGTTCGCCCCAGCGATATCCAGCACCTTGTCGGTGCCGTAGTTGCGCAGCGCCCGGCTTTTGCTTTGCCACTGCCATTTCTGCTGGCGCAAGCCGTTGCATCCCCAGACCTGAATCCGCGCGGTGTTGTCGGTCCTGCCGTCCACCACGTCCAGGCACTTGCCGGAGGGCCCGACGATCTGGCCTGGCGAACTCGAGTCGTCGAACGGCACCACGGTCGCTCTATATTGAACAACGCGCGGAACGGTCAGCATGAACGCGGTCGCGTTGTCGGCTTCTGCAATCACGCCGCAGGCCTGTCCATAGCATCCCTGGATCGCGGGAGTCGAGTAGATGTTGACTTCGCGCTGGCCGTTGACGGGGTAGGCCATCACCGTGTGGAAGCTGCCCACGTCGCTACGGTGCCCGTAGTTATAGCCGGTTTCTTGCCCGGTTTCGCGTTGGTGATGCGAACCCAGCAGGTGCCCGAGTTCATGTCCAAGCGTCGTCGAGTAGCAGTAGTAGTTGCCGTCGACGCCATCGGAAACAATCGCGTACGCATAGCGAGAATCGGTGCCTCCATTGACCCAGGCGACGCCGCAACTGTTTTGGCTGGCGCTATTGAAGCGACGGACCAGTGCGACCAGATCGGCGCCGTCGTTCTCGCGCACCTGGCGAATCGGGCGGAATGCGTCGTTGTAGGCCTGGATCCAGGTCAGTTCGTCCAGCGCCTGGCTATTGTCGTTGTTGTTGGTATAGCCGACTTCGATGATGCCGACCAGGCGATAGCGCGCCTGCACATTGGCATTGGCGAAGGCCTGGTTCGCGACCTCGACCAGATTGGTCAGCACCGTCTCTGTGGCCGACTCCCCGCCCCGATATGCCTTGTAGTCCGGCGTATAGCCAAGCACCACGTCGATCGTATTGGTGGAGGTGGTGCCGGCGGCGGCATTGACCTTGCCCAAGTTGCTGTAGTTGGGAATGATGCCGGTGGCCGCCGCGCGCGGCGCAGCGTTGGCGCTGGGCAGCATCTCCCGCGCATCGCCACGCCTGCTCGGCGCCGCCGATCGCACTTCGACTTCGGATGCCGCCATCACATAAGGTTGCCCCTCGACGGTGGAAATCCGGTAGACCTTGCCGCCGCTGGCGCCGAGCGAACCAAACACCGCGTTCTTGCCGAAGGTGATGACCGATTCCTCACCCACCAGCGCGCCGGGCAAACGCCCCACCCAGGTCCAGTTGCCGTTCTTGCCTTCCGTGTGGCGGACGTAATCCATCTGCAGCCGGGTGCCGTCGGGCGCGACGATGGTCATCTTGCCCTCCATCGTGGCGCGCAACGCATAACGCTCGCTGATGCGCGCAGGAAAGAGCTCGAATGGACCTTCCTTGGTTGGCGTGGCGTGGCCGACATAGGTGACCAGCGTGCCGTTGTCCGGTGCATCGAAGTAAGGGGAGGTGCCTGGGGCGAGCTGCGGCGAGGCGCCATTGGCAGCGTTGCGTGCAAGCGCGGTTTTGACCGGGGCTTGGCCCTGCGCGGCGGCTTGGCCGGCGTTGGATGCGGCATGAGAGGCCCCGCTCTTCGAGACGCAACCTCCAAGCCAGACGCCGGCCGCCACGGCGACGCAGGATGCCAAAATGATGCCTCTGTTATACATGCAGCGCTTCTCCTTGATGACTGCGCAGACCTGCGTTTCGATCCTGTTTCCGTCGTCCGCCGCCAGTCGATAGGCCGGCTGGCCCTGGACCGCATCCGGATTGAAAATTGCTTGGCGCGTCAGTTGATGCGTGGGATTGAATTTTCCATGGGCCTGCTCTGCCACTCCCGCGGCTATCGCGATGCCATGCAGCGATTGTTCGATGCATGCACAGATGGCGCCGGTTTTTTCGCCGTTGCTACATCGAGTGGACGCAGCAATGGACTACTCTGCGTTAACGACCGGCAGTGCGCTTTCTTGAAGCAGCTGGGCGAGAATGTCGCCTTGGTCGTTCGAACCGTGACGCTTTGCCGTTTCGCGGGCGTGCGGCTGTCTGCGCTGGTGCATGCGGCTGAGGCGGCGCCCATGTGCGCCGCGAACGCCGCGGCCGGTCCGTTGCCGCAGGTCCTGTTGCTGCATGGGATCTGGAACGACCGCGCCAGGCTCGGGCCGCTGGCCTGGCGGCTGTGCCGCGATGGCTTTCGTGTCGCCCGCTTCGGCTATTGACCGCATTCGGCGGCGCCGAGGCGGCGCTGGCTTGGCACAGCCTGGGCGGGCTGATCGCGCCGCATGCCTTGCGCCAGGCGCCGCAGCTGCCGGTGACCCGTGTGGTCTGCCTGGGCATGCCGCTGGCCGGCAGCGCGGCGGCGCAGTCGCTGTTGCGACGCGGCCTTGGCATCGCTCCGGGGCGTAGCGCGGCCTTGCTGCAGAAGGATCTCGGCCACTGGGACGGGCGCGCCGCAGTCGGCATGGTGGCTGCCAGCGTCGCCGATGCGGGCGCGGCGGCGCAATCGAGTAAAATCCACCGCTTGTCCTTACTGATGTCCGGAACGCCCCATGGGTAGAGGCCCCTCGATCGAAGCCCGCAAGAACGCATCCGATGCGAAGCGCGGCAAGATTTTCACCAAGATCATCCGCGAGATCGGCGTCGCCGCGCGCGCCGGCGGCGGCGACCCGTCCAACAACCCGCGCCTGCGCGTGGCGATGGACAAGGGCCTGGCCTCGAACATGTCCAAGGACGTGATCGAGCGCGCGATCAAGAAGGCCACCGGCGAGCTGGAAGGGGTGGAGTACGAGGAGATCCGCTACGAGGGCTATGCCCTGGGCGGGGTCGCGGTGATCGTCGATTGCCTGACCGACAACCGCGTGCGCACCGTGGCCGACGTGCGCCACGCGTTCAGCAAGTGCGGCGGCAACATGGGCACCGAAGGCTCGGTGGCGTTCATGTTCAAGCGCCTGGGCGTGCTCAGCTTCGCCGCCGGTGCTGACGAGGAAGCGATCACCGAAGCGGCGATCGAGGCCGGCGCCGACGACATCGTGGTCTATCCGGAGGACGGCGCGATCGACGTGCTGACCTCGGCGGACGCGTTCCACGCGGTCAAGGACGCGATGCAGGTGGCCGGCCTGGTCGCCGACCATGCCGAGATCAGCTTCCGCGCCGACAACGACATCGCCGTGGAAGGCGACACCGCGCTGCAGGTGCGCAAGCTGCTGGACATGCTGGAAGACCTGGATGATGTGCAGGCGGTGTATTCCAATGCCGATCAGTCCGCGTTGAGTGGCGGCTGAGGTGGTGACGGCCGGGACTCGGGACTCGGGACTCGGGACTCGGAACGGCGAGTCGACGGGGCCTGATGGATCGCTGGCGCCCCGGGGCGTACCCGCTCAAACCGTCCGCGTCCCCAGCCCTTCGCGTCCCGAGTGCCGAGTCCCGAGTCCCGGCAGCGTCCCGAGTCCCGCCAGAGTGCGCATCCTCGGCATCGATCCGGGTTCGCAGCGCACCGGCGTGGGCATCATCGACATCGACGGCAGCGGCCGCACCACCCATGTCTACCATGCGCCGTTGCTGCTGCTCGGCGAAGGCGACTTCTCGCAGCGGCTCAAGCGGCTGCTGCACGGGCTGGGCGCGCTGATCGAGCAATACCAGCCGCAGGAAGTGGCGATCGAGCGGGTGTTCATGGGCAAGAGCGCCGACGCGGCGCTGAAGCTTGGCCACGCGCGCGGCGCGGCGATCTGCGCGGTGGTGCTGCGCGACCTGCCGGTGCACGAGTACGCGGCCAAGGAGATCAAGCTGGCGATCGTCGGCAAGGGTGCCGCCGAGAAGCAGCAGGTGCAACATATGGTCGGTCTGATGTTGAGTCTGACCGGAAAACTGCAGGCCGACGCCGCCGACGCGCTGGCGGTGGCCATCACCCATGCTCACGTGCGCGCGACCGCGCAGCGCCTGGGCGTCAGTACGCAGCAGGCTTGGAGCAGGAAATGATGAAATGTATCGGGACTCGGGACTCGGGACTCGGACCTCGGAACCGCGGATTGTCGCGTTCCGAGGCATCGCCGCCGTGCCGGGTCGTGTCCGTCCATCCCCATCGTGCCGCCAGCCCTTCGAGTCCCGAGTCCCAAGTCCCGAGTCCCGAAGGAGCGCTCCAGTGATCGGCCGTCTGCGCGGCATCCTCGCCTACAAGCAGCCGCCGTGGCTGGTGATCGACGTGGGTGGGGTCGGCTATGAACTGGAGGCGCCGATGAGCACCTTCTACGATCTGCCCGACGTCGGCCGCGACGTGATCCTGTTTACCCACTACGCGCAGAAGGAGGACAGCGTGTCGCTGTACGGCTTCCTGCGCGAGGGCGAGCGGCGCCTGTTCCGCGACGTGCAGCGGGTCACCGGGATCGGCGCCAAGATCGCGCTGGCGGTGCTGTCCGGGGTCAGCGTGGACGAGTTCGCGCGGATGGTCACCAGCGCCGACGTCACTGCGCTGACCCGCATCCCCGGCATTGGCAAGAAGACCGCCGAGCGTATGGTGGTGGAGCTGCGCGACCGCGCTGCGGACTTCAGCGGCGGCGCGCCGGTCAGCGGCCAGCTCGGCACCGATGCGGTGTCCGAGGCCACCGTGGCGCTGCAGCAGCTCGGCTACAAGCCGGCCGAGGCGGCGAAGATGGCGCGCGACGCCGCAGCCGACGGCGACGAGGTCGCCAGCGTCATCCGCAAGGCCTTGCAGGCCGCGTTGCGCTGACCGCGCGCCGTACCTTCTTCTTCACGCCTCGCGGCGCTAACCTGACTTCGGCATGTCCTCGAACCACACTCCTACTCCAGCCCCCTGCGACGGCAACGACGCCGCGCACGGCAAGACCGGTTTCGCCGTGGTACTGGGCGCCATCGGCGTCGTCTTCGGCGACATCGGCACCAGTCCGCTGTATACCTTGAAGGAAGCGTTCTCGCCGCATTACGGCCTGACCCCGGACCACGACACGGTGCTGGGCATCCTGTCGCTGGTGTTCTGGGCCTTGATGATCGTGGTGACGCTCAAGTACGTGGCGATCATCATGCGCGCCGACAACGATGGCGAGGGCGGCATCATGGCGCTGACCGCGCTGGCGCAGCGCACGCTGCCCGGCGGCTCGCGTTCGGTATACGTGGTCGGCATCCTGGGCATTTTCGGCGCCTCGTTGTTTTTCGGCGACGGGGTGATCACCCCGGCCATTTCGGTGTTGTCGGCGGTAGAGGGCCTGGAAGTGGCGGCGCCGCGGCTGCACAGCTTCGTCGTGCCGATCACGGTGATGGTGCTGGTGATGCTGTTCGTGGCGCAGCGCTTCGGCACCGAGCGGGTCGGCAAGGCGTTCGGTCCGATCACGGTGCTGTGGTTCCTGGCGCTGGGCGCGATCGGCGTCTACAACCTGACCAAGGCGCCGGAGGTGCTGCACGCACTCAATCCGTGGTGGGGCGTGCGCTTCTTCGCCGAGCACAACTGGCACGCGGTGTTCGTCCTCGGCGCGGTGGTGCTGGCGGTCACTGGCGGCGAAGCGCTGTATGCGGACATGGGCCATTTCGGCGCCAAGGCGATCCGCTATTCGTGGAATTTCCTGGTGCTGCCGATGCTGACCCTGACCTACCTGGGTCAGGGGGCATTGATGCTGCGCGACCCGGCGGCGGTGCGCAATCCGTTCTACGAATCGGTGCCGGAGTGGGGCCTGTACCCGATGATCGTGCTGGCCACCGCGGCCACCGTGATCGCCTCGCAGGCGGTGATCACCGGCGCCTACTCGGTGGCCAGTCAGGCGATCCAGCTCGGCTACATCCCGCGCATGCACATCCGCCACACCTCCGATTCGACGATCGGCCAGATCTACATTCCCGGGGTCAACTGGATGCTGCTGGCGCTGGTCATCATGGCCGTGCTGGGCTTTGGCAATTCCACCGCCCTGGCCACCGCCTACGGCGTTTCGGTCACCGGCACCATGCTCATCACCACCGTGCTGATGGTCATCTACGCGCGCGCCAATCCGCGCGTGCCCAGGGTCCTGCTGTGGATGATGGCGGTAGTGTTCGTGGCGGTGGACTGCGCGTTCTTCTACGCCAATATCATCAAGTTCATGGATGGCGCCTGGTTCCCGCTGCTGTTGGGGTTGATCCTGTTCACCCTGATGCGCACCTGGCGTCGCGGTCGCAAGCTGCTGCAGGGCGAGATCCGCAAGGACGGCATCAAGCTCGATACCTTTCTTCCCGGGCTGATGCTGGCGCCGCCGGTGCGTGTGCCGGGGACCGCGGTGTTCCTGACCGCCGATCCGCTGGTGGTGCCGCACGCGCTGATGCACAACCTCAAGCACAACAAGGTGCTGCACGAGCGCAATGTGTTCCTGACCGTGGAGACCCTGCCGGTGCCGTACGCCACGGCCAAGCAGCGGCTGAAGATGGACGCCATCGGCGACGAGTTCTACCGGGTGATCGTGCGCTTCGGCTTCATGGAGACCCCCGACGTGCCGCTGGCGCTGATGCGCTCCTGCGACCAGGGCGGCATCTACTTCGACCCGATGGATACCACCTATTTCGCCAGCCGCGAGACCATCGTGGCCAGCGCCAACCGCGGCATGCCGATCTGGCGCGACAAGCTGTTCGCGGTCATGCACCGCAACGCCGCCCCGGCCACCGGCTTCTTCCGCATTCCGGGCAACCGGCTGGTGGAGCTTGGGGCGCAGGTGGAGATCTGAGTGGGGCCGGGACTCGGGTTTCGGGACTCGGGAATCGGAAAAGCGGCAGTTCGCCTGCCAGTTGCCTACAATAGCCGGATGCCGACCTGCGCCCGCGCCACTGTCCGTTTGCCGATGACCCGCCCGATGGCCGGAGCGTTTACCGAGTCCCGAGTCCCGAGTCCCGAGTCGCGCTGATGGACCGCATCATCGCCAGCAGCGCCACCCGCGAAGACGACGCGGTCGAGGCCAGCATCCGTCCCAAGCGCCTGGCCGACTACCTCGGCCAGCAGCCGGTGCGCGAGCAGTTGTCGATCTATATCGAAGCGGCCAAGGCGCGCGGCGAGGCGCTGGACCATGTGCTGATCTTCGGGCCGCCGGGCCTGGGCAAGACCACGCTCAGCCATGTCATCGCCAACGAACTGGGGGTCAACCTGCGAGTCACCTCCGGCCCGGTGATCGAGAAGGCCGGCGATCTGGCCGCGCTGCTGACCAACCTGCAGCCGCACGACGTGCTGTTCGTGGACGAGATCCACCGCCTGTCGCCGGTGGTCGAGGAAGTGCTGTATCCGGCGATGGAAGACTTCCAGATCGACATCATGATCGGCGAGGGTCCGGCCGCGCGCTCGATCAAGATCGACCTGCCGCCGTTCACCCTGATCGGCGCCACCACCCGCGCCGGCCTGCTGACCGCGCCGCTGCGCGACCGCTTCGGCATCGTGCAGCGCCTGGCGTTCTATACCCCCGAAGAGCTGGGCAGGATCGTGCGTCGTTCCGCCGGCATCCTCGGCATCGCCTGCGACGCCGACGGCTGCGCCGAGATCGCGCGGCGTGCGCGCGGCACCCCGCGCATCGCCAACCGGCTGCTGCGGCGGGTCCGCGATTTCGCCCAGGTCCGCGCCAGCGGCCACATCGACCTGGACGTGGCGCAGGCGGCGATGCAGATGCTCGGGGTCGATCCGGAAGGCTTCGACGACCTGGATCGGCGCCTGCTGCGCACCATCATCGATTACTTCGACGGCGGCCCGGTCGGGGTCGAGTCGCTGGCCGCCTCGTTGTCGGAAGAGCGCGGCACCCTGGAAGACGTGATCGAGCCCTACCTGATCCAGCAGGGCTACCTGATCCGCACCGCGCGCGGGCGCATGGCGACCAACAAGGCCTATCTGCACCTGGGGTTGCCGCCGCCGCGGGACCGGGGACCGGGGACCGGGGACCGGGGAGAGTCGCTGTTTTGACGACGATGGCAATGTCGCGCCGCACCGCTATGGCGCATGCGAACACAAGGAGCAGGCCATGACCCCCGGTTCCCCGGTCCCCGGTCCCCAGTCCCGCCGGCTATTCAGTTGGCCGACACGCATCTACTGGGAAGATACCGACGCCGGTGGCGTGGTCTACCATGCACGCTACGTCGCCTTTCTGGAGCGGGCGCGCACGGAGTGGCTGCGCGCGCTGGGCTACGGACAGAAGCGCCTGCGCCTGCAGCACGATCTGGTGTTCGCGGTGCGCGCGATGCAGCTCGACTTCCTGCGCCCGGCTCACCTGGACGATACGCTGCAGGTCGGTGTCGCGCTGTCGCAATGCAAGCGCGCCAGCCTGCTGTTCGCGCAGTCGATCCACCGCGACGGCGAGTTGCTGTTGCGCGCGCAGGTGAAGGTGGCGGCGCTGGGCGCCGGCAACTTCCGCCCGCGCGGCATCGACGACGCGTTGTACGACCAATTGAAAGCTCTCGAAATCACTGAAACCGAATTACTGAGGAACGACGGATGATCGCATTGCTCCTGGCCCTGCAGGACACGGTGGCGGAGGCGCTACCGCAGGACGTGACCCAGACCGCCGCGCAGGCCGTCGCCAGCACCGCCGCCCATGGCGGCATCAACTACCTGGATCTGCTGATCAAGGCCAGCCTGCCGGTCAAGGTGATCGTGCTGCTGCTGCTGCTCGGCTCGCTGATCAGCTGGGTGATCATTTTCCGTAAGGCGCGGGTGTTCAAGCAGGCCAACCGCGACGCGGACGACTTCGAGAACCGCTTCTGGTCCGGCACCGACCTGACCAAGCTCTACGCCGGGGCTGCCGACCGCAACCGCGTCGTCGGCGGGCTGGAGGCGATCTTCGAGGCCGGTTTCCGCGAATTCACCCGCCTGCGCGACAAGCGCAAGCTCGATGCGCGGATCCAGCTGGAAGGCGCGCAGCGGGCGATGCGCGCGACCTATGCGCGCGAAGTGGACCGCCTGGAGCGCAACCTGGAGCTGCTCGCCAACATCGGCTCCACCGCGCCTTATGTGGGCCTGGTCGGCACCGTGTTCGGCATCATGGTGACCATGCACGACATGCTCAACAGCGGCCAGCAGGCGGGCATCGCCGCGGTCGCGCCGGGCATTTCCGAGGCGCTGTTCGCCACCGCCATTGGCCTGTTCGTGGCGATCCCGGCGGTGTGGGCGTACAACCGCTTCACCACCCGGGTCGAGCGGATGGCGGTGCGCTTCGAGACCTTCTCCGAAGAGTTCAGCTCCATCCTGCAGCGCCAGGCCAGCGGCGACTGAGCGCCGCCGCGCGCTCCGCCCAAGACCCCAGGATTCCCGCATGACTGCCGCCATTTCCCGCCGCAAACGCCGCAAGCTCAAGTCCGAGATCAACGTCGTGCCGTACATCGACGTGATGCTGGTGCTGCTGATCATCTTCATGGTCACCGCGCCGCTGCTCAGCCTGAGCGTGGACGTGGACCTGCCCGATTCCACCGCGCGTTCGGTGGAAAGCAAGAAGGACCCGGTCATCGTCAGCGTCGATGCCGAGGGCCACTACACGCTGACCCTGCAGGACGGCAAGCCGGAGAAGATCGGCGCGCCGGAACTGAAGGCGAAGATGCAGGCCTTCGTCGGCCAGAACAAGGACGTGCCGGTGTTCGTCGCCGCGCCCGGCAATTCCAACTACCAGCTGGTCATGGACACCATGGTCATGCTGCAGCAGGCCGGCGTTCCCAAGGTGGGCCTGATGAGCCAGCCCGGTACCAATGCACGCTGAAGCCGATTCCCGACCGCCCCGCGCACAGGACAGCGATCAGGGCCTGATCGTCGGCGTGCTCCTCGCGCTGGCCGTGCACGTGCTGCTCGGGCTGCTGTTCTTCCTTGCCTGGTGGTGGTCGCCGGTGCGCGAGGTGGAACCGGCCGCCGGTTCGCCGATGGTCGAGGCCTCGCTGGTCGTCTCGGCTGCCGACGTGCGTTCGGCGCAGAAGGCGGTGCAGGACGCGCCCAAGCCGCTGCCCGACCCGCTGCCCGAACCGGTCAAGGAGGTCGCCGAGGACGACACGGTGCCGCCGCCGCAACCGGTGCCCGTGCCCAAGCCGCAGCAGGCGCCGACCGAGCAGCAGCAGAAGGCGCAGGACTTCATCCCGGTGCCGGACAAGGTCGACCAGGACCGCGCCAGCCGCACCGCGATCTCGCAGGAAAAGGAGAAGCAGGAGCAGGAAGCCAAGCGCCGCCAGGAGCAGATCGACCTGACCGAGCAGAAGCGCCAGCAGGAGGCCGAGCAGAAGCAGCGCCTGGCCGCGCAGCAGGAAGAGGAGCGGCAGAAGAAGATCGCCGACATCCGCAAGCAGCGCGAGCAGGCCGACCGCGAGGCCAAGCTGGCCGAGCAGAAGCTGCGCCAGCTGGCCGACGTGCGCGCCAAGCAGGCCTCGGCCACCGCCGCGTCCACGCCGCAGGCCACGCCCGGGCAGAACGGCACCAACACCGACCTGTCGGCCAAGTACGCCGCGGCGATCCAGCAGGCGGTGCTGAGCCAGTGGGTGCGCCCGGATTCGGTGCCGCTGGGGCAGAAGTGCAAGATCGCGATCAAGCAGATCGTCGGCGGGCAGGTGATCGAGGCCAAGGTCAGCCCCGACTGTCCCTACGACGAAGCGGGCCGGCGTTCGATCGAGGCCGCGGTGCTGCGGGCGCAGCCGTTGCCGTACCGGGGCTTCGAATCGGTGTTCGCGCGCGATCTGACCTTCAACTTCACTGCGCAGGATCGGTGAGACGCCGGGACTCGGGACTCGGGACTCGGGACTCGAAGCTTGCGCTTTCACTCGCGGGCGGCGCGATAGGCGATAATCCGGGCTTCCTGCCATCGGCTTCACACATCGATGGTTCATGATTGCGAATACGTTCACCCGCGCATTGCTATCTCTTGCGCCTTTCCCGAGTACCGCTGAGCGACCCATGAAGAAACTGCCGCGCTGGCTTGCCGTCCTGACTGCCCTGTTGCTCCCCCTGGCCGCGTTCGCGCAGGACAAGGGCCTGGAAATCGACATCGTCGGCGGCAACGCGTCGGCGACCCCGATCACCGTCGTGCCGATGCCCTACCAGGGTTCGGCTGCCGCACCGTCCACCGACGTGGCCGCGGTGGTGCGTGCCGACCTGGACCGTTCCGGCCAGTTCCGCAACCTGCCCGAGGCGCAGATCGTCGAGCGCCCGACCCGCGGCAGCGAAGTGCAATACGCCACCTGGCGCGCGCTGAAGCAGGATTACCTGGTCGCCGGCCGGGTGATGGATGCCGGCGAAGGCACCTACCGGGTCGAGTACGAGCTGTTCGACGTGGCCAAGGGCGAGCGCATGCTCGGCCTGGCGATGACCGCGCGCGCCAGCGCGATGCGCGACGTGGCGCACCAGATGGCCGATGCGATCTACGAGAAGATCACCGGCGTGCGCGGCGCGTTCTGGACCCGCATCGCCTACGTCACCGCCAGCGGCAAGGATGGGGCGATGCGCTATGCGTTGATGGTCGCCGACTCCGATGGCTACAACCCGCAGACCATCGTGCGCTCGGCCGAACCGCTGCTGTCGCCGAACTGGAGCCCGGACGGCAAGAAGCTGGCCTACGTCAGCTTCGAGCGCGGCAACTCCTCGATCTACCTGCAGGACATCGCCACCGGCGCCCGCCAGCTGGTGTCCAGCTTCCGCGGCATCAACGGCGCGCCCTCGTTCTCGCCGGACGGCCGCAAGCTGGCCCTGGCGCTGTCGCGCAGCGGCAACCCGGAGATCTACGTGATGGATCTGGGCAGCAAGCAGCTGACCCAGCTGACCAACCACTTCGGCATCGACACCGAGCCGACCTGGGCGCCGGACGGCAACAGCATCTACTTCACCTCCGATCGCGGCGGCCGGCCGCAGATCTATCAGGTGGCGGCGACCGGCGGCAGCGCCAACCGGGTCACCTTCCAGGGCAACTACAACGCCACCGCCAGCGTGTCTTTCGACGGCAACAAGATCGCCGTCGCCCAGGGCAGCGGCAACACCTACAAGATCGCGATGATGGACCGCAGCCTGGGTTCGCCGCGCTGGAGTACATTGTCTACGGGGTCGCTGGACGAGTCGCCGAGCTTCGCCCCGAACGCAAGCATGGTTCTGTACGCCGCCCGCGAAGGCGGGCGAGGGGTGCTATACGCGGTCTCGGCCGATGCCCGCGTCCGTCAGCGCCTGGTGCTGGCCGATGGCGACGTGCGCGAGCCGTCGTGGTCGCCGTACCGGACGGCGCGTTGACACGTAAGTTTGATGTTAATATTTCGCTGCGTTGAACCCCTTTTCGGCTCAGGAGCCATATAGGTATCCCCATGAACAAGACCACCCGCGTACTGCTTGTTTCGCTGTTGTCCGTTGCAGCTCTGGCCGGCTGCTCCAAGAAGGTCAAGGAAGTTCCCCCGACCGACACCACCGGCACCACCGGTTCCACCACCCCGACCGGCCCGTCGACCTCCGGCCTGTACGGCCCGGGCGATCTGAATACCGATGCCTGCCTGCGCCAGCGCGTGGTCTACTTCGATCTGGACCAGGACTCGCTGAAGCCGGAGTTCCAGGCGATCATGGCCTGCCACGCCAAGTACCTGCGTGACCGTCCGTCCTCGCGCATCACCCTGCAGGGCAATGCCGACGAGCGCGGTTCGCGCGAGTACAACATGGGCCTGGGCGAGCGTCGTGGCAACGCCGTGTCTTCGGCGCTGCAGGCTGCCGGCGGTTCGGCTGCGCAGCTGACCGTGGTCAGCTACGGCGAAGAGCGTCCGGTGTGCACCGAGTCGGGCGAGTCCTGCTGGTCGCAGAACCGCCGCGTCGAGATCGTGTACACGGCTCAGTAATAGATGCGTATCGGTGTCCTTACATCGATGATCGTCGCGGCGGCCCTGGTGGCCGCCGCGCCGGCTCATGCGCAGCGCGCAAGTCTCGCCGATCGCGTGTCCGCGCTCGAGCAGCAGGCCATGAACACCCAGGGCAACACCGACATGCTGAACCAGCTCAACCAGCTGCGGACGCAGGTGCAGTCGCTGGAGGCCACGATCGAGCAATTGCAGCACGACAACGAACAACTCAAGCAGCGCGCCAAGGACCAGTACCTGGACCTGGACGGCCGCCTGAACCGGATCGAGGGTGGCGCCACGCCGCCGCTGCCGCCGGCTGGCGCTGCCGCCCCAGCCGCTGCCGCACCCGCACCCGCCGCCAAGCCGGCTGCTGCCGTTTCCGAACGGCCGCCGTCGGTACATGGCGACGCCGGCACGCTCGCCGCCAGCGGCGACGAGCGCACCAGCTACAACGTCGCCTTCGACGCGCTGAAGGCCGGCAAATACGCTGACTCGGCGAATCTGTTCCAGAGCTTCCTCGAGCTGTACCCGAACGGTGTGTATGCCCCCAATGCCTTGTACTGGCTGGGCGAGAGCTATTACGCCACCAAGAATTTCCCGCTGGCCGAGGCGCAGTTCCGCGACCTGATCGGCCGCTACCCGACCCACGACAAGGCCTCCGGCGCTCTGCTCAAGCTGGGGCTGTCCCAGTACGGCGAGGGCCGCACCCAGGACGCCGAGCAGACCCTGCAGCAGGTGATCAGCCAGTATCCGGGATCGGATGCCGCGCGCACCGCGCAGGACCGCCTGCAGTCGATCCGCATCGGCCAGCAGCTGCGCTGAGCCCCCGAACGCTGCCGCCATCGTCGCGGGGGCATACTTTCCCGCCATGGCCGCCGTTCCCAGCGATATCGTTCAAAGCCCGCTACCGCGCCTGAAGCTGACGGAGATCTTCCTGTCGTTGCAGGGCGAGGCCGACAGCGCCGGCTGGCCGACCGTGTTCGTGCGCCTGACCGGCTGCCCGCTGCGCTGCAGCTATTGCGATACCGCCTACGCCTTCCACGGCGGGCAGTGGTGGGACATCGACGCGATCCTGGCCGAGGTGGCGCGCCACGGCGTGCGCCATGTCTGCGTGACCGGCGGCGAGCCGCTGGCGCAGAAGCGCTGCCTGCGCTTGCTAGAGCAGCTATGCGATGCCGGCTACGACGTATCGCTGGAAACCTCCGGTGCGCTGGACATCGCCGACGTGGACCCGCGCGTGTCGCGGGTGCTCGACATCAAGACCCCGGCCTCGCAGGAGGCGCAGCGCAACCGCTGGGAAAACCTGCCGCTGCTGACCGCGCGCGACCAGATCAAGTTCGTGCTGTGCGGCCGCGCCGACTACGACTGGGCGCGCGCGATCGTCGCCGAACACCGCCTGCACGAGCGCTGCACCGTGTGGTTCTCGCCGAGTAAGAGCGAACTGGCGCCGCGCGAGCTGGCCGACTGGATCGTCGCCGACCGCCTGCCGGTGCGCTTCCAGATGCAGTTGCACAAGCTGCTGTGGAACGACGAGCCGGGACGTTAGCTGCGTGGGTGCGCAGCCGGGAATCGCGAACGGACAATCGGGAGTCGGCAAAGCGCTGCATTGCAGGCCTCGTGTTGGTCGCTTCGCTTTTGTTACCCGACAACCGGCGATCCTCCATGTCCAGTGCTGCTGTTAGGCTCTACCCATTCCCGTTTCTCCATTCCCCATTCCCAGCACCCCGATGAAAAACGCCGTCGTCCTACTCTCCGGTGGCATGGATTCCGCCGTCGTCGTCGCCATCGCCCGCGAGCAGGGCTATGCCGTGCATGCGCTGAGCGTCAGCTATGGGCAGCGGCATACCTCCGAACTGGACGCGGCCACGCGCGTGGCCGCCGCGCTTGGTGCGGTGGCGCACAAGACTGTCAACGTCGACCTGCGCAGCATCGGCGGCTCCGCGCTGACCGACGACATCGAGGTGCCGGACGCGGGCGGCGAGGGCATTCCGGTCACCTATGTGCCGGCGCGCAACACCATCATGCTGTCGGTGGCGCTGGGCTGGGCCGAGGTGCTGGGCGCGACGGACATCTTCTGCGGTGTCAACGCGGTGGACTACTCCGGCTACCCGGACTGCCGTCCCGAGTTCATCGACGCGTTCCAGACTCTGGCCAACCTGGCGACCAAGGCCGGCGTGGAAGGCGCCGGCCTGCGCGTCCACGCGCCGCTGCAGCGTATGAGCAAGGCCGACATCGTGCGCGAGGGCGAGCGCCTGGGCGTGGATTTCGGCCTCACCGTGTCCTGCTACCGCGCCGATGCCGACGGCCGCGCCTGCGGCCACTGCGACGCCTGCCGGCTGCGCGCCGCCGGTTTCGCCGATGCCGGCGTGGCCGACCCGACCCGCTACGCCTGATTTCGCGTTGACCCGGGGCTGGGGTAGACTACGCACCCGGCGCAAGACCGGGACGTTGTTTTGGGCCGTTAGCTCAGTCGGTAGAGCAGAAGACTTTTAATCTTTTGGTCGATGGTTCGAATCCATCACGGCCCACCAGTAAAAATAAGGTTTGCATCCTCTGCGGCCCGATCTCGCCCGCTTGATCCCTGCGCTGCTGCTTACTCGGTGCCTGCATGCCGCGCGCCATGTGCCGGCAGCGTTTTCCGCGATGTGCTTGCTTTGGCGACATTGCGCGTTGCACTCTGTCGATGATCGGGATGCGCGCCGTGCGCTGCGCCATGTTCGGCGCGAGGACTGCAACGTCGCACTGCGCGATGCGCCGACGGCGGCGGAGACGGTAGGCGCATCGACGCGCGCGTCGCTGTGGGTGCTGCGGGCGAGGCCGGCGCGACCCATTTCGAGATGCGCTACCGTGCCGGCGTGCAAGGCGGGATCGGGCGCGTGGACGAGGGCGCGATGCGCCTGAAACTGTGAGCCATAGACGCGATTGCGCGCAGCTGCTGATGTCCGCCCAGTCTGGCGACAAGACGCAATGGCGTATGGATTGCACAACGGCGACAGATCGCTTGTTCGCGGCAGCGGTGGGGCCTAGGCTTGGGATAGCCAAGTACATAGGAGCAAGCGATGTATTGCCGTGTTTCCACATTGCATCCTGCGGCTGTCCATCCGCGCGGAATCCGATGAGTGCGCCTTCCGGTCCTGGCCATGCGGCGCAATGCGTGCATGCCGGCGCTGCCGATGCGGTGGCACAGGATCCGTCGCGGCGCCTTTTCCTGCAGTGCAGTGCCCTGGCGGCGGCCGTGGGCCTGCTGCGCGTCCCGCTGGCGGCGGCAGCGTCCAGTGCAGGCCATGTGCAGGCACTACCGCCGCGGCGGTACTGCGAGGGTGACCCTCCGGTTGCGCAGAACCCGCTGCGCTTCGCGTCCTCCGGCAATGTGGCGCACAACGGCAAGGAGTCGATCGGCAAGCGCGGCGTGCAGATCCGCTGGCCTTACGTGCTCGGCTCCGGTGACCTGTGCGAGCTGCGCCTGCTGCTGGACAACTGGTACTTTTCCTACAGCAACAACGCGATGGTCAACCCGGGCAATACGCTGCCGATTCACGGGGCATCGTTGGAGATCGGCGGCGTGGTCAAGCCGATCACCTTCGGTGGCGCGCCCTGTATCACGCTGGACGATGGCGCCAACGACGTCCTGAGCGATCCGCTCACGCCGGCCGACTTCGCGCTTGCGACGTTTGCGCGCGGGACGACCGTGTACGTGAAGATGCTGGTGATGTTTGATCTGTCCACGGCATCGGACCTGTGTAACAGCTCGGCGCGCGCCACGTCGCAATCCGGAGCCCGCGTGGCCTGGTTCGACCCAACACTGACCGTCAGCAGCGACGTGTATGCCGCGGGGCAATGGACGCAAACCGGAGATGCGGTGCAGAGCCGCCCGAATGGTTATGTGCCAAAACTGGTCGGTCGGCACGTTGATGCGGCGGCCAAGGCATGGCTGTGCGTGGGCGATTCGCTCTGTCAGGGTACCGGGGATGCGGGCAGCGCCACGCGCGTGGCCGGCCTGGGCTGGATGTCGCGGGCCATGCGCGATTCGAGCGACGCCGATGCAAGCCAGATCGGCTACATGAACATGGCCGTGCACGGCAGCACCAGCACGATAGCCGTCGCTGATGCGCGCAGCGCGACGCTGGCGAGATACGCGACGCATGCCGTCGTCATGTACGGTACCAACGACATCGGCCTCGCCGGCACCGGCGTGTCGCTGGACACGCTGCAGATGCGGCTGTCGGCCATCTACGCGATGCTTCGTGCCAACCAGGTGCAGAAGATCCTCGCCGCGGACCTGTTGCCGCGGACCACCTCTACCGACAGCTGGGCCACCGAAGCGAACCAGAACTATTGCGGTGGCCCTGGCGGCTGGGGCAGCAACGGAATCGCTGCGCAACTCAGCGCCTGGCTGGCGCCGAATGCAGGCCCAGCGGTCGATGCCTTCCAGCATTGGCCATCGATCCGCGGCAGCGACGATCTGAAATTTCGGGCAACCGGAGCCGCGCGCTATGCGACCACCGACGGCACGCATCCCACCACGTCGGGCTACGGCCTCATGGCCGCAGACGTGCGCACGCAGATGGACGCGATGTAGCGCCCGACACGAAGTTCAGTGCCGCGTGTCGTCTGCCTGCCCGATACCGACGCACGCATACCGCCGCTGCGTCGGCGGCTTGGCGGCTACCAGCCGCCGTAGGGATAGCCGTAGCCGCCGTGGCCTTCGCTCTGGCCGACGCTGATGCTGATGCCCACTTCGCGCGGCTTGCCGTCGTCGTTGTAGTAGGTCTTGCACAGGTTGAGGTTGGCGGCCTGGTAGTTGCTGTTGCCGCCGCGCGAGGAATAACCGAAACCGGTGGCGACGCTGCCGTGCACATCACCCTTGCAGCGGTCGGTACGCGCTTGCTCGGCCTCGGCCACGGCCTGGGTGGCCGCGGCCTTCTGCGCCGAGGCCGAGGTGCCGCTGGTGTCGCCGTAGTAGGCGCCGGGCGGATCGGCCTTGTACACCGGGTCGCTGCCGTAGGTGATCGGCTGCTGCGGCACGCTCAGGTCCAGCGCGCGCTTGGCCGCCGCGCTGTCGCTGCTGCCGGAACCTGCGTCGGCGGAGGTTTGCGCCATGGCCGGGCCGGCGAGCAGGGCGCAGGCAAGCAGGAGGGATCGTTTCATCGGACGTACGCCAAGGAAAGAGGGGCTGGAGGGCGGCGGCCGCCGCCGCTGCGCGCCACCATCAGCCGACGCTATCAATAGCACGTTGAACCCGGCCTGTCGGTGCCGGGGAATTTTCTTGCCGGCGCCGGCCATCTGCCGCGATGCGGCGGCAAGCGCCGCCTTCTTCTTACTGCGGCTAGCCTTGCTGCAGGACGATATCGATCAGCTGCTGGCCGTAGCGGGCCAGTTTGGTGCCGCCGATGCCGCCGACATGGGCCAGCTCGTCCAGGCTGGTCGGGCGCTGTTCGGCGATATTGCGCAGGGTGCTGTCGTGGAAGATCACGAACGCCGGCACGTTCTGCTCCTTGGCCAGGCCGGCGCGCAGGTCGCGCAGCGCGTTGAACAGGCCCAGGTCCTGCGGTTGCACCGGGACGCCGGTGCGCGGGCTGCCGCTGCGCTCGCCGCGTTCGCGGCCGCGGCTCGGCGCCTCGCGGCGCATCATGATCTGGCGTTCGCCCTTGAGCACCTGGCGGCTGGCGTCGGTCAGGCGCAGCCCGCCGTAGGCATCGCTGTCCACTTCCAGCAGCCCGGTGGCGACCAGTTGCCGAAACACGCCGCGCCAGGCGCGCGTGTCCAGGTCCTTGCCGATGCCGTAGGTGCTGAGCCTGTCGTGGCCGAACTGCTTGATCTTCTCGCCGTCGCTGCCGCGCAGGATGTCGATCAGGTGGCCGACGCCGAAGCGCTGGCCGCTGCGGTAGACGCAGCTCAGTGCCTTCTGCACGGCCACGGTGGCGTCCCAGGCCGCGGCCGGGGTCAGGCAGTTGTCGCAGTTGCCGCAGGGCTGCGGATAGGTCTCGCCGAAGCCGGCCAGCAGCACCTGGCGCCGGCACTGCATCGATTCGCAATAGCCGAGCAGCTGGTCGAGCTTGCGCCGCTCGACCCGCTTGCGGTCTTCGCCCGCTTCGCCCTTTTCGATCATCTGCTTGAGCAGCACCACGTCGCCCAGGCCGTAGCACAGCCAGGCCTCGGCGGCTTCGCCGTCGCGCCCGGCGCGGCCGGTTTCCTGGTAGTAGCCTTCCAGCGACTTGGGTAGGTCGGTATGCGCGACGAAGCGCACGTCCGGCTTGTCGATGCCCATGCCGAAGGCGATGGTGGCGCACATCACGATGCCGTCTTCGCGCAGGAAGCGACGCTGGTTGTCGGCGCGCACCTCGGCCGGCAGGCCGGCGTGGTAGGGCAGGGCGTTGAGCCCTTCCTTGGCCAGGAATTCGGCCGTCTCTTCGACCTTGCGCCGCGACATGCAGTAGACGATGCCGGCGCTGCCGCGGTGCGCGCGCAGGAAATCCAGCAGCTGGCGCTTGCTGTTGTCCTTCTGCACCACGGTGTAGCGGATGTTGGGGCGGTCGAAGGAGCTGACGAAGTGGCGCGCCTGGGTCAGGTCCAGGCGCTCGGCGATCTCGCGCTGGGTCGGCGGATCGGCGGTGGCGGTCAGGGCGATGCGCGGGATCTGCGGCCAGCGCTCGTGCAGTACGGTGAGCTGCCGGTACTCGGGGCGGAAATCGTGGCCCCATTGCGACACGCAGTGCGCCTCGTCGATCGCGAACAGGGCGATGCGGCTGCGTTCGAGCAGCGACAGGAAGCGCGGTGTCAGCAGGCGTTCGGGAGCGACGTACAGCAGGTCCAGCTCGCCGGCCAGCAGTTCGCGCTCGACCCGCTGCGCGGTCTCGGCGTCCAGTGTGGAATTGAGGTATTCGGCGCGCACGCCGAGCTGGCGCAGCGCCTCGACCTGATCCTGCATCAGCGCGATCAGCGGCGAGATGACCAGGCCGGTACCGTCGCGCAGCAGCGAGGGGATCTGGTAGCACAGGGACTTGCCGCCGCCGGTGGGCATCAGCACCAGCGCGTCCTGCCCGGCGGCGACGTGTTCGACGATGTCCTGCTGCGGACCGCGGAATTGGTCGTAGCCGAACACGCGGTTGAGCACGGAATGAGCGGAAGATTGCATGCGCTTAGGATACCGCGTAGGTCAAGCGCGGCAGCGCGCCGCCGCCACGCACTGCGATGTCAGGCGGCAGCTGCCGCGTGCGTCTGTATTGCCCGACGCACGCGGCGCCTGCCGACGACGTAGCCGATCGACAGCGCCGGCAACGCGACTAGGCCATGTCCGCTATTGGTGGGCACGTCCGAATCGTTGAGCTGCCACCACGCATGAAAGCCGGCGGACACGCCGGCTGCGACACCGACGGCGCATCCCGGCACGATGGCCAACAGCGGGCGACGCAGCGAGGGAGACGCAGCACGCGTCGAACGTCCATGTGGGCGGGCCGCGCCCTGGTGGGTCTGTATGCAGGATGTGTATGAGGCAGGAGGCCTCTTGCGCAGACCTTGCAGCGTGCAAGCCCCCTTGGTAAGGGGGCGCGCCGAAGGCGTGGGGATTGGGAGCCACGCAGCTGGGAGGCTATGTCTGCTGCGCAGGCATGGCCGCCATATCCCTTACTGCAGCAGCGAGCGCAGCATCCACGCGTACTTCTCGTGGGTCTGCAGGCGCTGTGTCAGCATGTCCACCGATGGGTCGTCGCCGGCGTCGTCGGCGGTCTTCAGCGCCTTGCGCGCGGTGCGGCACAGCGCCTCGTTGCCAACCACCAGCTGGCGCACCATCTCGCGCCAGTCGGCGCTGTCGCTGAGGCCCGGCTCTTCCGGGATCGAGGTCAGCGCGGCGAATTCCTTGTACGAGCCCGGCGCATTGAAGCCCAGCGCGCGGATGCGCTCGGCGACATCGTCCAGCGCCGCCCACTGCTCGGTGTACTGGGTCTCGAACATCAGGTGCAGCGAGTTGAACATCGACCCGGTCACGTTCCAGTGGAAGTTGTGGGTCTTCAGGTACAGGGTGAACGCGTCGGCCATGAAGTGCGATAGGCCGTCGGCGATTTTCTTGCGGTCGCCGCCGCTGATCCCGATATCGATGTTGGGCGCGGACGGCGCCAGCGCGGCCAGCGGCGTGGTGGACGCTGCCTGCTTGGTGGGGCGCTTGGTCTTGCCAGGGGTCTTGCTCTTGGCCATCAGGGAATCCTCTTGAGGGGTTGGGAACGATATGGCGTCACAATAGACAGACTAAAGCATGCGCTGTTATTCAACGTTCAACGGCATCCGATTGATGAGTACGATCGAAAACGAATTGGCCACCCGCCTGCGCGAGCGCCGCGACGCGATCGACGCGGCGCTGACCCGCGACCGCGGCCGCCTGTATGGCCTATGGTCGCGCTGGCAGGCCGCGCCCGGCAATCCCGCATTGGAGGCAGCGTTCGAGCAGGCGCTGGGGCAATCGCGGGCGCGCTGCCAGGCGCGCGCGGCGGCGGCGCCGGCGATCACCCTGGACGACCAGCTGCCGATCGCGCGCGAGGCCGAGCGCATCGTGGCGCTGATCCGCGCGCACCAGGTGGTGGTCATCGCCGGCGAGACCGGCTCGGGCAAGACCACGCAGCTGCC
>NZ_CAPJ01000364.1 GCF_000331775.1 Xanthomonas translucens pv. translucens DSM 18974
CAGCGCGGCGCCGGCCAGCACGCTGCCGCCGTTGCCGGCCAGCGCCTGGTCGCTGGTGGACGACGACGCGCCGCTGCTCGTGCAGGCGCGCGCGCCGCTGAGCCAGATGCAGATTTCCACCGAAGGCCTGTCGCTGGTCGCGCTGGAGTCCGAGCAGGAGTCCGCCATCGATAACCCCGCCGCCGCCGCCGCTGCAGTCACGGTGGCGCAGGGCGCCGTGCTGGTCATGGCCGGCATCGGCGGTCCCGATGCCATCCGCCGCTTGCTCGCCGCCTTGCCGGCGGACTTCCCGCAGCCGCTGCTGGTGCAGTTGCGCCTGGACGGCGGCCGCTACGGCAACCTGGTCAAACAGATCGCGCGCGTGTCTGCGCTGCCGGTGCTGCTGGCCGAAGCCGGCCAGACGGTCGGCGTCGGCAACGTCTACATCCTGCCCGACGACATCGGCGTGCGCAGCGGCGACACCGCCGGCCTGCGTTTCGTCGCCCAGCAGGCCGGCGCCTCGGTGGTCGGCGGCTTGCCGGCCGCGCACAGCGCCGTGCTGCTGCTCAGCGGCAGCGATCCGCACCAGGTCGAGGACGTGCTGGCCCTGGCCGCGCAAGGCGCCTGGGTCGCCGGCCAGACCGGCGACGGCTGCTACGACCCGGCCGCCGCCGCACAGCTGATCGGCCGCGGCCATCCCGGCGGCGACCCCGTGCAGCTGGCGCAGGCCCTGTCCACGCGATGGGGCGGCTGAGCCGTCGCCCGCGCGTTTTCTCCGGTTCCAGGACGACGTAATCCATGAGCAGCTACGCCAGCAACGACGCAATCCGCGGAGTCCTGATCCAGGCCGGCAGCGAGCGCGCGCTGCTGCCCAACGCCACCGTCGCCGAAGTGATGTCGCGCGTCCCGGTCGAACCGCTGCCCGACGCCCCACACTGGCTACTCGGCCAGATCGCCTGGTACGGCTGGAAAGTGCCGCTGCTCTCGTTCGCCCGCCTCACCGGCCTGGGCAGCGAAACCGTCGCCTCCAACAACAAGATCGTCGTGCTGAAGGCGCTGGGCGGCAACCCCGACCTGCCCTACTTCGCCTTGATCACCCAATCCTTCCCGCAGTTGATCTCGGTCCCGCGCGATGGCTTGCTTGCCGACGCCTCCGAAGAAACGTTGCCGGCTGGCGTGCATATGCGCGTATTGCTGGGTGAGCAGAGTGCGTTGCTGCCGGATATGGAGGCGATCGAGGGGATGATTGGGGAGCGGTTTTTGGCTGTGGGGTGAGGCGCAACTCCGTATCCGCATGGGTGTGCAACGCTTTGCGCATTGAGCTGGTGTGGGACTTGTGCCTGAAATAGATGCGTAAAAGTGGTGTGTGGCTTGATTTCATATATGGACATGATGGCAGCTGATTATAAGCTGCTGAGTTCAAAGGAGGCGGTGATGCATCTGTTTTTGCGGGGTGGGAACGCAGCTCGAAGGATTTCAGTAGTCCTATATGTAGAGACCGCAAGAATCCTTCTACTTATAGTTGTTGCGTTATCTCTTCTTTTTTTGGGGCGCGCGCACGCTGAAGATGTCCCGATTTTGGGCTATGGTTGGTCAACTCTTCAGCCCGTCGATTGGGGGAATGCCTGTTTTTCCTCGCCCGCAGAAGCATGCCGGTATCAGATGGATCATGGTTACAGTGGTTTGACGTTGACTGGAGTGAGTGCGCCGCAAATTCCCGTTTCGGCATGGGCTGGTATGGAGTGTCCAACACAAAGCCCAGTCGCCACTGCCAGGAATTCTGCGCTCCAGAGTCAAGGGGGGCGGGCTCTTCTAGAAGTTGTATGTTATGCGACTGGCGATAGTGGAAATATAACATGGAATCAATATGGCCATGCTGTTTGTCCAGATGGCTACTCGATTGCAGAGAATGCGGTTGGTGGAATGGTTTGTCGAAAGCCTGGCGAGGATCATATCAGCGATCTTGGACCAGTCTGCTGCTCGGCTTCTCCATCTGTGGGTGATCCAATCAATCCTTCGATTGGCAACAGCTATCAGGTCGAAACGGACTACAAGTCCGCCGACGGATTTCTGGATTTTTCCAGGTACTACAATAGCTATGGTGGTTCGCCTTCGGGAGCGTTTGGAGTCCACTGGCTTCATTCTTTTGAAGGATACATCGAGGTAGCGAATGGGACGAAAGCCGATGATGGCTCGATAGCTCCGACGGATGTTAACTTAGTCAGCAATACCGGACGGATTGTCAGATTTACTCTGAATGCTGGTGTCTGGCTGTCCAATGTCGAAGCGGGATTGGCCTTGTTCAAGGATAGCGATGGATGGACGTTAGGCAGGAAGAGTGGTGTGTCTGAAAAGTATGATGTAAATGGTAGGTTAGTTGCTGTCTTCGATCGTGAAGGGAATCGTAAAGAACTGCACTATCGAATGGAGGGGCTTCTTGAGCGCGTAGTGGATCAGAAGGGGCGGGAAATAAAATTCACTTATAGAAAAATCGTAAATTCTGATTATTTTATTTCAAGAGTTGAATTTTCTGATGGGTCGTCAGTTTCTTATGATTATGATAATCATGGGAATTTGATAAAATCCAAGTATTCGGACGGATTTCAGCGACTCTATCATTACGGTGAGGATGACCACATTTCTAGTGGTGGGTCTACGTCAAAATGGAAGTTCAGCGCCATGACGGGCATTTCTGAGGCAGATCTCAGTGTGTCGGAAACAAGGTTGGCGGACTTCCACTACGATGGGCTTGGCAGGGCAACTGCCACATCGTTGTCAGGAGGGGTTGAAGCCTTTTCAATCCAGTACGATGACGATGGTCTTGGCGCTACCATCACATCACCCCTAATGTCGTCGGCCCGATATGGGTACGTTAAAGTAAAAGCCGGTAGAAAAATTTCCTCTGCGTCTGTCGCAGACATTGCCTGTAGCTCATGCTTCGCGAGTGTTGAATACGATCAATATGGGATGATGGGGAAGTCCGTGGATTTCCTAGGAGGGCAAACCTACTACACAAATGATGAGAGGGGGCTTGAGACGAGTCGCACCATCGCAGTAAACGACACCAGTGGCCGTAAGAAAAAAATCAAAACAACTTGGCATGCAAGTTTTGCTGTTCCAACGCAGCGGCAGGTGTACAACGCTGCGGATGTCTTGGTCGCCCAGTCTTCTTGGGCCTACAACGTCCGCGGCCAAGCGCTAACGGCGTCTCGCACCGATCCGGTGGCTGGCACGACCCGCACTTCTACCACGACGTACTGTGAGCAGTCCGACATCGACGCCGGAAACTGCCCCTTGTTGGGTTTGGTGACCTCGGTCGATGGCCCGCGCAGCGACGTATCGGATCTGCAGCACTACACCTACTACTTCTACGACGACAGCACCTGCGCCAGCGCTCCGACCACCTGCCCCCACCGCAAAGGCGATCTCTGGAAAGTTACCAGCGCCCTGGGCCAGGTCACCGAGTACCTGTCCTACGACGGCGCCGGCCGCGTACTGTCGGTGAAGGATGCCAACGGCACCATCACCGACTACACTTACCACCCGCGCGGCTGGCTCACGGCCAGCAAGGTGCGCGGTGCCGATAGCACCACGGAGAGCGATGATCGCATCACGCTGATCGACTACTGGCCCACCGGCCTGGTCAAGCAGGTGACCCAGCCGGACGGCGCATTCACCGCCTTCACCTACGATGCAGCGCACCGCCTGACCGACATCGCCGACAATGCCGGCAACACCCTGCACTACACGCTGGACAACGCCGGCAACCGGGTCAAGGAAGACACCAAGGACGCATCGGGCTCGCTCAAACGCACGCTGTCGCGGGTCTACAACCAGCTCGGCCAGCTGTCCACGCAGGCCACCGCCAGCGGCGACCCGACCGACTTCGGTTATGACGCCAACGGCAATACCACCGCCGTCACCGACGCACTTGGTCACAAAACCCAGAACGACTACGACCCGCTCAACCGCCTCGCAAGCACGCTGCAGGATGTGGGCGGCATCGCCGCGGACACCAAGTTCGGCTACGACGCGCTGGACAACCTGACCAAGGTCACCGACCCCAAGGGCCTGGACACCACCTACGCCTACAACGGCCTGGGCGACCTGACCAAGCTCACCAGCCCGGATACCGGTGTTACGAACTACACCTACGACAGCGCCGGCAACCGCGCCACGCGGATCGATGCGCGCAACATCAAGACCACCTACAGCTACGACGCCCTCAACCGGCTGACCAAGCTGGCCTATCCGACCACCAGCCTCAACGTCAGTTACACCTACGACGTCAGCCAGGCCACGTGCGCCAGCGGCGAAACTTACGCCATCGGCCGCCTGGCCCGGATGCAGGACGGCAGCGGCAGCACCGACTACTGCTACGACCGCTTCGGCGACCTGGTGCGCAAGGTCCAGACCACCAACGGCAAGGTGTTCGTGCTGCGCTACGCGTATACCAAGGCGGGTCAGTTGAGCCGCCTGACTTACCCCGATGGCGCGACAGTGGACTATGTGCGCAACGCCCAAGGCCAGACCACGGAAGTGGGCGTGACGCCGGCCGGCGGCACACGGCAGGTGCTGTTGAACAACGCGACCTACTACCCGTTCGGGCCGGTGGCGAGCTGGTCCTACGGCAACGGCCGCCCGATGCAGCGCGTGCTGGACCAGGACTACCGCCCACTGGCGATCAACGACACCCGCAGCGACGGCCTGAGCACCGGCTTCGCGTTCGATCCGGCCGGCAACCTCCGCGCACTGACCGCCGCGGGCAACACCGCGCCGGTGGTCAGCCTGGACTACGACGCCCTGGGCCGATTGACCGCGTTCAAGGACGGCCCGACCGGCACGGTGATCGACGGCTACAGCTACGACGCCACCGGCAACCGGCTCAGCGCCAAGGTCAACACCGTCACGCAGAGCTATACCTACCCGACTACCAGCCATCGCCTGAGCGCGGTGGCCGGCACCGCGCGCACCTACGACGCGATCGGCAACACGCTCTCCATCGGCGGCACCGCGCAGGCGTTCGCGTACGACGCCACGGGCCGGATGAGCCAGGCCAAGCGCGCCGGTACGGTCGTGATGAAGTATGTTTACAACGGCCGCGGCGAGCAGGTGCGGCGGGTGGACAAGACCAACACCTACACGCTGTACGACGAGAGCGGGCATTGGTTGGGTAACTACGATGCCAACGGCACCACGCTGCAGCAGGCGATCTGGCTGGACGACCTGCCGGTCGGCGTGCTGGCCAATAATAGCCTGCGCTACGTGCAGCCGGACCACCTGGGTAGCCCTCGCGCGGTGATCGACCCGAGCCGCGATGTGGCGATTTGGAAATGGGATCTGAAGGGCGAAGCCTTCGGCAATACCCCGCCGGACCAGGACCCGGACAAGGACGGCACAGCCTTCGTGTTCGATATGCGCTTCCCGGGGCAGCGCTACGATGCGGCAACGGGGCTCAACCAGAACTATTTCCGAGATTACGATGCCGGCACCGGGCGGTATGGGCAGAGTGATCCGATTGGGTTAGGTGGAGGCATTAGTACCTATGGCTATGCCTTTGGTAGTCCGCTTTCGTTCATTGATCCGCTGGGACTAGCGCCTGACCCCGCTTGTGCTGCGGCTTGGATAGCAACCTGTACAGTTGTCGGCGGAGGAGTTGGATACTGGGGTGGCGGCATTTTGGGTGGTGTTGCTGGCTCTGAGGTTCCTGTAGCAGGAAATGCGGCTGGGTTTGTTGTTGGATCTCAGCTTGGTGGGATGGGAGGGGCAGCGGCAGGCGGGGTGATAGGCGGAGCTACTGCAAGTGCTGTTTGTCCGGAAGAAAAAAATTGTCCGCCTTGTAAGCTGATTGATGGTGCTTCAGTTGTGCCGGGAACCATTGGTTATAGGCATGACTTAGTTCCTCCATCCAAGCCACATAGTCCGTTCGTAGGTGATCACTACAATTTGTATCGAGCAAATCAGAACCCAAACAACTGTCAATGCTTCTGGCAGTCGATCGGGGCTGCGGATGCAGCAGGTGGTTTGCCACCCCCGCCAGGCTCTATCCCGATCCAGCCATTTGTCAACTAATAGAGGCGTTCATGAAGTACAGCAATGGTGAAGTTGTTTTGCTTGGTGACAAAGTGGGTATCGGTGGAGGGGGGGTAGGCATTGTTGTAGCTGTCATTGACACGGGGGAATATTCCAGTGGATACGCAGCAGATGAATGGAGTTACCTATCGGCAGGCGCTTTAGTCGAATCACCTCAGGGCGGGCTTATCCACTACCTTGATGCAGAGCATGACTTTGAATTGCTCGAACGAGCGGAAAATTAATTGCCAGGGGAGTTCCCCCGGTTTGCACATGCCTGGCGACGTGGCTGGCACGATCCGTACTTAAGGTGTGTACGTGAATGATTAGGGGTGTTTACATTGGGTTGATGCTTTCCTTCGCTTTTTGCTTGATGGCGGGTGGAGGGATGCGCTGGATTGCCTATATGAATTTCCCAAAAAGGAAGCCTTTCCGTTCTGCTGTAGATAAGTGGGGATTTTGGCTGTCCGTATGTGGCGTAGTGGGCGCAACTGTGCTAACAATTATTTACGAGAACTTCGGCGGAACTTCGTAGCATCGGATAATCTGTTGGAGCGAAAGGGTCGGGTCGATTATTTGCGTCATCCGGTTCGCAACAACTCTGGATGTATTCGACCCGCCGTCTGGATCGCTACGCACTGCTCGATCCGGCAATACCCATTTAATCCCACCCCACTCTGACGCATGATGCAAGGCCAACCGCGCACCACCTCGCGCGGCGCCCATCCTTCCCCGCGCCGGAGCCACCCCATGCACGAACGCCGCCACTTCCTCAAGACCGACGCCTTCGGCGCCCTCGCCACCGGCCTAGCCGCGGCGTTGCCGCGCGCCCTGGCCGCGGCCAGCAACGGGGTTGCGCTAAAAAAATGTAAAAAAATGGGCCAGAGG
>NZ_CAPJ01000363.1 GCF_000331775.1 Xanthomonas translucens pv. translucens DSM 18974
CGCCAGGCCGTCGTGCTGCTGCGACACGATGCCGGGCTGGCTGTCGCGCGGGCGCTGCGGCGTGTCGTGGTCGCCGCCGCCCTGTTGGTTGGCCTGGGCCAGGAAGTCGGCCTGCTTCGGCGTCAGCGGGGTGCTGGTCTGGCTGAAGATCACGTCCAGGGTCGGCACCAGCGGCGCGTCGTCGTCGATCGCGAAGCCCACTCCCAGGATCAGCAGGCCGTGCACGATCAGCGACAGCACCAACGTGGCGCTGAGCCGTTCGCGCTCGCCGATGCGCGGCGCGGGCGTCGCGGCGGCCGCGTTCATCGCGCCGGGTAAGCCTCGATGGCGTCGAACAGCAGCCCGGCGATGTTCAGCCCGAACTGCGCGTCCAGTTCGCGCACGCAGGTCGGGCTGGTGACGTTGACCTCGGTCAGGAAATCGCCGATCACGTCCAGGCCGACGAAGCGCATGCCGCGCCGTTGCATCTCCGGACCGACCTGGGCGGCGATCCAGCGGTCGCGCTCGCTCAGCGGGCGGCCTTCGCCGCGACCGCCGGCGGCCAGGTTGCCGCGGAATTCGTCGCCCTGCGGGATCCGCGCCAGGCAGTAGTCCACCGGCACGCCATCGACCAGCAGGATGCGCTTGTCGCCGGCGCGGATGTCGGGAATGAACCGCTGCGCCAGGGCCAGCGTGCGGCCGCCGTCGGTCAGCGTCTCCAGGATCACGTTGAGGTTGGGGTCGCCGGTGCCGCTGCGGAAGATCGAGCGCCCGCCCATGCCGTCCAGCGGCTTGAGCACCGCCTGGCCGTGCTCGAGCACGAACGCCTTCAGCGCGGCCGCGTCGCGGCTGACCAGGGTCGGCGGGCAGCAGTGCGGGAACAACTGCGCGGCCAGCTTTTCGTTGAAATCGCGCAGGCCCTGCGGGTCGTTGACCACCTGCGCGCCGGCGCGCTGGGCCACGCTCAGCACGTGGGTGTCGTACAGGAATTGCGCATCGAACGGCGGGTCCTTGCGCATCAGCACCACCTGCCCGCTGCCGAACGCCAGCTCGGCGAATGCGCCCAGCTCGAACCAGCCGGTCTTGTCGTCGCGCACCTGCAGCGGCGCCGCCTGGGCCAGCGCGCGGCCTTCGCGCAGCGACAGCCCGCCGGGGCGCACGTAGTGCAATCGATGCCCGCGGCGCTGCGCTTCCAGCAACATCGCGAAGGTAGTGTCTTTGGCAATCTTGATGCTGGCGATGGGATCCATCACCACGATGACATCGAACGACATGGCGTTACCCGAGGGACTGAACGGAGGATGGTAGCGGGTCGGCGGCAGGGGTGCGCAAGGGCCGTGGCGCACGGCCCACCGCCCCCCTGCGATGGCAACCGAACTGTGACATAGTTAGCGCTGAAAAGTGATCCACTGCAGAGCCGTGGCGGCGGCCTTGACAGTCCGAGCGGGTCTTGGGATACATGTCGTTTCGCAGCGGCGTCGGAACCGATGAAGCGTCGCGCGCCTGGGGGCAAGTGAATGAGTGAAAACACGACTGCGGGTGGGGAACTCGCAGGACTGAGAGTCATGGTGATCGATGACTCGAAGACCATCCGCCGCACCGCCGAAACGCTGTTGAAGCGCGAAGGCTGCGAGGTGGTCACCGCCACCGACGGCTTCGAGGCCCTGGCCAAGATCGCCGATCAGCAACCGCAGATCATCTTCGTGGACATCATGATGCCGCGGCTGGACGGCTATCAGACCTGCGCGCTGATCAAGGGCAACCAGCTGTTCAAGGCGACGCCGGTAATCATGCTGTCCTCCAAGGACGGCCTGTTCGACAAGGCGCGCGGGCGCATCGTCGGTTCCGAGCAGTACCTCACCAAGCCCTTCACACGTGAAGAGCTGCTGGGCGCGATCCGCACATACGTCAACGCCTGACCGGGGTAAAGGCACCATGGCTCGAATTTTGTTGATCGAGGACTCACTGACCGACCGGGCGGTGTTCACGCAGTGGCTGGAAAAAGCCGGGCACGAGGTGCTCGCCACCGACAACGCCGAGGACGGGCTGAAGCTCGTGCGCGAGCAGGCGCCCAGCCTGGTGTTGATGGACGTGGTGCTGCCGGGGATGAGCGGTTTCCAGGCCACTCGCGCGCTGTCGCGCGACGAGGCCACCCGGCATATCCCGGTGCTGATCATCAGCACCAAGAGCATGGAGACCGACAAGGTCTGGGGCATGCGCCAGGGCGCCACCGACTATATCGTCAAGCCGCCGCGCGAAGACGAGCTGATCGCCCGCATTAACCAGCTGGTCGGCTGACGTGCATTCGCCCTTCGACATCCTCGAGGCCTACGAGCGGCGCAGCCTGGCGCACGCGGTGCGGATGCCCGAGCGCGAATTCGACGAGAACATCTGGCGCGGGGTTGGCTTCCGCGTCGGCGACCGGCACCTGGTCTCCGATTTCCGCGAAGTGGTGGAAATCGTGCGCATGCCGCCGATCACCCCGGTGCCGGGCGCGCAGCCGTGGCTGCTGGGCGTGGGCAACCTGCGCGGCAACCTGTTCCCGGTGGTCGATTTGAAGCAGTTCATGGAAGGCCAGCGCACCTCGCTGCTGGAAGGCCAGCGCGTGTTGATCATGCGCCAGAGCGGCGGCGACGTGGCGCTGACCATCGACGAACTGTTCGGCCAGCGCAGCTTCGCCGAATCGCAGGCGGTGCAACCCGGCGAATTGGCGCAGGGCCGCTATGCGCACTTCGTCGATCGCGCGTTCCGCGGCGACACCCACGACTGGGGCGTGTTCTCGCTGTCGTTGCTGTCGCGCACACCCGAATTCCGTCAAGCCGCCGCCTGAGCGCGCGGCCTGCCTTCGCATCGAAGATCGAGGTCGAAATCATGAGTACTGCAGCGGACGCCCCCAAGGCCAGCAAGCTTGGCAGCGTGGGGACGAGTTTCTGGCTGGGCCTGTTGGCGCTGTCGCTGATCGTGTTCGGCGCCAATACCGGCGTGGCCACCTGGCAGGGCAACCGCCTGGCCGGCGCCAGCACCGGCGCGGCCGACCTGCAGGTGCTGTCGCAGCAGCTGGCCAACCAGGGCCGCGATGCGGTCTCCGGCAACGCGGCCACCTACAAGGAATTCAAGCAGACCAAGGCGCGGGTGGAGAGCACCGTCGCCGCGCTCAACGCGCGCTACGCCAACGAGACCGGCATCGCCGGCCCGCTGGCCGCGCTCAACCGCACCTGGACCCCGCTGGGCAAGAACGCGCAGCAGGTGGTGGACAGCGAACCGGCGGTGCTGGCGCTGGCCGGCAACGCCGAGCGCTTCGTCGGCGGCGTGCCGCAGCTGCAGGCGCAGTTGAACGAGGTGGTGCGCGCGATGACCGTCGGCGGCGCCCCCGCCGCACAGATCTACAACACCCTGCAGCAGGTGGTGGTGGCCGGCACCATGGCTCGCCGCGTCACCGAGATGCGCGCAGGCGGCAGCGGCGCGGCCAGCGCCGGCGATGCGCTGGCGCGCGACTCGATGGTGTTCGGGCAGATGCTCGAAGGCCTGCGCAACGGCAACCAGGAACTGGGCATCGCGCCGGTGCGCAACGCCGCCGCGCTGGCCGCGCTGGAGCAGTCGCAGGCGCAATGGGCGGCGATGAAGAAGGACCTGGACGCGCTGCTGGCCAGTTCGCGCAGCCTGTTCGCCGCGCAGTCCTCGGCCGCGGCGCTGACCGCCGGCTCGGACCGGATGCTCGACGACAGCAAGAAGCTGTTCGACGCCTTCTCCGCGTTCGGCTCCACCCGTGACACCCGCCTGTTCCCGAACTTCTGGCTGGGCGTGGTGTCCGGCCTGCTGGCGCTGCTGTCGATCATCGGCTTCGTCTGGACCTCGGTGCGCAGCCGCACCCGCGACCAGGAAATCCGTTACCAGACCCAGGTCGAATACAACAGCCGCAACCAGCAGGCGATCATGCGCCTGCTCGACGAAATCAGTTCGCTCGGCGAAGGCGACCTGACCGTCAAGGCCTCGGTCACCGAAGACATGACCGGTGCCATCGCCGACGCGATCAACTACGCGGTCGACGAGCTGCGCCACCTGGTCACCACGATCAACGACACCTCGGCCAAGGTCGCCATCTCCACCGAGGAAACCCAGGCCACCGCGCTGCAGCTGGCCGAGGCCGCCGGCCACCAGGCCGAGCAGATCGGTTCGGCGTCCGAGCGCATCAACGAAATCGCCGCCAGCATCGAACAGGTCTCGCGCAACTCCAGCGAATCGGCCGAAGTGGCGCAGCGTTCGGTGGTGATCGCCGCCGAGGGCGCCGGCGTGGTCCGCGAGACCATCCAGGGCATGGATCAGATCCGCGACCAGATCCAGGAAACCTCCAAGCGCATCAAGCGCCTGGGCGAATCGACCCAGGAGATCGGCTCGATCGTCGAACTGATCAACGACATTTCCGAGCAGACCAACATCCTGGCGCTCAACGCCGCGGTGCAGGCGGCTTCGGCGGGCGAGGCCGGCCGCGGCTTCGCGCTGGTCGCCGACGAAGTGCAGCGCCTGGCCGAACGCACCTCCGGCGCCACGCGCCGCATCGAAGGCCTGGTGCAGACCATTCAGGCCGATACCAACGAAGCGGTCAGCTCGATGGAGCAGACCACCTCCGAAGTGGTGTCCGGCGCGCGCCTGGCCGAAGACGCCGGCACCGCGCTGACCGAGATCGAGCGCGTCTCCAACGCGCTCAACAATCTGATCAAGAACATCTCCATTGCCGCGCACCAGCAGTCCGCCGCGGCGACCGACATCACCCAGACCATGGACGTGATCCGCCGCATCACCGGACAGACCTCGCAGGGCGCCGAGCAGACCGCCGAATCGATCGGCCGCCTGGCGCAGCTGGCAGCGGACCTGCGGCGCTCGGTCGCCGACTTCAAGCTGCCGGCGTGAGCGGATCGGAACAGGGTGGAAGGACAGCGCACATGACGTACCGTGAACATTTCCAGCACACCGCCGCCGCGCTGGCGACGCGTGGCGCGTGGCCGTCCGCGGGAGCGCGGCGATGAGCGCGCTGCGCGATGCGATGAGCCATGCCGCGCTGGGCTGGGTCAAGCCGGAGCTGGACGAAACCCTGCGCCAGGTGCGCGGGGAGATCGAATCCTTCGTCGAGGACCCGGCCGACACCAGCCGCATGCGCTTTTGCGCAGGTTACCTGCACCAGGTGCAGGGCACCTTGCGCATGGTCGAGCTGTACGCCCCGGCGATGGTCGCCGAGGAACTGGAACTGCTGGCCATCGCCGTGCAGAACGGCCAGGTACCCGAGCGCGACGAGGCCTGCGCCACACTGATGCGCGGCACCGTGCTGTTGCCCGACTACCTGGAGCGCCTGCAGGACGGCCATCGCGACATCCCCATCGTGCTGCTGCCGCTGCTCAACGAGATCCGCGCGTCGCGCGGCGAGCCGGGGTTGAGCGAAGGCGCGCTGTTCGCGCTGTCGCCCGACGCCAGCGCCGCCACCGAGGCCGAACTGGACCATGCCCGCGGCAGCCTCAGCGGCCGCAACCGCGAACTGCTCGACACCGTCGGCACGGCGATCAAGGAAGAACTGCTGCGGGTCAAAGACGCGCTCGACCTGCACCTGCGCACCGGCGGCGACGTCGCCGCGCTGCAGACCCAGGTGGACGAACTGGGCAGCGTCGCCGACACCCTCGGGGTGATGGGCCTGGGCGTGGCCCGCGGCGTGGTGGTGCAGCAGCGCGATGCGCTGCGCAGCATCGTCGAGGGCGAGCGCCAGGCCGACGAGGGACTGCTGCTGGATATCGCCGGCGCGCTGCTGTACGTGGATGCCTCGCTCGACGATCAGGTCGCCTATCTCGGCGCCAGCGCCGGCATCCACGACGACGCCAGCGCCGCCGAGGCGCGGCGCACGGTGGAAGTGCTGGCGCACGAGGCGATCGCCAATTTCGCCGCCGCGCGCGAGCATTTCGTCGCCTTCATCGAGACCAATTGGGAACACGAGCGCCTGAGCGAGGTGCCGCGCCTGCTCGGCGAGGTCGCCGGTGCACTGCGCATGCTGGAACTGCCGCAGCCGGCCGATTACCTGGAAGGCGTGCGCCGCTACGTCGCCACCGAATTGATCGGCAAGCGCCGCGTGCCCAGCGGGCGCCAGCTGGACACGCTGGCCGATGCGATGGCCAGCCTGGAGTACTACCTGGAAGCGCTGCGCGAGCGCCGCCCGGGCCGCGAGGAAATCCTCGACATCACCCGCACCAGCCTGGAAACGCTGCGCTACTGGCCGTTGCCCAGCGCTGTGCCGGCGCCGCAGGGCGTGGTACCGAACGGCGGCGCCGACGCGGCTTTGCTCGCCGAGCCAGATGCCGCGCCTGCCGACGGCGTCGCCGCAGCGCCGAGCGCGGTGGTCGCGCCGCCGCTGGCGCCCTCCTGGGATCTGGCACCGGTCGCGGATGCGCCGATCGCCGCCAGCATGCCGCCGCCGCTGCCGAGCCAGACGCCGCAGGCGCCGCAGTGGACGTTGCACGAAGACGCCGCCGTCATGGCGAACGCCGAGGCTGCCGAGCGCATCGACGCCGCCGCCGACCCGTCCGCCGCGGCCGTCAGCGCTGCGGGCAACGAAGCTGCGTTCGTCGTCGTGTCGCCGCCGATCAGTTTCGATCCCGTCGCCGCGGAACAGGAAGAAGGGTCGGCCCTCGCCGAGCCGCTGCAGATCACGACCGACACCCTGGCGTTGGAAGGCGATGCGTTCCGGACCATGCATGCCGCCGCCGCGTCCGCGACCGACGAAGCGGCACCGGCCAACTACGGTTTCGACCCGGTGGCCGCCGAATACGCCGAACGCGACGCCGCTGCCGGACACGACGACCCGTCCCTGGGCATCGTCGATGCCCAGGCCGCCGCGCCCACCGACACCGCCCACGACGATGTGCTGGTGATGGAACTGGAGGATGCGCCGGCCTTTGCCGATACCGCGTCCGACGAGGTTCACACCATCGTCTGGAACGATACGCCTGCGACCCTGGCCGACGACAACGACAACGACAACGACAATGACAACGACTTCGCCGCCGAACCCAACACGCCCACCATCGACCTCTCGTCCAGCGATACCGTGTTCGTGGCCGAGCCGGAGGGCGAACCAGGCCAGGCGCCGCACGCGCATGCCGGCGAGGCGGAGCATGCCGACGTCGATGCAGGCGCCGAACACAGTCCGTTCGTCGACCTGACCTGGCCGGAGCCGACCCCGGCACCGGAAGCGCGGGTGCCCGGCGTGCACCAGGCCAGCATCCAGCCGATCGCGCTGGATCCCGCCTCGGCGGCGTTCCTCGCCGAACTCGATGCCGCCGCCAGCCAATTCGATGTCGCCGCTGCGCCTGCCGTGGCCGACGCCCCCAGCGCCACCGATGCCGGCGAAGACGTCGAAGCGCCTGCGCCCGTCGTCACCATCGACGGCGGCTTCGTCGACGACGGCGGCGACATCGACGCCGACATCCGCGAGGTGTTTCTCGAGGAATTCGACGAGGAACTGGTCAACCTCGGCAACCTGCTGCCGGCATGGCGCGCCGCGCCGAACCAGCTGGAAAGCCTGCGCCCGATCCGCCGCGTGTTCCACACGCTCAAGGGCAGCGGCCGCCTGGTCGGCGCGCGCGTGCTCGGCGAGTTCAGCTGGAAGATCGAGAGCATGCTCAATCGCGTGCTCGACGGCACCCGCGCGGCCAGCCCGGCGGTGGTGACCATGGTCGAACTTGCCTACGAGGTGTTGCCGCAGCTCAACGCCGCGCTGCGTGGGCATGGCGTCATCCACGCCGACCTGGACGCGATCCAGGCGGTCGCCGACCGCGTCGCCGCCGGCGAGGACGCCTACTATTTCGCTGCCGCACCCGCCGTTGCCGGGGCCGCGCCGCGCGCCGGCACGCCGGCGTCGGTGGACAGCGTGCTGCGCGAGATCCTCGAAGCCGAGGTCGGCACCCATCTGGAGACGGTCCGCGACTGGCTGCAGCATGCGCCGCAGCCGGCCACCGAGGCGCTGCTGCGCGCGGTGCACACGATGAGCGGTGCGTTCGCGATGACCGATGTGCCGGAAATCACCGAGGTCACCGGCCCGGCGGAGAGCTACGTCAAACGCCTGCTGGCCGCCGCCGTGGTGCCCGGCGCCGACGGCGTGCGCGCGCTCGACGATGCCGCGCAGGCCATCGCCGCCACCATCGAGGAATTGCAGGCGCCGTCGCCGGTGATCCCGCCGTTCACCGCGCTGGCGCAGCGCCTGCAGGCGCTGGTCGCCACGCTGCCGGACCTGCAGTGGTCCGCGCTCGCGCACGACGAAGACGAAGAAGACCACGCAGAGCGGTCGCACGCGCAGGCCGATGCCGCGCTGGACCCGCAGTTGCTGCAGGCGGTCGAACTCACCGCAGCCGACGACCTGTCGGCGTACCTGGGCGACGTCAGGCATCTCGACGCGGCCGGCGCGGATGCCGAGCATGCCGACGCGACGCATGTCGCCGAGAACGCCGATGCCGATGCATCCGCGGCGCAGGCGAGCGATGCGCCGGACGGCAGCGCTGCGGCGTTCGACGCGGAACACGCCAGCGTCGGCGCCAACCTCGCGCAGGACGATGACGCTGCAGAACAAGCGAGTGCGCCCGTTGCGCCGCCGGCCGACAGCGACAGCGCGTCCGCCGCGATCGACCCTGATACGCAGGCACTGCTGGCCCAGGACGGCAAGCTCGACGAATTGACCGTCGATGCGCCGCTGGCCGATGAAGGTGCGCCCGCCGACAGCGAACTGCCGCCGCCAGCGGAAGAGCCGCTCGCAGCGCAGCAGCAGGATGCGCCCGCCGTCGCTGGCGCCACGCACGGCGAACCGCATCAGGACGGCGACCAGGAAGCATCGCAGCGGGACGCGCACGACCAGGACGAACACGACCAGAACGAGCAAGACCAGGCGCGCGATTCGCACGGCTATGCATTCAACGCCGAGCCGGTGCCGCCGTCCACGCAGTGGCAAGGCAGCGAGCCGGCCTCGGCGAACGACGATGCCGAACTGCTGCCCGTGGCGGACGACGCGGCGGTGCATGCCGACACCGCCCCGCACGCGCACGACGACGCGGAGGCCGCAGCGCAATCGCAGCACGATGCCGTTGACCACTACGGCGATACCCACGCCGGGCAGACCGACATCGAAACGCATCCGGCCGACGCCGAAGCAATCGACGCGACCGACGCGACCGAAGTAGCCGACGCGACCGACGCGCACGATCACGTGCCGACGCCGCACGCCGAAGACGGCGCGCATTCCGAATCCGAATCTGCCGATGCCGATGCCGATGCGGACGCAGCGCTCGGCGCAACAGCTGACTTCGAGCAGACGCATTCGACCCACACGGCCGACGCGCCAGCGCACAATGCCTGGCACGAGGGCGCTGCTGGTTCCGACCCGGCACCGGTCGAAGCGCCGTCTGCCCATGCGACGCCCGCCGACGAAACGCAAGCCAGCGACATTGCCGACATCGCGCCGGACAACGCCGAACATCCGAGCGACTCCGCGCACCCCGCGGACACGGATGCCACCCAGCCCGCACACGCGCAAACCGACGCGCCTGCCGACACCACGAGCGGCGACGCGCAGCACGCGCCCGCCGACGTTGCCGACGCGCCGTCGTTCGCCGAATCCGCCCCGCACGACACCGCCTCGGCCGACTCCATCGAACTGGCCGCCGTCGATCTCGGCCCGCTGGACTTCGCCGACCTGGACCGCGAACTGGTCGATATCTTCGTCGAGGAAGGCAAGGACCTGCTCGACCATTGCGACCGCCTGGTCGCCGAACTGCGCGCGGCGCCGCAGGACCGCGACGCGCTCGCCGGCCTGCAGCGCGACCTGCACACGCTGAAGGGCGGCGCGCGCATGGCCGGGGTCAATCCGATCGGCGACCTCGGCCACGGCATCGAATCGTTGCTGGAGGCGGTGGCCGCCAACCGCACCGAACTCGATCGCCGCGACGTGCAATTGCTCGAACGCGGCTTCGACCGCCTGCACCAGTTGCTCACCCTCACCGGCAACCACCGTGCGGTGGCCATGCCGGACGACCTGATCGGCCGTTTCGACGCGCGCACGCACGGCCGCAGCCTGCCGCTGGAGGCCGGCACCGCCGCCGCGACGCAGGCCGATGCCGGCGTCGCGGCGACGCTCCAGGCCGCGGTCGCTGCGGAGTCGATCCCCGCTGCCGCGCCGGCGCCGCTGTCGGCACCGCTGCCGGTGGACGGCATGCTCGACGAGGAGTCGATGATCGCGCGGCCGATGCAGGAACAGGTGCGCGTGCGCGCCGACCTGCTGGATCGCCTGGTCAACCACGCCGGCGAAGTGGCGATCTACCGCTCGCGCCTGGAACAGCAGCTTGGCGCGTTCCGTGGCGCGATGTCCGAACTGGACCGCACCAACGCGCGACTGCGCGACCAGCTGCGGCGCCTGGACCTGGAAACCGAAGCGCAGATCGTCGCCCGCTACCAGCGCGAACAGGACCAGACCCAGCAGAACTTCGATCCGCTGGAACTGGACCGCTTCTCCACGCTGCAGCAGCTCAGCCGCGCGCTGAACGAATCGGCGGCCGACCTGGGCGGCCTGCAAGGCGTGCTCGACGACCTGGCACGCCAGTACGACGGCCTGCTGCAGCAGCAGTCGCGGGTCAGCTCGGAACTGCAGGACGGCCTCATGCGCGCGCGCATGGTGCCGTTCGACGGGCTGGTGCCGCGGCTGCGCCGCGTGGTGCGGCAGGCCGCCAGCGAGACCGGCAAGCAGGTGCACCTGACCCTGGAAGGCACCCACGGCGAACTCGACCGCAACGTGCTCGACCGGATGATCGCGCCGCTGGAACACATGCTGCGCAACTCGGTCGCGCACGGCCTGGAAACGCCCGAGCAGCGCCGCGCCGCCGGCAAGCCGGAGGAGGGCAGCATCGCCATCCGCCTGCGCCGCGAAGGCTCGGAAATCGTGCTGGAAGTAGCCGACGACGGCGCCGGCCTCAACCGCGATGCGATTCGCCACCGTGCCGAACAGCGCGGCTTGATTGCGAGCGGCGCCGCGCTGTCCGAGGAAGAGCTGGATTCGCTGATCTTCGCTCCCGGCTTCAGCACCTACGACCAGGTCAGCCAGCTGGCCGGCCGCGGCGTGGGCATGGACGTGGTGCGCAACGAAGTGCGCCAGCTCGGCGGCTCGGTGGACATCCACTCGGTGTGGGGCCAGGGCGTCACCTTCACCCTGCGCCTGCCGCAGACCCTGGCGGTGACCCAGGCGGTGTTCGTGCAGATCGGCGAGACCACCTTCGCCGTGCCGGTGGCCTCGGTCAGCGGCATCGGCCGCATCAGCCGCGAGCGCTTCGACGCGGCCGACGGCGGCTACCACTACAGCGGCGAGCAATTCGCGCTGCACGACCTCGGCTCGCTGGTCGGCCAGGCGCCGGCACGGGCCGAAGGGCAGATGCAGGTGCCGCTGCTGCTGGTGCGCGCCGGCGACCTGCGCGCCGCAGTGGCGATCGACCAGGTGCTCGGCAACCGCGAAATCGTGGTCAAGCCGGTCGGCCTGCAGATCGCCTCGGTGCCCGGCATCTACGGCGCCACCATCACCGGCGATGGCCGCGTGGTGGTGATCCTGGACGTCGCCCCGCTGGTGCGCCGCTACCTGGCGCAGCCGGCGCGGCCGGTGGTGGAGGCGGCGCCGACCGAACAGCGGCGCGCGCCGCTGGTGATGGTGGTCGACGATTCGCTGACCATGCGCAAGGTCACCAGCCGCGTGCTGGAACGCCACAACTTCGACGTGATTGTCGCCCGCGACGGCATCGAGGCGCTGGAGCGCCTCGACGAGCGCGTTCCCGACCTGATGCTGCTGGATATCGAGATGCCGCGCATGGATGGCTACGAACTGGCGACCGCGATGCGCGCCGACCCGCGCTACAGAGCGGTACCGATCGTGATGATCACCTCGCGCAGCGGCGAAAAGCACCGCCAGCGCGCCTTCGAGATCGGCGTGCAGCGCTACCTGGGCAAGCCTTACCAAGAGCTGGATCTGATGCGCAACGTGTACGACCTGCTGGGGATCGCCCGTGTCCGCGAATGACGGCACCGCCAGCGGGACCGCGGTCGCGTTGCTGGCGCGCCCCGGCCAGGCGCGCGAGCGCCTGCGCGAGGCGCTGCACCAGATCGGCGCGTCGATCGTGCTGGAGGACGACCCCACCGCGATCGATGCGCAGACCCTGGCCGACGCCGCACCCGACGCGGTGCTGATCGCGCTGGAGCCGGCGATCGAGGACGCCGTGGAGCGGCTGGATTCCGCGCTCGACCTGCCCGGCCTCACCGTGATCTTCGACGAAGCTGAACTGGCCGCGCGCCGCGAAGGCTGGGAAGCGCAGCGCTGGGCGAGGCACCTGGCGGCCAAGCTGCAAGGCCACCAGGACGTGCTGCCGCCGGGGCGCGAAACCGACACCGGCCTGCAGCCCGAACCCGGCCTGCAGCCCGAACCCGGCCTGCCGGCGACCCCGGCGCAACTGCACGCCGGCGCGCCGATCGGCTTCCACGTCGAGGAAGCGGCCAGCTTCGCTACCACCGTACCCGGCGACAGCTTCTACGCCTGGCAGCCGCCGGCCGATGTCGCGCCCGGGTTCGAAGACCTGCAGTTCGCAAGCGCCGAAGCCGCCG
>NZ_CAPJ01000362.1 GCF_000331775.1 Xanthomonas translucens pv. translucens DSM 18974
ACTGAGCGTGCAGCCCTTGCGCGATCCGCAGGTCGAAGATCTGCGCGACAGCGCCAAGCGCAAGCGCACGGCCGGCGACCTGGCCGGCGCGGCGGCGGCGCTGGACCAGGCGCTGCAACTGGTGCCGCAAGACCCGGCGCTGCTGCAGGACCGCGCCGAACTCGCCTTGCTGCTGAAGGACGACGCGGGCGCCGAAGCCTTCGCCAAGCGGGCCATCGACCTGGGCTCGCAGACCGGCCCGCTGTGCCGGCGCCACTGGGCCACCATCGAGCAAGCGCGGCTGGCGCGCGGGCAGAAGGAGAACGCGGCGTCCGCGCAGGCGCATATCGAGGGTTGTACGGTGGCGGGGATCAAGCGCTATTGAGGTGGTGATCGGGACCCGGGACCCGTGACTCGGAAGAGCGCAGGGCTGGTTGATTCATTGCCATGGCAATGGCGCGTTCCGCCGGCCGATCGCTGATACATCATCGGATCCCGGCCAACCGCTGTTCCGGGTCCCGAGTCCCCAGTCCCGAGTCCCGAAATGTCCCTCGCCCACGCCAGCACCGAAGCGCTCAGCGAAGGCGGTGCGCTCGCCCGCCAGCTCGATGCGTTCGTGCCGCGGGCGGCGCAGCTGCGGCTGACCGCGGCCATCGCCGAAGCGTTCGAGCAGCGCGACGTGCTGCTCGCCGAGGCCGGCACCGGCACCGGCAAGACCTATGCGTATCTGGTGCCGGCGCTGCTGTCGGGATTGAAGACCATCGTCTCCACCGGCACCCGCGCACTGCAGGACCAGCTCTACCACCGCGACTTGCCGCGGGTGCGCGCGGCGCTGGGGGTGGGCCTCAACAGCGCGCTGCTGAAGGGGCGGGCCAACTATCTGTGCAAGTACCGGCTGGAGCAGGCAAAGGGCGAGCCGCGCTTCACCGCACGCGAGCAGATCGCGCAGTTCCAGCGCATCGTCGCCTGGGGCGGGCGCACCCGCTTCGGCGACATCGCCGAGCTGGACGCGCTGCCCGACGATTCGCCGCTGCTGCCGATGGTCACTTCGACCATGGACAACTGCCTGGGCACCGAGTGCCCGTTCTGGGGCGAGTGCTTCGTGGTGCAGGCGCGGCAACGCGCGCAGGCCGCCGACGTGGTGGTGGTCAACCACCATCTGCTGCTGGCCGACCTGGCGCTGAAGCAGGAAGGTTTCGGCGAGATCTTGCCCGGCGCGCAGGTCTTCGTCATCGACGAGGCGCACCAGCTGCCGGAACTGGCGGCGAACTTCTTCGGCGAAAGTTTCGGCATGCGCCCGCTGCAGGAGCTGGCGCGCGACTGCCTGGCCGAGAGCCGCCACGTCGCCGGCGCGCTGGCCAGCCTGCAGGTGCCGGTGCAGGCGTTGGAGCAGGCCTTGCGCGAACTGCGCGCGGCGATGGAAGGCTTGCCCACCCGCGGCACGCAATGGCGGCTGCTGGCCAAGCCGCAGGTGCGCGACGGCTTCGATGCGCTGCTGGCGGAACTGACGCGCCTGCAGGACAGCCTGGCGGCATTGCGCGAGGCCTCGCCCGGTTTCGACGCCTGCGCCGCGCGCGCGCAGGACCTGCGCGCGCGCCTGGGCCACTGGCTCGGCGACGACGCGCCGATCGCCGATTTCGACGCCGAGCCGGCGCCGCCGTCCAACGATGTGCTGTGGTACGAACTGAGCGCGCGCGGCTTCCGTTGCCAGCGCACGCCGCTGGACGTGTCCGGCCCGTTGCGCCTGCACCGCGAAACGTCGCACGCGGCCTGGGTGTTCACCTCGGCGACGCTGGCGGTGAGGGGCGATTTCGAGCACATCGCCACGCGCCTGGGCCTGAGCGATCCGATGACCCTGCTGCAGCCCAGCCCGTTCGACTGGGCACGGCAGGCGCTGTGTTATCTGCCGACGCTGCCGGACCCGAACGCGCGCGGCTTCGGCACCGCGCTGATCGCCGCGCTGCATCCGGTGCTGCAGGCCTCGCAGGGCCGCGCGTTCCTGCTGTTCGCCTCGCACCGGGCGCTGCGCGAAGCCGCCGAGGCGCTGCGCGACGGGCCGTGGCCGCTGTTCGTGCAGGGCGAGGCGCCGCGCGCGCGCTTGCTGCAGCGTTTCCGCGAGTCCGGCAACGGCGTGCTGCTCGGCTCGGCCAGCTTCCGCGAAGGCGTGGACGTGGTCGGCGATGCGCTGAGCGTGGTGGTGATCGACAAGCTGCCGTTCGCCGCGCCGGACGATCCGGTGTTCGAGGCGCGGCTGGACGCGATCCGCCGCGACGGCGGCAACCCGTTCCGCGACGAACAGCTGCCGCAGGCGGTGATCGCGCTGAAGCAGGGCGTGGGCCGGCTGATCCGCAGCGAGACCGACCGCGGCGTGCTGGTGCTGTGCGATCCGCGGCTGCTGTCCAAATCCTACGGCCGCACCTTCCTGGAGTCGCTGCCGCCGTTCGCGCGGACGCGCGATGTGGAGGATGTGCGGGCGTTTTTTGCGTCGGGACTGGGGACTGGGGACTCGGGACTCGAAGCGTCGGGACTCGGGACCGGGGACTCGGGACTCGAAGAAGCCGGAGCGCACTGATGTTCGTTAGCCGCCACGGCCTTCGGTCCGGGAGCCTCCGGATGTACGCTCGTCCGGGTGCTGATGAGGCGAAGGATGCTAGGCTTTTCGCCTTTCCGGGTCCCGAGTCCCGAGTCCCGAGTCCCGATTTTTCATGAACATTCTCGCCTTCGAAACCTCCACAGAAGCCCTCTCCGTCGCCGTACATGTCGATGGCGAGGTACGCGAGCGGTTCGAGCTCGCGCCGCGCCGCCATGCCGAGCTGGCGCTGCCGTGGGCCGAGCAGTTGCTGGCCGAGGCCGGCATCGCCCGCCGCCAGCTCGATGCGATCGCCTTCGGCCGCGGCCCCGGCGCATTCACCGGCGTGCGCCTGGCGATCGCGCTGGCGCAGGGCATCGCGCTGGCGCTGGACCTGCCGGTGCTGCCGGTGTCCACGCTGCAGGCGCTGGCCTTGCGCGCGCCGGCCGACCCGCCGCAGGTGCTGGCCGCGATCGATGCGCGCATGGGCGAAATCTATGCGGCGGCCTTCGTGCGCGATGCCGATGGCCTGCATGCGCTGACCCCCGAGCAGGTGCTGATCCCGGACGCGTTCGTGCTGCCGCAGACGGATGCGCCCTGGTACGGCGTCGGCACCGGCTTCGCCGCCATCGAGGCGACGCTGCAGCGGCGCCTGCACGCGCAGTTGCACAGCGTCGATGCGCAGGCCCTGCCGCATGCCGCCGACGTGCTGACCCTGGCGCTGGCCGCCCATGCGCGCGGCGAAGCGATCGCGCCGGAACGCGCCGAGCCGGCCTATCTGCGCGACAACGTCGCCCTGACCCTGGCCGAACAGCAGGCGCAGCGCGCCGCACGATAATCCGGGCAGGCCGGGCTTCTCCGGCCGGCGCCGCACACACCGCAACTGCGCTCAGTAGTCGTAGCTGACGCTCAAGCGCAGCGAGCGCGGCGCCTGGCTCAGCAACGCCGCGCCATAGACGGGATCGCTCACACCCGGGTCGGTTTCCGCATACGGGTACTTCCACAGCGTGGCCTGGCCGTTGAAGACGTTGAACACGTCCAGGTTGAAGGCCAGCCTGCGCTCGGCGTAAGCCGGCCGCCACGATACCCCGAGATCGAGCTGCTGCAGCCACGGCAGGCGGCCCTGGCTGCCCGGAGGCGCCGCTTGGCCCTGGTAGTAGTGGTAGTCGATGCCGTAGCCGGACGGGTCGCTCTGGTCGGCGCCGTAGGACCCCAGCGCGCTGAACGGGCTGCCGGACACCAGCTTGAGATTGGCCGACACCAGCCATTCGGGGGTGACCTGGTAGTAGCCGTAGAACTTGAACTGGTGGGTATGGTCGTTGCTCTGCGGGCCGTTGGTGTGTTCCATCAGCTGCGCATAGTCCCAGGCCTGGGTGGTGGACACCGCGGTCTGGCCGATGCCCGACAGCAGCTGGCCTTCGGTGGTGCCGTAGCTGCGCGACCAGGTGTAGTCGAGGCGCCCGTACCAGCGCTGGTCGAACGGGTGCTCCAGCGACAGGTTGAGTCCGTAGTAGTTGCGCTTGAGCTCGGGAAAACCGAACTGGGCATTGGTCAGCGGCACGCTGACGTAGTTGCCGGAGGTGTCCACCAGGGTGAAGGTGTTGGTCTTGCCCGGGTTGATCAGCCAGCAGCTGACCGGATTGCTGTCCAGGGTCACCGTCTGCCCTTGCGCGGCCGCCGCGGCGAACACGGTCTCGCTGTCGCAATAGTCGTCCACGCCGCTGCGCAGCACGCGGTAGGTGGCCTTGGCGCCGTAGACCCAGCTGTCGCCCCAGGCCTTGCTGATGCCGAAGATGAACTCATCCTGGAACGAGGGCTTGATACCTTGCGTGGCCACGGTCCTGGCATCGGGCAGGATGCCGTAGTTGTTGTTGGAGGAGACTGCGCCGGAGATCCGGGTCAGGTCGGTGGGGTAGCCGTTGGCGTCGATGCCGCCGTAGGTGTAGTAGGTCGAGGTCGCCAGGGTCGCGCCGGCGGCATTGAATGCCGGATTCAGTGGCAGCGCCAGGTAGTAGCGGCCGGCGTTGCCGTAGACCTTGAAGCGCGCATCGCCGTCGACGTCCCAGCTGAAACCCAGGCGCGGCGCCCACTGCCCGCTGCTCTGCTTGATGTAGGCGTCGCCGTCGCGGTTGTAGTTGGTGAACTGGTCCAGGCGCAGGCCGAGGCTGAGCAGGAAGCGGTCGCTGACCTGCCAGTTGTCCTCGACGTACTGCGCACGCTGCACCGCGCGCACCGAGGCCAGGGCGCTGTAGACGTACCGGCGCACGTAGTAGCCGCCCTCGCCGTTGGCATAGCCGCCAGTGGCCGGCACGCCGAGGCCGGTGTTGATCGGTATGCCTGGGTTGGACTGGCCGTAGATCCAGGAGTAGCCGTCGCCCGAGGCCACCGAGCCGCGATTTAGCGCGCGCGCGTTCTGGTTGTCGATACCGACGGTGATGCTGTGCTCGCCGATGTCGTAGTTCAGGTCCAGCCGCAGGTTGTCGGTGCGGTTGCCGCGGTCGGGATCGACCAGCAAGGACGTGGTCTGCGCGTTGGCGATCGGAGTGCCGCCGGTGTAGGCCGGGTTCTGGAACGAGGTGCCGCTGAGATAGGTCAGCGCACGGTTGTAGTTGGGGTTGCCGGTGTAGTCGTCGCTGCGCTGCTTGCCGTACTGGGCGCTGAAGGTGAGGCGGTCGGTGAGGTAGCCGGTGTACTTGGCGGTCCACAGGCGGCCGCCGGTCTTGCTGGTATCGGCGCTGCCGCGCAGCGCGCCGATGTCGTCGCCGCTGTACTCGTAGTACTTGCCGTGGGTGATGTAGCGGCTCGAGGCGCCGGTGATTTCCAGCAGCTGGTTGTCGCTGATGTTCCAGTCGAGCTTGGCGTACCAATTCGGCCGGCGGTAGCGATAGTCGTAGTAATACTCGCCCGGGGTGGTTTCGCGTGCGCCGTAGAACCTGTCGCCGTCCTGGCGCTGCAGTTCGTAGGAGCCGAAGAAGAACAGCTTGTCCTGGATCAGCGGGCCGCTCGCGTAGAGGCTCTGGGTGCTGAGCGTCGCAGTGTTCTTGCTGTCCGGCCGGTACAGGGCGCCGTTGCCAGGTGCGTAGACGTCCTTCTGCGAGGAGCGCAGGCCGTCCGGTTCCCAGGTCGCCTGGCCGCCGAAATGCCATGCGTTGCTGCCGCGCTTGCCGACCGCATTGATCACGCCGCCGTCGGAACGCCCGTACTTGGCGCTGTAGCCGCCTGTATAGACCTGCAACTGGTCGATGCTGCCGTAGGGCAGGGTCAGGCCGCCCAGTCCGCGCAGCGGGTCGGTAGTGTTGAAACCGTTGATGTAATAGGCATTCTCCGCGGCCGAGGAACCGCCGAAGCTGAGCAGCTGCGCGCCGGTCGGGCCGATATAGGTGCCGCTGCCGCTGTTGCCGGCCACGCCGGGCGCCAGCTGCGCGATCGCCTCGGCCGAGCGTCCCAGCGGCAGCCGCTGCAGCTGTTCGGCGTTGATCATCGTGCGCGAGTCCACGCTGCTCACGTCGATCGCCGCCGCGGCGCGGTCGGCGCTGACGGTGACTCCGGTCAGGCGGGTGACCGCGGCGAAGGAGACGTCGGTGACCGCGCCGACGGTCAGGCCCACGCCCTCGCGGCGGCCGAGCACGGCGTCGTCGGCGCCCTTGGCGACGATGGTGTAGGTCCCCAGCGGCAGCTGGCCGATGCTGTAGCGGCCGCGCGCATCGACCGCGACTTCGCGGCTGAGGCCGCTGTCGCTGCGCACCTGCACGCGTTGCGCATTGGCCGGCGCCTGGCCGGCGACGGCGCCGGTGGTGGACTGGGCTAGGGCGGGCGGCGCAGCGAAGGCGGCGCTCAGCGCCAGTGCGAGCAGGGCGGGCCTGCGAAGGAGGGGAGGCTTTTTCATGAAGGAGGCGGCTCGGGTAGTGGGGGCGGGGATGCGCCGCGCCGGCCTCCGAGTCAGGCGTCCTCGGCGATGCGCTGTGCGCGGTAACGTTCCCCGCCACCATTAACGTTAATGTGACGCCTATTCAGAAATGCCGCGTGGTTATGTCGCTGGCACCAATGGTTATCTGGGCGGTGGCCGTGTGGGTGCATGCGGCGTCACGCGATGTCCTGCTCCCGTCGGGACCATGGCCCCTTTTCGGGAGAGGGTGCCCCGCAGGGGCGGATGAGGGGACGGGCGACGCCTGGAAACGTTTGGTGCCGCCAGGCGATCCGTGGCGGCCGTACCCTCACCCCACAACCCCTCTCCCGGCGGGACAGGGGCTTGCGCGGCGCAGCGCTCAACGATCGTCGCGCAGCGTGCCGCCGGGCAGGAAGACCCAGGTGCGGGTGACCTGCAGGATGTCGATGTTGTCTTCGGTCTGCGGCAACGGCGGGAACGGTTGCGCCAGTTGCACCACCCGCATCGCCGCGGCGTCGAGCATCGGCACGCCGCTGGAGCGCAGGATGCGGCTGCTCTCGACGCTGCCGTCGCGGCGCACGCCGACGCTGATCACCACCTGGCCGCCCAGCCGCTGCCGGCGCGCTTCGTCGGGGTAGTTGAGGTTGCCGACGCGCTCGGCGCGGTCGACCCAGGCACGCAAATAATTGGCGTAAGCGTACTCGCGGGTGCTGGCGGAAACGAACTTGCGGTTCGGACGCTTGGCGTACTGCTCCGACCGCAGGTGCACTTCGGCGGCCAGGCGCGCCATCTCCGCATCGCGCTGGGCGCGCTGCGCATCCACCGGCTGGGTCGGTTGCTCGGTGCGCGGCTGGGTCTGCGGCGCCGGCTGCGGCTGCTCGCCGCGCGCGC
>NZ_CAPJ01000361.1 GCF_000331775.1 Xanthomonas translucens pv. translucens DSM 18974
GCCAGCCGCGCGCGCGCAGGCTGGCCAGGCCGCGCCGCAGCAGGCCGGCAAAACGGTTCAGGGCGTAGCGCAGGTTCGCCCAGGACATCGACATCCGTTGCAACTCCAGCTTAAACAAATGGGACCCCGCGCCGCGCTGCCTGCTGGCCTGCGCTAGACTCGCCGGAATTTACATTCTCGCATCCCCGTGCCACGACGCTACGACGACAACGACACCGACGATCAGATCACCGACGATCTCGACAGCGGCGCCTCGCCCTGGCGCCGGCGCCTGCTTACCTGGGGCCTGGCGGCCACCGCGCTAGGCCTGGGCTTCCTGATCCCGTACACGGTCTATCTGAACAAACAGGTGACGCAGCGCTTCGGCGAACTGCGCTGGCAGATTCCGACCCGGGTCTACGCCCGCCCGCTGGGGCTGGCACCGGACACGGCGATGGACGTGCAGACGCTGAAGACCGAACTGGACGCGGCCAGCTACCGCGAGGATGCCGGGGCGCAGCGTCCCGGCACCTATCAGCAGGACGGCAGCCGCTTCGTCATCGCCAGCCGTGGCTATAACGACGTGGATGGCCGGGTGGCGCCCAGGCGCGTGGAAGTGAGCCTGTCCGGCGGCCGCGTGGCGGCGTTGCGCGATGCGCAGACGCGCAAGTCGCTGAGCGCCGCGCGGCTGGATCCGGCGCGTATCGCCACCTTGTACGGGCAGAAGCAGGAAGAGCGGCGGCTGGTGCGGGTGGACGAAGTGCCCGAACTGCTGGTGACCGGCCTGCAGGCGGTGGAAGACCGCGACTTCAACTATCACCACGGCGTCGATCTCAGCGGCATGGTGCGCGCGGCGTGGGTGATGGTGCGCTCCGGCGGCAAGAGCCGGCAGGGCGCCAGCACCCTGACCCAGCAGCTGGCGCGCAGCGGCCTGCTCGGCATCGGCAAGGAGCAGACGCTCACCCGCAAGTTCAACGAAATCCTGTATGCACTGATCATGGAAGCGCGCTACGACAAGCGCACCATCCTCGAGGCCTATCTGAACCAGGTCTACCTGGGCCAGCGCGGCAGCCAGGCGATCCACGGCGTGGCCTCGGGCGCGGAGTTCTGGTTCGGGCGCGAGCTGGATTCGCTGCCGCCGGAACAGGTGGCGTTGCTGATCGGCCTGGTCAAGGGTCCGTCCTACTACGACCCGCGGCGCTTCCCCGAGCGCGCGCTGGACCGGCGCAACTTCGTGCTCGGCAAGCTGCGCGAAAGCGAGCTGATCGACGAACCCACCTACCGCAAGGCGCTGGCCGCGCCGTTGGGGGTGCCGGCCAATCCGGGCCTGGTCGCGGCCAACCGCTTCCCGGCGTATGTGGATCTGGTGCGCCGCCAGCTGGCGCGCGACTACCCGGAAAGCGCGCTGCAGGGCGCCGGATTGAGCGTGATGACCGGCATGTCGCCGTCGGCGCAGGCCTATGCCGAAGGGGCGGTGACCCGCACCCTCACTGCGCTGGAGACCAACAAGAAGCGCCCGCCGCTGCAGGCCGGGCTGGTGCTGACCGATACCCACAACGGCGACGTGCTGGCGGTGGTCGGCAGCCGCGACGTGGCGCAGCCCGGCTTCAACCGCGCGATCGAGGCGCAGCGCCAGGTCGGCTCGTTGCTCAAGCCGTTCGTGTACCTGCTGGCGCTGGCGCAGCCGGACCATTACTCGCTGGCCAGTTGGGTCGACGATTCGCCGGTGACGGTGCAGCTCAGCCGCGGCAAGCGCTGGACCCCGGGCAATTCCGACAACCGCAGCCATGGCATGGTGCGCCTGGTCGATGCGCTGGCGCATTCGTACAACCAGGCCACGGTGCGGATCGGCATGCAGGTCGGGCCGGAGCGGGTGGCGCAGCTGATCAAGGTGCTGGCCGGGCTCGAGGCCGAGAACAATCCGTCGCTGATCCTGGGCGCGACCGACCAGAGCCCGTACGCGATGACCCAGCTGTACCAGTTCCTGGCCTCCGGCGGCGAGATCCAGCCGCTGCACGCGGTGCGCGGCGTGCTCGATCCGCAGGGCAAGCTGCTCAAGCGCTACGACAAGGCCCCGGCGCCGGCGCAGGAAGGCGATTCGGTCGCGGCCAACCTGGTCGGGCTGGCGCTGCAGCAGGTGGTCAGCAACGGCACTGCGCGGCAACTGCTCGGCGACGGCCTGGGCAAGCTGTCCCCGGCCGGCAAGACCGGCACCAGCAACGATGGCGTGGACAGCTGGTACGCCGGCTATACCGGCGATCATCTGGCGGTGATCTGGATCGGCAACGACCAGAACAAGCAGACCGGCCTGTACGGCGCCACCGGCGCGATGCGGGTGTGGTCGGGCATCTTCGCGCGGCTGCCGAGTTCGCCGCTGAAGGTGCAGGGCAAGGGCATCGACTGGCAATGGATGGACCCGGCCGGCAGCAACAGCACCGATCCCAGCTGCCCCGGCGCGCGCCAGTTCCCGTTCGTGGTCGGCTTCGCCCCGGCGTTTGCGCCATGCGCGCCGCCGCAGGCGCTGCCCGAAGAAGGGCAGGCGCCGCCCGCGCCCGCCGACGGCGAGGAACGCCATGGCGGCGGCTGGCGCAGCTGGTTCGGCCTGGACAAGAAGAAAGAAACGCCGCCCGCCGACGCGGCGTCCACTCCTCCGGCGCAATGATCCACGGATGCCTGCCATGACCCGATACACCCCCGCCGTCGCCATCGCCGCGCTCAGCCTGCTGCTGGCCTCCTGCGTCAGCGCCCCGCGCCGCCGCCGCCGTCGCCGCCGGTGGACACC
>NZ_CAPJ01000360.1 GCF_000331775.1 Xanthomonas translucens pv. translucens DSM 18974
GTGCACCCAGCAGGCGATCCGCAGGCCGTGTAGGAGCAACTTCAGCTGCGGTAACGCATCGCGTCGATGGCCCGACGCCAGCCAGCGCCACTTCTGTCCGAAGCTGCTGGGCGCCAACGGGGCGCAGCACTTCTTGCTAGTCCAGGAACACCTGCCGCACCGTGGCGCGCGCTGCGTCCAGCGAGAAGTGCGTGGCGATGTTGCGCAGGCCGTTGCCGGCCAGCGTGTTCCACAGCGCCTCGTCGGTGTAAAGCTGCGCCAGCGCGGCGACGAACTGCGGCGCGGTCTCGGCGATCAGCACGTCCTCGCCGTGGCACAGGTGCATGCCTTCCACCGCGCACGGCGTGGCCACCACCGGTTGCCCGTGCGCCATGCTCAGGTTGACCTTGCCCTTGACCCCGGCGCCGAAGCGCAGCGGCGCCACTGCGATGCGGATCTCGTCCATGTAGGCGGTGATGTCCGGCACGTAGCCGAGCAATGCCACCCCGGGCGTGGCGGCGCCGAGACGGCGGATGTCGTCGGGCATGTCGGCGCCGATGCAGTGGAAGCGCAGCTCCGGCAGCAGCGCGCGCAGCGGCGGGAACACCTCCTGCAGGAACCAGCGCACCGCATCCACGTTGGGCGCATGGCGGAAGCCGCCGACGAACACCAGGTCGCGGCGCTGCGCCCACGGCAGGCCCGGTCCGGCCACTTCGTGCAGATTGGAGATCAGCGCGGTGCGCACCTGCGGCGCCTCGCGCTGCAATTGCGCGCGCTCGACCCCGCTGACCAGCACGGCGACATCGACCTGCGCCATCACCTCCAGCTCGCGCGCGCGGGTGCGCTCGGCTTCACGCAGCAGCCGCGCGTCGCCGGCCAGCTCGGCGCCGCGGCGCTCGCGCAGGTAGTGCAGGTCCACGGTATCGAACAGCCGCCGCGCCTGCGGCGCGAAGCGGCGCAGCAGCGGCAGGCAGGCGTGGGCGACGTGGTGGCGCACCAGCAGCACCGCGTGGAAGCGCGCGCCGTGCTGCTGCAGGAACCCGCTCACGCTCTTCAGGTACGGCGCATACCACACCTCCACGCCGAGCCGCTGCAGCGCCTCGCTGTGGCTGCTGGCGTATTCGCGGCCACTGGGTACGAACACCACGTGCGCGCCTTCCTGCAGCAGCAGGCGGATCAAGTTGAGCTGGCGCAGCGAGGCCGAGTCGCGGTCCGGCTGCGGCAGGGCCTCGTCGAGGATCAGCACCTGGCGCTGCTGCCGGTGCAGTTGCGCCGGGGTCGGCGTGGTCCCCGGCGGCAACTGCCGCGCCAGCACGTCGGCCCATTTGGCCGCGAACACGCCGCGGTTGCGTACCTGATAGGCCTTGATCCCGCTGTCGGTATCGGTGCCGTTGCTGGTGCCTTCGTCGTGCACCACCTGGCTCGCCGGCTGCAGCAGGGTGCGCAGTCCGGCCTGGCGTACGGTGAAGGCCAGGTCGGTGTCTTCGTAGTAGGCAGGCATGTAGCGCGTGTCGAAACCGCCCAGCGCCAGGAAGCGTTCGCGCTCGATCGCCAGCGCTGCGCCGGCGCCGTAGTCGATGTCGCGCAGGTAGGCGTAGCGCGGATCGTCCGGCGATTCGAAGCGGCCGTAGCTCCAGGCGCTGCCGTCGGCGAAGACCACGCCGCCGGCTTCCTGCAGGCGCCCGTCCGGGTACAGCAGTTGCGCGGTGACCAGCCCGGCCTGCGGCACCTGCGCGAAGGTGTCCAGCAGCGCGTCCAGCCAGCCCGGTTGCGGCACCGTGTCGTTGTTGAGGAACACCACGTAGCGGCCGCGCGCGCGCGCCGCGCCGTCGTTGCAGCTGGCGATGAAGCCGCCGTTGTGGCTGCGCACGTGGTAGTGCAGGCCCTGGATCTGCGGCAGCCACTGCACGGTCTCGTCGCTGCTGCCATCGTCGATCACCAGGATCTCGCAGGCCGCCGTCGGCGGGTGCGCGGCCAACGCGCGCAGGCAGGCGAGGGTATGCGCAACGTGGTTGTAGACCGGGATCACGATGCTCGCCAGCGGCGCGTCGCTGGCCGGCACCGCGAAGGCGGCGAACGGCTGCGGCGCGACCGCGAACAGCGTGCGCCGCGGCGGCTGCAGCGGCAGCGCATGCACC
>NZ_CAPJ01000359.1 GCF_000331775.1 Xanthomonas translucens pv. translucens DSM 18974
GTTCGTACTGGGCGCGGAACTTGGCCAGCAGCGGCAAGCCCAGCGCCTCGGACAGCTGTTCGGTCTCGCGGGTGCCGTAGGCCAGCGCCACCGGCAGCACGCCGGCCGCGCGCAGGCCGTCCAGCAGCGCGCGCGCGGTAGCGGTGTCGGGCGTCTGCGCCAGGCCGCCGAAATCGATGATCACCGCGGCGCGGCCGAACAGTTTGGGCGCGCGCTGCACGCGCTCGCGCATCTCCTGCGCCAGGCGCGCCACGTCCAGGGTGCGGATGCGCAGGTTGGCGATGCCGACCTGGCCGATCTTCAGTTCGCCTGCCTGCTCGAAATCCAGATTCACCGACGACACGTTCAGTCCCCGGCCGGGCGCGGCGCCCGTTGCAGGCGGTGGGCATGGCCGGCCCAGGGCAGGTCGGGCAACTGCTCGCCGTAGGTCTCGCGGACCCAGGCGTAACTGCACAAATCCTTCAACAGCATGCTCGCACGCACCTCCACCTCGTTCATCGTGTTCTGGCCCACTTCGCGGAAACCGAAGCTGCCATGGAACAGCAGCGCCGCGTCCGCGCCGTGATCCAGGAAAACCTCGCACGCCAGTTGCGGATAGCGCAGCTCGGCATAGCTCTGCACGTCGGCATAGAACGCGCGGCCGACGCCACCGCCGCGGCGGCGGCTGGCCACCACGATGCGGTCGATATAGAAGAACGCCGGATAGCGCTCGCGAAACCAGGCGAAATTGCTGCTGTCGTGGTCGCTGTCGGCGCCGAAGCCGACCAGGAAGCCAGCCAGGTTGCCGTCGCGCTCGGCGATGCGGAAATAGTCTGCGGTCTCGTAGAAGCGGTGCAGCTTGGCTGAATCCAGCGGCAGGATCGCCAGGCCGGCATTGTTGTTCAGGGCCAGGACCGAATCGAGCTCGTGCTCGCGCACGTCGCGGATGACGATCGACATTGGGACTCCGTTGCTGATGCGCGCGCGGCCAGATGCGGACCGCCAGCTGGATTATCGCACGCGGGGCGCGGGGCGGCGAGCCGCGCATGCATGACTTCCGTGGGAGTGCATTGCGCGCCGTTCATCCTAAGATGCGTGCATGTTGGGAAACCTCAGCCATACCCGCGTCCTGCGCTTCGCCGGCCTGTTCACCTGGGCCATGATCGCCATGCCGCTGGTCTACACCTACTGGATCCCGGAAGAGGGCGCGAACCGGCGTGGCGGCTGGGAGGCGGCGATGATGTCCGGCTTCTTCATCGCCTTCGGCGGCAGCTACTACTGGCTGACCCGCGGACTGGGCAGCGGCGGCCATGCGCATTGGTACGATCGCCTGATCCTGCTGCTGCTCACCGTCTGCGCGCTGGCGGTCAGTTATCTGACCGGAAGCGGGCTGGGCAGCATCCTGATGATGGTGGCGGCAGGCGTGATCCCGTGGCTGCTGCCGGTGCGGATCGGCGTGCTGTGGCTGGTGCTCAGCCAGTTGGCGGTGCTGCCGGTCTACTATCTGCTGGTCGGCTTTCCGATGTTCGACGCCCTGATGCAGTCGCTGCTGTACGGCGGTTTCTCCATGTTCATCTTCGTCACCAGCCTGGTCGCGCGGCAGCAGGCCCAGGCCCGCGAGGAGCAGCGCCAACTCAATGCCGAGCTGCGCGCCACCCGCGCACTGCTGGCCGAAAGCGCCCGGGTCAACGAGCGCACCCGCATCTCGCGCGAGCTGCACGACCTGCTCGGCCACCACCTGACCGCGCTGAGCCTGAACCTGGAAGTGGCCGGCCACATCACCGAGGGCCGCGCGCAAGAGCATGTGCACCAAGCGCATACCCTGGCCAAGCTGCTGCTGACCGACGTGCGCGAGGCGGTCAGCCATCTGCGCGACAGCGGCGCGATCGACCTGGCCGCGGCGCTGCGGCCGCTGGTGGAGCGGGTGCCGTCGCTGCGGATCCACCTGCAGGTGGACGCGCCGTTGACCGTCGAGGATCCGGAGCGCGCGCATGTCTTGCTGCGCTGCACCCAAGAAATCATCACCAATACGGTGCGCCATGCGCAGGCCGACAACCTGTGGATCCAGGTGCGCCGCGAGGGACCGCTGGTACTGATCCAGGCCCACGACGACGGCCGCGGCTGCGAGACCGTGCTGCCCGGCAACGGCCTGCGCGGCATGCGCGAGCGGCTGAGCCAGTATGGTGGCAGCCTGGAGATCGATGCGTCGCAGGGCACGGGCTTTCGCCTGCGCGTCGCGGTCCCGAGTGCGGCCGCGTTGCTGCCGCCCGCCGTTTCACAAGGAGTGCTGTGATGATCCGTGTCTGCCTGGTCGACGACCAAACCCTGGTGCGGCAGGGGATCCGCTCGCTGCTGGCGTTGGACGGCGGGATCGAGGTGATCGCCGAAGCCAACGATGGCCGCCAGGCGGTGGAGCTGATCCCGCAGGTGAAGCCGGACGTGGTGCTGATGGACATGCGCATGCCGGCGATGTCCGGGCTGGAGGCGCTGCAGATGCTGTCGCGCAACGGCACGCTGCCGCCGACCATCATCCTGACCACCTTCGACGACGACCAGCTGGTGCTGGCCGGGCTCAAGGCCGGGGCCAAGGGCTACCTGCTCAAGGACGTGTCGCTGGAACAGCTGGTCGGGGCGATCCGCGCGGTCGCCGCCGGCGGTTCGCTGGTGCAGCCGGCGGTGACCCAGCGCCTGCTGTCGGGCCTGGAGCACATGCGCAACGACTTCGTCAGCCTGGACCGGCCCGACCCGCTGACCGATCGGGAGACCGAGATCCTGCGGCTGATGGCCAGCGGCTTCTCCAACAAGGAGATCGCCAACTCGCTGGGCGTGGCCGAGGGCACGATCAAGAACCATGTGTCCAACATCCTGTCGAAACTCGGCGTTCGCGACCGCACCCGGGCGGTACTGAAGGCGTTCGAGTTGCAGTTGGTCTGATGCGCCAGGATGCCCGTCCCGGCGCAGCGCGCCGGGCGTTTGCGGGCGCCAGCCCCTTGTAGAACCCGCTTCAGCCGCGACGAGCGGAGTGGTGAATTTGCCGAACTGGTATGCAGTCGGGACTGAAGTCCCTCCCGCAAGAGGCCGCGCCGCTCCACGGCGCCGGTGAAATCCTTGTAGGAGCGACTTCAGTCGCGACGAGCGCAGCGGCAGGCCTGCCGCATCCTCGGCCGTGCTGGGCCGATGCCCACAGCCCCGGCCTCGGTGCGGACGCACTGGTCTGCCCGCCGGGACCGCCGGCGGTTCCCGCGTGCAGCCGCAAACGCCTGGCCGGGTGTGGCTTGCCTGCGGCCGCACGGCGCCGCTGCCTGCCTGTCCGCCACTGCCTGGGTGATAATGGTCTGGTCGCCCGCGCCGCGGCGCTGTGCACGGCGCGTTCGCAGGGTTTTCGCCACTATGCCGAATTCCGCGTCGCCATCTGCTGACCACGAGCCGCGAAGCCTGCTAGGATGGGCGCTTCGCTTCATTAACCCGGCCGTGGGATCGGCCCCGGAGACCTTCTGAATGACCCGTATTATCGAATTCCTGATCGCGCTGGGGATCGTAGCTGGCCTGTTTGTCATCGTTGGCCTGGTGCTGCCTTCGGAACGTCACATGTCCGAGAGCGTCGAAACCAATCGGCGCATGACCATCGTCTATGACACGGTGAACAGCCTGCGTCGGTTCAAGGACTGGAATCCGCTGGTGCTGCGCGATCCGCGTATCCAGCTGAAGCTCTCCGGCCCCGAAGCCGGCGTCGGCGCCCGCCTCGACTACGCCTCCAACGAGGGCTACATCGGCAAGGGCAGCTGGACCATCACCTCGACCGAGCAGAACAAGCAGGTTGTCGTCGGCATCGAAGACGAGAGCAAGGGCCGCGACAAGACCACGTCGTTCAAGCTCGAGTCGACCGGCAAGAGCGGCCGCAACGTCAAGATCACCCAGGACTACACGGTCAAGTACGGTTGGGACCTGTTCGGTCGCTATGCCGGCCTGTACGTGAGCCGCCATGTCGGCGACGACATCAAGCTGGGCCTGTCGCGGCTGAGCAACGTGCTGGCCACCGTGCCGAACGTCGACTACCGCTCCGATGAAACCCCGTTGAAGGACCTGAAGGTCGTCGACGTTCCGGCCGAAGATCTGCTGGTGGTCAACGCCGGCAACATCGACCGCGACAACGAGGCCATCAAGAAGTCCATCAAGGACAATCAGGAGTGGATCAAGCGGGTGATGGACGCCAACGGCCTGGAAGCGGCCGGTCCGGTGCGCATCGTCACCACCGACTTCGGTTCCGACAAGTACGCCTTCGACGTGACCCAGCCGGTGCGCAAGCGTGCCGGTGGCGCGCCGAAGCCGGACGCGGCGGCCAAGCCGGAAGACAAGAAGGGCGACAAGAAGGGCGACGCGGCTGCTGCTGCGGCCGCTCCGGTCGATGCCACCCCGGTTGCCGCCAGCGGCGAGCCGCTGAAGCTGACCATCCCGCAGGGCGCGCCGGTCACCTATCTGCGTACCCAGGCGCACCGTTCCGCGTTCGCCAGCTACACCGGACACATGGCGGGCCTGGATGCGGCACGCAATGCAGTCCGCGCCTGGGCCGCCACCAGCGGCTACGACGTGACCGACCGTCCGTACGAAGCCTGGAAGGGCGGGGTGGACAAGTCGTTCACGCCGGATGGCACGTACGACATCTACTGGGCGATCAAGTAAGCCTCGCCTGCATGGATGTGTGACACGAAACGCGCCGCTGCTTGCGGCGCGTTTCGTTTATGGGGCCGCAACGCCGGCCGCAACGGAGCATCGTCATGCTGAATCTCGATCGGCGTTCGCGTAAACGCTCCTGGCTGGCCTGCGCCGGCGGCCTGCTGGCGGCCACTGCGATCGGCCTGTCCGCCTATGCCTCGCACGGCGTGAGCGAGCCGCTGGCGCAATCGCATCTGCAGACCGCGGCGCTGTATGCCTTCGGCCATGGGCTGGCGCTGGCGGCATTGGCCCGCAGCAGCGAGCGCCTGCTCGCGCGCGTCGCGCTGGCGCTGCTGCTGCTCGGTACGCTGTTGTTCACCGGCAGCCTGGCCGGCAACGCGCTGGCGCAATGGTCGACGCGGCTGGCCCCGGTCGGCGGCACCACGCTGATGCTGGGCTGGGTGCTGTACGCGCTGGATGCGCTGAGGCGTTGAGATGCCCCGTTACGCGCGCGGATTCGACACCCAGGCCGCCTACGACCACCTGAGCCGGCGCGACCGCAAGCTCGGCGCGTGGATGCGCCGGATCGGCCCGATCGCGCCGCAACCGGGCTGGGCCAGGCCGTTCGATCCGGTCGATGCGCTGGCGCGCGCGATCCTGTTCCAGCAACTCAGCGGCAAGGCCGCGGCGACCATCGTCGGCCGTGTCGAGGCGGCGATCGGCAGCATCCGGCTGCATGCCGACACGCTGGCGCGGATCGACGATCCTGGCCTGCGCGCCTGCGGCGTGTCCGCCAACAAGGCGCTGGCGCTGCGCGATCTGGCGCGGCGCGAGGCGGCCGGCGAGATTCCCTCGTTACGCAAGCTTGCCTTCATGGACGACGAGGCGATCGTGCAGGCGCTGCTGCCGGTCCGCGGCATCGGCCGCTGGACGGTGGAGATGATGCTGCTGTTCCGCCTGGGCCGCCCCGCCCTGCTGCCGGTGGACGACCTGGGCGTGCGCAAGGGCGCGCAGCGGGTGGGCCAGCTGCAGCAGATGCCCGCGCCGCAGTCGCTGGCCGAGCATGGCGAGCGTTGGGGTCCGTATCGCAGCTATGCCAGCTTCTACTTGTGGAAGATCGCCGATTTCAGCGACGCCGCCAAGCCGCCCACGCCGCGTTCGCAGGCCTAGGAGCGCGCAGCGGCAGCGTGATGCTCCTCTGTAGGAGCGGCTTCAGCCGCGACGAGCGAAGTGGTGAATGTTCCGAAGCGGCGTGCCGTCGGGACTGAAGTCCCTCCCACAAGAGGTCTGGCAGCTCCACGGCGCCGGTGAAACCCTTGAGTGAGCGACGTCAGTCGCGACGCGCGCAGCGGCGGGCCTTCCGGCTTCGGAGGTTGTCGCGGCTGAA
>NZ_CAPJ01000358.1 GCF_000331775.1 Xanthomonas translucens pv. translucens DSM 18974
CGTTACTTCGTGCAACGCGAGCAAGAACAGCGCCAGGCGCAGGAAATACAGCAACGCGAGCAGGAACAACGCCAAACGCAGGAAACCCGGCAGCGCGAGCAGGAACAGCGCCAGGCCCAGGAAACGCAGCAACGCGAGCAGGAGCAAGGCCAAGCGCAGGAAGCCCGGCAACGCGAGCAGGAACAGCGCCAAGCCCAGGAAACCCAGCAGCGCGCACAGGAGCAACGCCAGGCGCAAGAAACCCCGCAGTGCGATCAGGAGCAACGCCCAACGCAGGAGACCGAGAAGCGCGCGCAGGAACAGCATGATGCTCCACAACGCCTGGCCCAACACACGCAGGAGCAACAGGCGCAACGTGGGCAGCCGCATGTGGACGATGTACCTGATGCAGCGGCGCAGCAGGCATTGCACCTGCAGCAGGTGCAGGAGCGCCTTGCGCAGGACGCGCAGCATCACGCCGCGCAGGCATCCGCACCCCTGCAAGCCGATGCGCGAGCGCATCCCGCGCAGCAACCGTCTATCGCCCAGGCATCGGCCGCCGCGCACGCGCGCACGCCGCTGCAACCGCACCAGGATCCGGCACATGGGCATTCCTCTGCGGTTACGCTGACACCTTCGGAACCGTCCCCGGCAACGCTACGCGCCGCACAGCGCAGCGATGCGCAAGACCTCGAGCCGCCACGCGTGCCTGCGCTGGATGCGCCAAGCGCCCAGCAGCTACAGACCGCGCTGGCACCAGCGTCCGCTCACCTGGCGCAGGCACCGATGCCGTCCGCCGATGCGCGCACCGATGACCGCTCCATCGGCATGCCAGAACGCACAGCGCAAACGCACCAGCAAGACGTCGCTTCCTCGGTCCGGCCCCCCGACGCGCACACCGCCACCGCGCCGGAAAGGCGCGAGACCTGGCAGGACACGTTGCACGCAATGCGTGCACTGCGGATACAGCTCGAAAAAGACCTCGCGCAACAAGACCGCCTGGATCAGGCGTGGCAGGCGCGGCGCGCGCGTGGCGAAGAGCCTTGGGCGGCGGAGAGCGATTTTCGCCGTCAGGATGTGTCTGCGCTGGTGCCATCCGGGCACGCGGCACGCTCCGGCATGTCACCCCGGGATGCAGATCCTGCCCATGCGCAACCGCCAGGCGAGCCGAGCGCGGCGTCGCTGCCCCGGCGCAAGGCGATCACCGGCGACACCGACGTGGACGATCTCATCCATGCGATCAATTGCAAGAACGACGTCGCCATCGAACAGGCCCTGGACCGGATTGCCGATAGCCCTTTCACCCATGCCTTGTTGGAGAAGGGGAATCAGTACCTGGAGGCCCAGGCCATGGAGGAGGCGAAGGAACAGGTCGCGGCGATGCAGGCAGTCGGATTGGACACCACGGCCCAGGTCCAGACCAGCCGCGGCCCGGTGATGGTGATGACCCTGCCGCAATTCGCCAACGGACCCATGATGCAGCCTGGGCCAGGGGGTGGCGGCGGCCCTGGTGGTGGTGGCGCAGGTGGGGGAGGAAGCGGTGGAGGGGGAGGAGGTGGAGGTGGAGGCGGCGGTGGGTAGTTGCCACCATATCCTGTGGCGACGTGAACGCGCAAAGAGGACACGATGGACACGCAAAGCACGCCCGCGCTGACGGAAAGCAACCCCTCCAATGACGCCCAGCAAGAAGCCTGCAAGGCCCTGGCGACGCTGGCCGCCACCCTGCAACGGCAGGTACAGCGCTTGCAAGACCAGGTCGCCCAGCAATTGCAGGCGCTCAATGCTGCGGCCAACAACGCCGACCACAAGGTCAATCGGGTGGTGGAGAACGCACTGCCGCGGCTGACGCAGCTGACGCAGCAGGCGCTCTCGATGGCGCTGGATCCGGCGGCCGAGCGATTCGATCGCACGCTGACCGCTGCGGATCAGACGCTGCAGCAAGCCACCCAGCGCTACGCGCAAGCGCAGCAATCGCTGGAAGCCACTGCCCTGCGCCGCATGTGGATGGGATCCATTGCCATGCTCGCGGCAGCCCTCATGGGATTGTGCGGCGTGGGTTACGCGCTCTACAGCGCCAAGGCGATGCTGGCCGAGGCCGAACAGCGCCGGGCGGAAATCGCGTACCTGGATCGCGTTGCGCGGGCCAATCTGGTGCCCTGCGGCGAAGACAGGCTGTGCGCCGAGGTCGAGAAGAAGGGACCGCACTACGGCGACCATGGCCAATACCGTGTCATCACCCTGCGCCAATCGCCTGCGCGCTGACACGCCGCACTGGCTTCAGCAGGGCATCGCTACTTCAGAACATGCGCTCCCCTGGCGCTGGCGCATTCGTGGCACCTGATGATGCAACGAGCGCTTGACCTGTCTGGTCGGCGAACGGATCGCCGGTTGCGCTGTCCTGTGCGGCGCTTACTGCGGCCTGGGCGCCGGTATGGCGGGGGGCGCTGCCGCCGGGACCGCCTGCACGGCCTTTGCTGCCTCCCAGCCGCACATCTGCCCCTGGTTCTGCTGCTGGAGCCACTCCTGCATCGGCGCGAAGTATTCCAGCAGCGGGGCGGCGTCGAGCTTGTCGTTGCCGGTCAGTTCCTTCAGCGTTTGCTGCCACGGCTGGCTGCCGCCACGCTGCAGCATCGACCAGAATTTCTGCCCGGCTTCCTTGTTGCCGTAGAAGCTGCACTCGTACAGCGGGCCTTTGTAGCCGGCCGCGTCGCACAGGCCCTTGTAGAACTGGAATTGCAGGATGTGCGACAGGAAGTAGCGCGTGTACGGCGTGTTGCCTGGTACGTGGTACTTGGCGCCGGGGTCGAAGAAATCCTCGCCGCGCGGCGTCGGCGGGGCCACGCCCTGGTACCTGGCCTTCAGTTCCCACCAGGCCTGGTTGTAGTGCTCCGGCGCGATCGAGCCATCGAACACGCCCCAGCGCCAGCGGTCGATCATCAGCCCGAATGGCAGGAAGGCGACCTTGCTCAGCGCCATGCGCATCTGCGCATTGATCAGCGCCTCGCGGCTGCGCTGCGGCGCTTCGACCAGGCCGATCGAATGCAGGTAGTGCGGGGTCATCGCCAGCACGATGGTGTCGCCGATCGCCTCGTGGAAACCGTCGTTGGCGCCGCCCTGGAACAGCGGCGGCAACGGATTGTAGGCAAGGTCGTAATAAAGGTGGCCGAGCTCGTGGTAGATGGTGGTGAAGTCTTCCTCGTTCGGCTGGATGCACATCTTGGTGCGCACGTCGCCGGCCATGTCCATGTCCCAGGCGCTGGCATGGCAGACCACGTTGCGCTCCAGCGGCTTGATGAACTGGCTGCGCGCCCAGTAGCTGTCGGGCAGCTTGGGCATCGCCAGGGAGGTGTAGAAATCCTGCGCGCGCTCGGTCATCTGCTTGGCGCTCTGCAGCTGCGCGTCGCGCTGGGCCATGAATCGCGCTTCCGGCGAGGTGTCGCCATTGCGCCGCGCCAGCGCCGCGCCGAGGTTGCTCTGGTACTGCTTTTCCAGGGTGTCGGTGATGTCCAGGCTGCCGGCACCGGGGTAGGGCTGCAGCAGGTCCCACAGGTTGCTCCAGTCCTGCTGCCACATGTTGCCGAGCAGGTGCGCTGGCAGCAGGCCGCCGGCGACCTCGCCCTTGTCCTTGCCGTATTCGGCGTCGAGCTTGCCGCGGGTGTAGCAGTGCAGTTGCGCGTACAGCGGCTTGACCTGGGCCCACAGCCGGTCGGTCTCGGCGGCGATCTGCGCCGGCGGCATGTCATAGCCGCTGCGCCACATCGCGCCGGTGTCGGCATAGCCCATCTCGCGCGCGCCTTCGTTGACCAGTTCGACGAAGCGTCGGTAGTCCTGGCGCAGCGGCTGCGCGGTGCCGTGCCAGCCCTGCCATGCGTCGAGCTGCTGGTCGTAGTCGCGGCTGCGGCGCAGCACGTCCTCCAGTTCGCCCAGCTGCCGGCAGCGGCGCGCGTCGCCCTCGCCGGTGCAATAAGTCGCCGCGCCGTAGGCGCCTTCCATCTTCGATGCGAGAGTGGCCAGTTCGGCCAGCTTGGCCGGGTCGCGCGGCGCCGGCATCGCGGTCATCAGCTTCAGCAGCTGCAGCGCACGCGCGCTGTCGGCGGACATCGGCTTGCCCTCGTAGCGCTTGGCCTGCGCGATCCAGCCATTGAGCGTGGTCAGCCAGCGCGCGTTGGCCTTGGACACCAGCCGCTCCGAATCGCCGTTGATGTAGGTGATCGACAGCCACTGCGCCGAGGTCAGCTCCGGCAGCAGCGCGCGGTACTCCTCGTTGATGCGGGCAACGAACTGGTCGGCGCTTTCGCCGGGCGCGGCCGGCGCCGGCGCGGTGTCGGTCTCGGTGCTGGCTTCCTTGCGGCACGCGGACAGCGCAAGCACGCTCGCGCCGATGCACAGCGCAAGCAGCAGAGGGCGGTGGTTCACGGCGAATCCTTCGGTGGCGAATGCGACGAAGGCTAGTGTGTCCACCCCTTCCGCCGCAAGGGCCGGCGGCGCCGCGCAGCTGGCGCAGGCCGCCGCTTAGCGGCTTGCGGCGCCGGCGGCGATTGCGCTGCCGCTACCGGCGCACTGCGCGAACAGGTCGCGGGTGCGGTCGTAGATCCCGGTCTTGACCTGCATCAGACCCAGCACCGACGGGAACAGGTTGTCCTGGTCGGCGTACTGGCGCGAACGCGCCCGCACGCAGGCCAGGTCCAGGCCGCGGTCGCTGGCGAAGCCGGGCGAGAACCACATCACCATCGGCACGTGGGTCTGCTCCTGCGGCGCGATCGCATACGGCACGCCGTGCAGGTACAGGCCCTTCTCGCCCAGCGACTCGCCGTGGTCGGACAGGTAGATCATCGCGGTGTCGTAGTCGGGCATCGCTTCCAGCGTGGATACGGTGCGCGCCAACAGGTGGTCGGTGTACAGCAGCGAGTTGTCGTAGGCATTGGCGATCAGGTCGCGCCCGCAGTTGCCCAGGTCGGCGCTGTCGCAGGTGGGCGTGAAGCGGCGGAAGCCGGCCGGATAGCGTTCGAAATAGCTGGGGCCGTGGCTGCCGAGCTGGTGCAGCACGACCACGCGGTCGCCGGGCTTGGCGCGCACCTGTGTAGCCAGATCCTGCAGCAGGATTTCGTCCATGCAGCGCCCGTCCTTGCACAGCTGCGGGTCCTTGGCGTCGTCCAGGCGCTGGATCGCCAGGCCGTCGCACACGCCCTTGCAGCCGGACTGGTTGTCGCGCCACAGCGTGGCGATGCCGGCGTGCTCGAGCACGTGCAGCAGCGACTGGTGCTTGCGGATGTTGCCTTCGTTGTAGTCGTGGCGGCCGAACGGGGAGAACATGCACGGCACCGAGACCTCGGTGCTGGTGCCGCACGAATGCATGTCGGGGAAATTGATCACGCCCAGCTGCGCCAGCTGCGGCGTGGTCTGGCGCACGTAGCCGTTCAAGCCCCAGTTCTGCGCGCGTGCGGTTTCGCCCAGCACCACCACCAGCAGCCGCGGCTTGCTGCCGCGCGCGCGCGCGGTGGCGATCGCGTCGTGCTCGATCGGCAGCTTCGGCGCCTTGTGCGTTGGGCTGTCGGACTTCAGGTCCTGCCGCAACGCGACCAGGTAGTTGATCGGCGTGGCCAGGTAGCGGATTTCGCGATGGTTGCGCATCATCGCCGACAGGTCCTGGAACGACAGCATCGCGCCGACGCCGCCCAGCGCCAGCATCGCCAGCAGGAAGCCGGCGCGGATCGCCAGCGCCTTGCCCGGCGGACGCCGCACCAGGCGCAGCCGCCACAGCGCCAGGATCGGCAGCGCGGCGTAGAACACCAGCGGCGCGATCAGCGCCGGGGTCATCAGTTCGCGCGATTCCTTGTGGTCGGTGGCCAGCACGTTGCGCAGCATGTCCGCGTCCAGGTAGACGCTGTAGCTGTTCATGTAGTGCGCGGCGAACGCGGTGGTGAGCAGCAGCACGGTCAGCAGCGGCTTGGACACGCCGCGCCACAGCAGCAGGCCCAGCAGCAGGCCGTGCACCGACAGCAGCAGCAGGAACAGCGACAGGCCCAGCTTCAGGTCGCCGGGGTGGCCGCTCATCGCGCTGCGCCAGAACATGCCGTTACAGACCAGAGCGAAGAACGCGCTGGCCGCCAGCGCCAGCGCTTCGTTGCTCAGCAGCGGACGGTAGCGCCACCAGCGGGTCGGGGACTGGCTGCTGGGATGCGGCAACGAGATGCTCATACGCGGCTTTCCTTCACGACAGGCAAAGCGACATGCATGGATCGGGCCGAAACCTGCGGCCGCCACAGCAACACGCGGTACAGGCCCAGGGCCACGCCCCAACTCAGCGACAGCGTCCACAGATCGTGGGACAGGAAGTGCGCGCCGCGCAGCTGCTGGCCAAGGCCGAACAGCAGTCCGGCGCCTAGCCCGACCGCCAGCGCCGGCCAGCGCCAGGCCGGCTTCAGCGCCAGCGCGACGAAATACAGCGCCACCCAGGCGTAGCCGGCGCTGGAATGCCCGGCCGGGAAGCAGGCCGCATGCGGCATGCCGGCCGGCCGCGGCTCGAACAGGCCGATGTAGGGCAGGTGGCCGCCGTAACGGCTCAGGTCCCACGGGCAGTCCATATGGGTCAGCGACTTCAGCAGCGACACCACGCCGGTGCTCAAGGCCACCGCCAGCGCCAGGTACAGCAGCGGTAGCCGGTAGCGCTGGCTGTCGGCACGGCGCCATGCCCACGCCGCCAGGCCGGCCGTCGCCACCCAGGCCACGGTGCTGAGCAGCTTGCCGTCGTGATGGATCAGGCTGCGGGTCAGCGCGGCATTCTTCAGCGCCCAGTGGCCGCCTTCCCAGCGGTACAGCAGGTCGGCGAACCAGAAGTCGCCGCCCAGGCCCATCAGCACGCCGCTGACCAGCAGCGCCGCGGCCAGCGGCAGCCACAGATGCTGGCGATAGAACGCCGACGGCGCGGGCAGGACGGCGACGGCGGACAGGGGCAGGGACGGGCTGTGCATGGAGGCAGGCGGGCTGGACGCGCGAACGGTGGCGGGCGTCATGGTGTTGTGCTGCTTGTCGGAGACCGGTCGGATTGGGGTGCCACCGCTGCGGCGCTTCAGCCCAGGTTGCCGTCGCGGTATGCGGGTTCCATCCAGGTTTCATGGAGATTCGATCAAGATGCCCCATTCCGACCGTGTTCCGACGCGCATCCGCTAGCATGGCGTCATCCCCCCGACGTCCCGGAATGCGAGCGAGTGCCATGCGGCTGTTGGTGATAGAGGACAACCGGAACCTGGTCGCGAACCTGTTCGACTACTTCGAGGTGCGCGGCCACACCCTGGACGCGGCGCCGGACGGCGTCACCGGGCTGCACCTGGCCACCACCCAACACTACGACGCGGTGATCCTGGACTGGATGCTGCCGCGCCTGGACGGGCCGCAGGTGCTGCGCGCGATGCGCGAGCAGCACCACGCCGAGGTGCCGGTGATCATGCTCACCGCGCGCGACGAACTGCCGGACAAGATCGCCGGTTTCCGCGCCGGTGCCGACGACTACCTGACCAAGCCATTCGCGCTGCCGGAACTGGAAGTGCGGCTGGAGGCGCTGCTGCTGCGCGCCAACGGCCGCGGCCGCAGCAAGCTGCTGCGCGTGGGCGACCTGCAACTGGACCTGGGCACGCTGGAGGCGACCCGCGGCGGCCGCACCCTGCACCTGTATCCGGCCTGCCGCAAACTGCTGGAAGTGCTGATGCAGGCCAGCCCGGCTGCGGTCACCCGCGATCGCCTGGAGCAGGCGCTGTGGGGCGACGAGCCGCCGGACGGCGACATGCTGCGCTCGCATATCTACGACCTGCGGCGCAGCGTGGATGGCCCGTTCGCGGCCAAGCTGATCCACACTCTGCCGCGGATCGGCTACCGGCTCGCGGTGGTGGGCCCGCACGAGCAAGAGCATGCCGCGTAGGACCGGGCTGCGGCAGCGCATCACCCTGTGGCTGGTCGGCTATGCGGCGCTGCTGTCGCTGGCGGTGTTCGTGCATGGCTACATCGTCAACGACCAGGCCGAACAGCTGACCTGGCGTTCGCTGCTGAGTTCGGAACTGGAACATTTCCTGGCGCGCAGCGCGGTCGATCCGGACTACCGCTGGATCGACACCCGCACCGTGAGCCTGTACGGCGACGCCGGCGGCGAGCCGCTGCCGCCGGCGGTGGCGGCGCTGGCGCCGGGCCTGCACGACGACGTGCCGCTGGAAGGCCGCGACAAGGTGGTGCTGGTGCAGGACGTGCACGGCCGCCGCCTGGCGCTGGCACTGGACATCACCGAGCTGCAGAAGCACGAGGAGAACCTGGCGCTGTGGATGCTGCTGTCCAACGTGATCGCGGTGCTGCTGCTCGGCGCGCTGGTGGCCTGGGGCCTGGGCCGGGTGGTGCAGCCGCTCACCGACATGGCGCAACGCATCGGCAGCCTGCGCCCGGACCGGCCCGGCCAGCGCATCGACGTGCATCCGCGCGCCAGCGCCGAACAGGTGGTGATCGCCGATGCGTTGAACGACTACCTGCTGCGCAACGACCTGTTCGTCGAGCGCGAGCGCGCCTTCATCGACAGCACCAGCCATGAATTGCGCACGCCGGTGGCGGTGATTGGCGGCGCCGCCGAACTGGCGCTGGAGCAGAGCGACATCCCGCCCAGCGCGCGCAACCAGCTGCTGCGCATCCGCCGCACCGCCAGCGGCGTCGGCCAATTGATCTCGTTGCTGCTGGTGCTGGCCAAGGATCCAGCGCGGCTGGCGCGCGGCAGCGACCTGGTGCGGCTGGACCAGCTGTTGCCGGACATCGTCGAGGACCATCGCCACCTGTGCGCCGACAAGCGCCTGGAACTGGCGCTGGCGCCGTTGCCGCCGTGCGAGGTGCTGGCGCCGCTGGCGATCGTGCAGGCGGCGATCGGCAACCTGCTGCGCAACGCGATCGAGAACAGCGACCAGGGCGTCATCCACATCGCGATGCCGGCGCCGGGCGTGGTGCGCATCGACGACCCCGGCCACGGCATGGCGCCCGAGGAGATCAGCGCGATTTACATGCGCATGGCCCGCGGCGGCGGCCGCGAGGGCAGCGGCATCGGCCTGGACCTGATCGCGCGCCTGTGCGAGCACCTGGGCTGGTCGCTGCACCTGGATTCGGATGCCGGGCAGGGTACTCGGGCGACGCTGGATCTGCGTCCGGCATTGGAGAACGGCGGCGCGGCGTAGCGCATTGCCGCGCTTGCACCGAAGCGGCATCGGCAGCGTGGCTCTGGCGGCGCAATCCTGTGAGCGGCTTGAGCCGCGACTGCGCCCGCAGCCGGGTTGGCCTCCGCGCCCAGACGGCATCCGCAGCCTTGGCGCTATCCAGCTCCGTTCGTCGCGGCTGAGGCTCATACAGGCGTTCAGAGCGCCGAGGAGCTTGCGTGCGCGGGCCTCAGGCTTGCTGCGGCAACAGTCCGCGCTGCAGCAGCCAGGCGCGCGCGTCCTCGGCATCCTGTTCGAACCAGGCGCGGGTGGAGCCCAGCCGGTAGGTGTAGCCCCACGCGTCCATGTCGGCCATCAGCCGCGCGCTGCCCACGCCGGGCAGCGCGTCGGCCAGCACGATCTGCAGGTAGCAGGTGGCGTCCTCTTCCTCGTCCGAGTCGGTGGCGTCGGTATGCACCCGCGCACGCCGTTCCGGCGGCAGCACGATCAGGTGGCAGGCTTCGTGCAGCAGCGAGTGCACCGGTGTGTCGTCGCGCACGTACACGTCGCTGGCGATCACCCCGGCTTCCGGTTCGCCCCAGTAGCTGCCGGGAATCCTGGCGCCGTCGGCGACCCGGTGCAGCCTCAGCCCATGCCGGGCCAACAGTGCACGCGGCGCGTCCAGGCCGATGGCGCCGACGGTCAGGACCTGGGCAGCGGGTGCGGAACGGGAGTCGTCGGTCTGCATCGGAAGGTCGGAAAAGAGAGGGGCGCGTGGCGCAATCGGCAACGCGTTAGCGGATGGTTGCGGCAAGCGGATGACGCGACCATCGCACCGCTGAAGAGCATGCGTTCGCTGCGCGCCGCTGGCGGGGTACACGCAACTGCGGCCAATGGCAGGCGCCGCGGTGCATCCTCGCCAGCACGTCACCCAGAACGCAACGTCGGCGCTGCAGCACGCCGCGGCCGCCGTCGGCGAGCGCAGCGCGCTGCATTGCTCAGGGCGACGGCCCTTCCGGCAATGCCACCGAGATATCGAGCACGTCGTGTTCGCCGTCCTTGACCAGGTCCACCTTGACCGCGTCGGCGTCGATGTTGACGTACTTCTTGATCACTTCCAGCAGTTCGCGTTGCAGCAGCGGCAGGTAATCCGGGCCGCCGCGGTGGTTGCGCTCCTGCGCGATGATGATCTGCAAGCGGTTCTTGGCCGTCTCGGCGGTGTTCTTCTTGGCCTTGAGGAAGTCGAACAGTCCCATGCTCACCCTCCGAACAACTTGGTGAAGAAGCCCTTCTTCTCCACGGAGATGAAGCGCATCGGGCGCGCTTCGCCCATGATCCGGGCCACCGCGTCGTCGTAGGCCTGGCCGGCCGGGGATTCGCCGTCCAGGATCACCGGCTCGCCCTTGTTGGAGGCGTTGAGCACGTCGCCGGATTCGGGGATCACGCCGATCGCCTTCAGCCCCAGCACTTCCTCCACGTCGGTGATGCTGAGCATCTCGCCGCCTTCCACCCGGCCCGGGCTGTAGCGGGTCAGCAGCAGGAACGCCGGCACGGTCTGGCCTTGCTCGGCCTTGCGGGTCTTGGAGTCGAGCAGGCCGATGATGCGGTCGGAGTCGCGCACCGAAGAGACTTCCGGATTGACCACGACCACCGCGCGGTCGGCGAAATACATCGCCAGGAACGCACCCTTCTCGATGCCGGCCGGCGAATCGCAGACGATGTATTCGAAGCCTTCGGCGACCAGGTCCTTGAGCACCTTCTCCACGCCGTCCTGGGTCAGCGCGTCCTTGTCGCGGGTCTGCGAGGCGGCCAGCACGTACAGGTTGTCGAAGCGCTTGTCCTTGATCAGCGACTGCTTGAGCGTGGCCTCGCCGTGCACCACGTTGACGAAGTCGTACACCACCCGGCGCTCGCAGCCCATGATCAGGTCGAGGTTGCGCAGGCCCACGTCGAAGTCGATCACGGCGACCTTCTTGCCGCGTCGCGCCAGCCCGCAGGCCAGGCTCGCGCTGGTGGTGGTCTTGCCGACGCCGCCCTTGCCGGAGGTGACTACGATAATTTCAGCCAAAGGAATGTCTCCTGATACGTTCGGTTGTAGGGCCGCGTCAATCTTGCGCGGCGATCTTGATCTGGTCCTGCTCCAGCCAGACCTGGACGGCCTTGCCACGCAGTTCCTTGGGAATATCGTCCAGCACCTTGTAGTGGCCGGCGATGGCGACCAGTTCGGCGTGGAAGTCGCGGCAGAAGATCCGCGCCTCGGTGTTGCCTTGCGCGCCGGCCAGCGCGCGACCGCGCAGGCTGCCGTAGATATGGATGCTGCCGTCGGAGATCACTTCGGCGCCGGCACCGACCGTGGCCACCACGGTCAGGTCGCAGTTCTCGGCATACAGCTGCTGGCCCGAGCGCACCGCGGTCTTCTGCAT
>NZ_CAPJ01000357.1 GCF_000331775.1 Xanthomonas translucens pv. translucens DSM 18974
CAACCGCGCCATCTACCACCAGACCGACCGCGACGGCACGCACTGGTCCTTCGATGGCCGCGCCTGGTCGCGCGAGGGGAGGGCCGACACGACGAACGACGGGGTGAACAATCCGACCCCCACGCCCATCGTCGCCAGTTACGACAAAGCCCGCGAACTGAACTACCAGGCCACCAACGCCGCCGCGGCCCTGGCGTTGAAAGACGCGCCCCAACCCGACGATCCCTACCGCCTGCCGGCCGATGACCGCGACCGTCCCAGCCTGACCCCGGCCAACTGGATGCGCGATGCTGCCGACGGCCAGTGGCACCGCCAGGTCAAGACCGCGGTGTCCGGGGAAAATAACCGTGGCCTCTACGCACAGGAGACCGCTTCGCCCGCGCGCGCGGCCGAGCTGGATGCGCAGTCCACGGAAGTCGTTGCGCGCAATCTGGCCAACAGCCCCGGCGCCATCGCCGCGCGCTACGAACTGGCGTATCGCCGCAGCGGCTGGGCGGCCGATGGCTGGCCGATGTCGCCGGCGGTGCAGCAGGCATTGCCC
>NZ_CAPJ01000356.1 GCF_000331775.1 Xanthomonas translucens pv. translucens DSM 18974
CGGCCCTGGCGTTGAAGGACGCGCCCCAACCCGACGATCCCTACAGCCTGCCTGCCGATGACCGCGACCGTCCCAGCCTGAGCCCGGCCAACTGGATGCGCGATGCTGCCGACGGCCCGATCGAAGACCTCCAGCGCGGTACCGATGGCGTGGACCGTCTCGCGGCCATCACCAGCACCGAGGACATCCAGCAGGCGCTGCACCAGGGGTGCCTTTGCTATATTTCGCATGAAAAATCGCTCCCAACATGGACGGCCATGCAATGTTGAATTTCCTCAATGCCCATTTGCTCCGGAAGAAATCCGGCGAGCCTTGGCCGCTGCGATTCGATAGTTATTCGTTTGGGGCGCGTTGCTATCATACCTTGCGCTGCAGCATTGTCTTCGATAAACAGCAGCATACTTCCAGCGATTTGGATAGCCCTTCTGGCGAGCCGTATGCTTCCGACTGGAAGGACCATTGGACCGGCGGCTTCGGCAGCACCGAGGAGTTCGAGACGCGTGGCTTTCCAAGCACGGTCGATATCCGCTGGACCGCAATGGATGGGGTGGAGCGTTATGTTGAGATCGACCTGGAGAAGGTATTCCCTGGCCACCTGATCCTGCACAACGTGCCCAAGGAGGATGTGGATGAATTTTGGATGTCCTACGGATATTCTGGAAATGGACGCTTTCATATTTACATCCTGCTCGAAGTCAACGATCGCACGATCAATATTTATATGAAGGCAAGAGTCTTGACCAAGCATCTGGTCGATCCAGAGCATGATCCACATAGGAAAATCAGCCGTAGTGAACTTGTTTTGGCCTGGACAGGAAACTACTGAAGGAGCGCGGGTCATGGCAAAGAAGATCATCCTGCCGTTGGGTGAAGATGGATTGCCCCTCGATGATGTGTCGCACTACGCCGCTGGTCAGGAGCACTTGCGCACCTACGAACAAGCGGCCGAAGACCTCTATCAGTTCAAGGTGCCAACGCTATTCGACCCAGCCGACCGGCATTCGCACCTGCTTGTGGGCTTGATGGATGGCACCGGCAACGATGTCAATGCCGATCCGTTGCACGCCACAAATGTCGCCAAATTTCGCCAAAATCTTGAGGATTTGGAGAAGGCTGGAGAGAGGCGGATCCACTTTGAATATATTGCAGGCGCCGGCACCCAGGACGATTTTCTTGGTAAGTCGCTCGACGGCGCGACCGGGCGCACCAGCTTGTTCCGCGCCGAGGAAATGTATGAGCGTTTGAAAACACAGTCGCAGGAAATTTTCCAGGCCGACCCCAACGCCAGGATCGCCTACCACTTGGAAGGCTTCAGCCGCGGCGCAAGCCAGGTGCCGTTGCTGGCGCGGATGATCGACGAACGCGGCATTCCCGATCCGGATGGCGGCATCCGCGGCATCGATGAGAACGGCCTGCCGATGTACAGCCGCTACCACCAGGCG
>NZ_CAPJ01000355.1 GCF_000331775.1 Xanthomonas translucens pv. translucens DSM 18974
TCTGGAAAATCGGCATCCGGGAAGCAATCGTCTTCGGATAGTCGCGGTACTCCCGCAGTCGTGTGACGACGCGCGCTTTTGCATGGTGACCCTTTGTTTTTCTACAAGTTCAGTGTTGAGGTGCTTATGGACATGACGATCAAATCTTCCAATCGGTTCGGCATCAGGGTTGCCTTGATCGCGCTATGCGCGCTGGCGCCTGTCACGGCGTTCGCGCAGTGGGAGGTGGTTGACAATGCTGCCAATACGAAGCTCGAAAATCTTGATAAGATTCGAAATCAAAATCTCATCGGTGCTAAGGAAAAAAAGACAGGGCGAGCGGCGAAGAAGTCGAAAAGCCAAAGGAAAAGCTCGTAAAGAGGAAAGACGACGAGGGCGTTTCACAATGTGCGAAAGCCACGTCCGGTACGTCTGTTGCCAGCGAACAGCAGAAGACCTGCGAAATCATCACGCGCACCCGCAACTCGCAGTACAACTACATGGTGGCGATGTACGACATCACCGACAAGCGGCTGGGGCGCCTGCGAGAGATCGAGAGAGAGCGCCAGAGCATCAAACCGGAAGAAATCGGCAAGCTCGAAGACAACACCAACAAGCTGATCGCGCTGAAGACATTGATGGACATCGACCGCCAACAGACCGAGGCGGCCATGTTCGCCTACGAAAAGCGCCTTGCCTTTCTGAACGATGTGCAGTCGGCCGGAGCGCGGGCAGCGATGAATGGCCAGAAACCGCCATCGGCGGACCAAACGCAGGCCGGTGGTTTGTTCCCGGGCTGGGACGGTCTGGGAGACATAGCGAGCAAAATGATCGGCGGTGCGGTCATGACAGGGGCGCTGGAAACCGCAAAGTCGTCGAAACCCGATGGATTCCAAAAATTGAACATCGATTGATGATTCGCATTGTGCCGATTCCTTTTTGAGCGGATCGGTTCGTAGGAATTGCATTCAGCGATGAATGCGCCGCGCTATGGAGTAGTTTATGCAGGATGTGACGAGCTTGTTGGGTAACCTTGGCAATTATGCGTTATTTACGCTCATCAACAACTTCTTGCGTGACGAGATCGACTATTTTCAGTGGTCGCTCTTGATCCGCATGTCGTGGTGGGTGACAGTGACGGCGATGAGCGCGTTGACGGTGTGGGTGCTGTTCAAGGGTTACCAGGTGGCCACGGGCCAATCGCGGCACTCGGCGATGGAGTTGGTGGTGACGGCGCTGCGTGCATCGCTGATTGTGGGTGTGGCGATGGGCATGGTGTCTGCGGCCAAGCCGAATGGAGACGAGAGCAGCCTTTACTGGCGGGCGACGGACGGTCTGAGCAGC